>NZ_JBWKTH010000011.1:0-97536 GCF_059420225.1 Pseudomonas sp. GW821-FHT04D07
GTACACAAAAATCAGGTACGACTCAACCCCCCCTTGTGGGAGCGGAGCTTGCCCGCGAAGAGGCCCTCAAGATCGCCAACAGCTCCATGTACTAGCCAAGGCCCCCTTTTCCCTGAAAATAAATCCCCCCCCCTTCTCCCTGTCGTGATAAATAAACTCAACCCCTGACAGTTGAAGCTCTGAAAATGCCAAAGATCAAACCGGCGGCTACCGCGACAACAACCGCCGCGGATATCGAAAGATCGATCCAGGCCCTGAACAAAATGGCTGAACGCCTTTGGGGGGATGGCAGGGAAGCCGAGGCAAAAGCACTCCTCGATGCCCTCGACGCGTTAAACCGGGCGCTGGACAGAATCCGGATCGGCGAGGGTCGCAGGGTTGTGACGCTCCATTAAAGCAGCCAGGAATCAGCTCCCCGCCCCGACCCGGCCAGCGCGATAAACCGAGAGGCCGTAGAAGGCCAACGCCAGGCCCGCCAACACGCCTCCCACCACGCCGACATAGGCAAACCCGAGTTGCCGCCCCACCCAACTGCCCACCAGTGCCCCACCCCCGATACCGATGTTGTAGATCCCCGAGAACAGCGCCATCGCCACATCGGTTGCGTCCGGTGCCAGCACCAGCACCTTCGACTGCAGCGACAGTCCGAAGCACATGATCGCCATGCCCCAGAACACGCTGAGCGCCCCCAGCGTCGAAACCTCGCCGCTCAACGGCAACAGCAAAGCCAGGCACACCACCAGCAACGACGTGGCAACCAGCAGAAAGCGCTGTGGGTATTGCCGATTGAATCGACTGAACAGCAGCGAGCCGAAAATCCCCGCGCCACCGAACAACAGCAGGATAAGGGTCACCACCTCGCCGCTCATGCCGGCCACGGTTTTGATAAACGGCTCGATATAGCTATAGGCCGTGAACTGAGCCGTGATCACCGCAGCTGTCAGGCCGTAGACCGCCACCAGCGCGGGGCGCTTGAACAGCACCGGCAGGCTTCTCAGGGAGCCCGAGTTCTGGCTCGGCAGCAGTGGCAGGGTTCTGCCAAGCCAAAGCAGCAGCGCGCTCGCCATCAAGGCAATCACCAGAAAGGTAATGCGCCAGCCCATGGCTTCGCCGAGCAATCGGCCCAGCGGAATCCCCAGCACCAAGGCCATGGACGTCCCGGTCGCCAGCAGGCCCAACGCCTGCACCTGCTTGCCCACCGGCGCCACCCGCACCGCGAGGGATGCGGTGATGGACCAGAACAGCGCATGGGACAAGGCGATGCCGATCCGGCTCACCAGCAGGACACCAAAGCTTGCGGCCAGACTGGACAACACATGGCTGACAATGAACAGGCCGAACAGCACCATCAACAGCTTGCGGCGCTCGATGTTTCGGGTGAGCAGCATCACCGGCAGCGACGTCAGGGATACCACCCAGGCATAGATCGTCAACATCAACCCGACCTGTGCGCTCGACAGGTCGAAGCTGTCGCCGATGGCGCTCAACAGGCCGACCGGCACGAACTCAGTGGTATTGAAGACAAAAGCGGCCAACGCCAGCGCAATGACCGGTTGCCAGTTGTCGGTGTTTTCAGTTGCCGGGGTACTCATTTAACAATCCGTTATGCGCTATCAAAGACTAACTGGCTGGTGATTCTGGGCCAGACAGCCGGAAGAAAAGCTGGGCGAGGTGAAATGGATGCTGAAGTTGATCCAATATCAGACAAGCACATCTTACTATTCCAGAAGCAAAACCGGGCGCGGCTCGATTGCGGTCTCCAGCACCTCCAGCAAAGGCGGGGACGGGAACGAAGCACAAGGTCAGGGCTAAAACGCGACGAATTGAGTGAATGGAAAAAACGAACGGTAGGAACGAGCGGGATGCCCGGTTCCTACCGTTTCAAACGTTTGCCGGTGAAGCGCTCACAGTATCAAAAGAAACCCAGCGGATTGATGTCGTAGCTGACCAGCAGGTTTTTGGTCTGCTGGTAGTGGTCGAGCATCATCTTGTGGTTTTCACGGCCGACACCGGACTTTTTGTAGCCACCGAACGCGGCATGCGCCGGGTACAGGTGATAGCAGTTGGTCCACACACGACCGGCCTTGATCGCCCGCCCCATGCGGTAGGCACGGTTGATGTCCCGGGTCCAGAGACCCGCGCCCAGGCCAAACTCGCTGTCGTTGGCAATCGCCAGGGCTTCAGCTTCGTCCTTGAAGGTGGTCACGCCCACGACCGGACCGAAGATCTCCTCCTGGAACACGCGCATTTTGTTGTTGCCTTTGAGCAGCGTCGGCTGAATGTAGTAGCCGCTGGACAGGTCGCCTTCCAGGCGCTCCGCCGCGCCGCCGGTCAACAGCACCGCCCCCTCCGCCTGCGCAATCTTCAGGTACGAAAGAATCTTGTCGTATTGCTGCTCCGAGGCCTGGGCACCGACCATGGTCTCTGTGTCCAGAGGATCGCCACGCTTGATCTGGCTGATCTTCTGCATCACGACCGCCATGAACGCGTCGTAGATCGATTCCTGGATCAAGGCACGCGATGGGCAGGTGCAGACTTCGCCCTGGTTGAAAAACGCCAGCACCAGGCCCTCAGCGGCCTTTTCAATAAACTGTGGCTCGGCCTGCATGATGTCTTCGAAGAAGATATTCGGCGACTTGCCACCCAGCTCCACCGTACTTGGAATGATGTTCTCGGCCGCGCATTTCATGATGTGCGCGCCCACCGGAGTGGAGCCGGTAAAAGCGATCTTGGCGATACGCTTACTGGTGGCCAGGGCCTCACCGGCTTCACGGCCAAAGCCCTGCACAATATTCAAAACCCCCGGCGGCAGCAGGTCGTTGATCAGCTCTGCGAAGATCATGATCGACAGCGGCGTTTGCTCGGCCGGCTTGAGCACCACGCAGTTGCCCGCGGCCAGCGCAGGCGCCAGTTTCCAGGCCGCCATCAGCAGCGGGAAGTTCCACGGGATGATCTGCCCCACCACGCCCAGCGGTTCATGAAAATGGTAAGCCGTGGTCAGCTCGTTGATCTCCGCGGCGCCGCCTTCCTGGGCACGGATGCAACCGGCGAAATAACGGAAATGGTCGGCCGCCAGCGGAACGTCGGCATTCAGGGTTTCGCGCACGGCCTTGCCGTTGTCCCAGGTCTCGGTAACGGCCAGCACTTCAAGATTCTGTTCAATGCGATCGGCAATGTTCAACAGGACCCGCGAACGATCCTGTGCCGAGGTCTTGCCCCAGGCATCAGCCGCCCCATGCGCGGCGTCCAGTGCGAGTTCGATATCAGCGGCAGTGGAACGAGGGAACTGGGCAATTACGTCACCGTTGATCGGTGAGGTATTGGTGAAGTATTCGCCATAGACCGGCGCGATGAACTCACCGCCGATGTAATTGCCGTAGCGCGACTTGAAAGAAACGACAGCGCCTGGGGTTCCGGGGGGTGCGTAAATCATGATTGAGGCCTCTTTTCGGGTCGTTGTCTGTGGGTCGCACACGCGATGAACAGATGTTAGAGAGCCTGCGCCGCCAAACGAATGCGCCCTTGGCAGGGGTCACCTTGTCATTTAGTCGTAATTTGGACCCGCCTGAAAAACCGCAACCGCACAGCGCCTCGTACTTTGGTACGGGTTTACCTGACTATCGTCGCATTCACAAAGCCTGGGCAGTGGCATGTAATGCCGTCATGACAAGAAAGGAAGCGCCCCTGATGCGGCATACCCTGCCGCCTGTCCCTGGACAACAGATACGCCACGCCGCCACACCGCAATCAAAAATAAATAGGTGAAAGGCCATGTACAAAATTCTAATTGCCGATGATCACCCGCTGTTTCGTGAAGCCATCGCCAATGTGATCAGCGACGGTTTTCCGGGCAGCGAAGTGATGGAAACAGCTGACCTGGAGAGCGCGCTGGCGCTGACTCAGAGCCATGACGACCTCGACCTGATTCTGCTCGATCTGAATATGCCTGGCATGCACGGCCTCAATGGCCTGATCAATCTGCGCAACGAGGCGCCCACTATCCCGGTGGTGATTGTCTCCGCCGAACAGGACAAACAGATTGTGCTGCAAGCCATTATGTATGGTGCGGTGGGCTTTATTACCAAGTCTTCGCCACGGGCGCAGATGACCGAAGCCATTGAGCAGATCCTTAACGGCAATGTCTATCTGCCTTCGGACATCATCCACGCACAAAAGACCGCTACCCGGCGCAGCATGAACAGCGCGCCGAGCTTTGCGCCTGAGTTACTGCAGGCCCTGACCCGCAAGCAATTGCTGGTCCTGGAACGGATGACCAAGGGCGACTCGAACAAGCAGATCGCCTACACCCTGGAAATCGCCGAAACCACCGTCAAGGCTCATGTCTCGGCCATCCTGCGTAAACTCAACGTGCATAACCGGGTCCAGGCCATTCTCAGCGCCGGGGATATCGATTTCACCGCCTACCTGCGGCGCTGATTTGCTCAACCTGCCGACTATTTACCCAGCAGATGGCTGATCGCGGTTTTGAGTTTCATCGGCCGCACCGGTTTGTGCATCAGGGTGTGGCCCAGCTCACGCATTTGCAGCTTCAGTTCATTGCTGTAGTTGGCCGTGATCATCAGCGCTGGCAAGGGTAAGCCTCGTCGGGCGTTGATCGCCGCCACGGCATCGACACCGTTCTGCTCATGGTCCAGGTGATAATCGGCAATCAACAGGTCGGCGTCGCAATGATAGTTCTCCACCTGTCGCGCCAAGTCCTGCTCAGACAGCGCGGTGACAACCTGACACCCCCAGCTTTCCAGCAGCGTGCGCATCCCCGCGCAAATCGTTGCATCATTGTCCAGCACCCAGATCCGTGCCCCACGCAACCGTTCGAGCATTGGCTCAGTCATGGGTAACTGGATCTGCGGTTTGGGCGCGCTGAGGGTCAGCGGCACTTCGACAGCGAACATCGAGCCTTTGCCGAGGGTCGAGCGGACCCTGATCTTATGCCCAAGTATTCCGGCGATTTTTTCGACAATTGCCAACCCGAGACCCAACCCGCGATCCTGATGCGGCCGTTGCACGTCGCCACGTTTGAACTCCTGAAAAATTTCCTCCAGCTTGTTTTCGGCAATCCCGATGCCGGTATCCCAGACCTCGATCGACAGGCGCTGGCGATGCCGACGACAACCCAGTACCACGCGGCCAGTGGTGGTGTATCGGATGGCGTTGCTCAGCAGATTGCGCAGAATCCGCGCGAGCAACTGGATATCGCTACGGACCAGCGCCGAGCACGGCACGAACGCCAGGCGCAAGCCCTCGCTGGTGGCCGCTTGCGTGAACTCGACCGCCAGGTTTTCCAGCAGTTCGCTCAGGGCAAACGGCGCGATATCAGCCTTGATCACCCCGGCATCAAGCTTGGAGATGTCGACCAGTGTCCCGAGCAAATTCTCCACGTCTTCCAGCGAGTTACTGACATTACGCACCAGGATTGCGTTGGCCTCCGGTTCGCGACGCTCCAACAAGGCACTGGTAAACAGGCGTGCGGCGTTGAGCGGCTGAAGCAGATCATGGCTCACGGCGGCCAGAAACTTGGTTTTCGACAGGTTGGCCTGCTCGGCTTCGAGCTTGGCTTCACGCAGACGCGACTCTACCCGACTGCGCTCGTCGATCTCGCGCAGCAGTTGGCTGTTCAGGGTGGTCAGCTCGGTGGTGCGTTCACGGACTCGCTGTTCAAGGTTCTGATAAGCCTGGTGCAGCGCTTCAGCGGTACGGCGCCGCTCGGTGATATCGCGGATCAACACAAAAATACCGATCACTTCACCATTGGCCAGGCGATTGGGCACATAGGAGCGCAGCATGTAGCACTGCTGATTGTTGATATTGATTTCGGGGCATTCGAAGGTCACGCTTTCCCCCGCCAGGGCGCGTTCGACATAGCTTTCCAGCCGCTGGTAGTGCTCTTCGCTATGGACCTCGCGCAGACTCTGTCCGAGCATCACGCCACGTGGCCAGCAGTACCACTGTTCGTAGACCTTGTTGGTGAACTCATAGACCAGATCAGCGTTCAGGTAAGCAATCAGCGCTGGGACATGGTCGGTGATCAAGCGAATCCAGCGCTCGCTCTCGCTGAGGGCTTCAGCATGCTGGTAGCGTTCGGTGATGTCCGTGAAGGTGTTGACAAAGCCGCCGGTGGGTAATGGATGCGTGCGAATTTCCAGCACCCGACCGTCGTATAGCCGCTGCTCCCGCTCATGGATCACTCGGCCGTTGGCGTCGCGGCTGGCCGGCGTCAACAGAGCCAATTCGCTGTCAGCGATCACCTCTGAAAAAAGCCTGTGCGCGGCAACCGGAGCCAACCCGCTCAGTTCCAGAAACCGACGATTCCACAGCTCCAGGATACCTTCGGCGTTGACCATCGCGACCCCCTGGGACAGGTTGTCGACGGCCCGTTGCAGCAGGTGCGACTTCTGCGCAACGGCCTGCTCGCGGCGCATGGTTTCGCTGAGTTTGACTTCGGTGATGTCGGTAAACAGGATCACCCGGCCACCCTCGCGAGTCGGCCGCTCGCTGACCTGCAACCAGCGGCCATCATTCAGACGATACAGCAGGTGTTCGTCGGCGCTGTGACGTGGCTCTTCAATAAACAGCCCGGTACTGACCATCAACCGCTTGACCTCCTTCAAGCGCATGCCGCCGATGATCCTTACCCGGCTGTTGGCCCAAAACGCTTTGAAACGGCTGTTGAACAGCACGATGCGCTGGTCCTCATCGAACAGCACGAAGGCATCGGAAATGCTTTCAATGGCATCGACCAGATGTTGATGGGCCGTTTCCGCCCGCAGGCGTGCATCGCTGAGCAGATTATTGCTGGCCTTGAGCTCAGCCATGGCCTGGTTCAACGCATCGGTACGCTCCCTGACCTGCTCGGCCAGGACCACCGAGTGCTGAAAGGCCGCATAGGAGTCATTGCCACACGCGCTACCGGACTCGACCCGCTCAATCAGCGCCGTATTGATCCGCCGCAGCTTTTGATTATCCCGCTGCAGTTGTTCGATCTGCTCAAGCAGCTCAGTGGGAGATGGCGGCACGATTCCGTCCAATGGCGACGCCGGTGAAGGTCTGGTTGATGTGCATGCCATTGAACTGTTCTCCGTAGGTGTTGAAACCTATCACCCGATGCTCGCGCAGGAAGCTGCCGATCTGCTGGACACTGCCATCGTCTTCCAGCTCCAGGCGCCGCAGGAAACAGTCGCAGCCGATAGTCAGCAACAACGAACCCAAGCGCTCCTGCAAGCCGTCGAACAGCGTCTGCAGGTTGGGCAGCAAGGGGCCAGGCGTCATGGCCGTGAGGACGATGCCGTTCTCCACCGCACAGTAAAAGCTCAAGCTCAAGTCAGGATTGACCTGTTGAATGGCTCTGACGTAGTACTGGTCGTTGATACGGACAGCTAACGGGTGGGCGGCAAAAACCTGGTGATTGAGCTCCGCCACGGGTACCCCGATGATCTGCGCGTACTCCGCGGCCGCGGGCTCGGCATTGAGTTCGTAAACCCGGCGCATGCCACTGTCGACACGAGTGACCACCAGCTTTTCCGCACGCGGCAAAATGTGGTGCGTGGTGAACACTTCGAAGTCCAGCCAGGTATTGATCAACAGCACCACGGCCGCGCCGCTGTGGAATTCGCCGCCGAAGTACACATGGGTATGGGTCAGGTAGTTATCGTCTCCGGCAGAACCGCCAAAGTGCGGGATATCGCCCAAGGCTGCGCTCAGCGCCCCCAGGACCATTTCCTCGCGGCTGGACAGGCCGTCGAGTAGCGTCAGGGCGAAACTGTTGCCCTTGATCGGCGCCAGGGTGTTGCTGCGACAACCGCCGACCAGTCGCTCGACCATTTGCTGGGCGTCGATCAGGCTGAAACGCTCCAATTCGTCGATCAGCTCGGCGGCAATGGAGAAATGCCGATGATCAAAACCCACGGCGGTCACGCAGCCCCGGCCATAGCCCTCAGGGGTGATTTCCCCGGCGCTGGTACAGCCCACCACGCGAATTCCGCCAAAGCTCTGCTGCAATGCCGAGCCCAAGGCTCGCAAATCGTATTCGACCGAACAAAAGAACAGCACAAAACCCAAGTGCGGGTGCAATAGCTGCCGCGCCAGCTCCTGTGCCACCTCTTGCGCCTCGGTTGCCATCGACATCGCGCTGACTACGCCATCGGTTTGGGTGTGTTGCATGGCCGCCTCCCGCAAAGTGCGCTGTCTGATTGCTCAGTCTACGAAGACTGGACCCGGGTCCGTATGCTACTTGGGTAGGGGGTAACCGCGCCGATAGGATGAAACCGTGTGCCACTACGACTAAAGACCCCCATCGCGCGGACTAAAGGACCATTTAACCGTCACGCCCTCGCTCCTAGGATGAGTCCATCTTGATGAGTGCACCACCGGCCGTTCGGGCCAATAATCACAATAACGAGGGCTAGTCATGAGCAGCACGTTCTTCATTCCGTCCGTAAACATGATGGGCATCGGCAGTCTCGATGAAGCCATGGTCGCCATTCGCAAATATGGCTTGCGTCACGCCCTTATCGTGACCGACGCCGGGCTGGCAAAGGCCGGAGTCGCCGACAAGGTCGCCCAGCTGCTGGCGGCGCAGGACATCCAGGCGACAGTATTCGATGGGGCCAAGCCGAATCCGACCGTGAGCAACGTCGAAAACGGTCTGGAGCAACTCAAGCTCAGCGGTGCCGATTTCATCATCTCCCTCGGCGGCGGCTCGCCCCATGACTGCGCCAAGGGCATTGCCTTGTGTGCCACCAATGGCGGGCATATCAGTGACTACGAAGGCGTCGATCAGTCCGCCAAGCCACAAATGCCGCTGATTGCCATCAATACCACGGCGGGCACCGCCAGCGAGATGACCCGTTTCTGCATCATCACCGACGAAACCCGCCACGTAAAAATGGCCATCGTCGACCGTAACGTGACGCCACTGCTGTCGGTCAACGATCCCTCATTGATGGCCGCCATGCCCAAAGGCCTGACCGCCGCCACCGGCATGGACGCTTTGACCCACGCCATCGAAGCCTACGTTTCAACCGCGGCCACGCCGATCACCGATGCCTGCGCGCTCAAGGCCGTGGAATTGATCTCCGCCAACCTGCGCAACGCGGTCGCCAACGGCGGCGACATGCCGGCGCGGGAAAATATGGCCTATGCACAGTTCCTCGCCGGGATGGCGTTCAACAACGCCTCCCTGGGCTACGTGCACGCCATGGCCCACCAACTGGGTGGTTTCTATGACCTGCCACACGGTGTCTGCAACGCGATACTGCTGCCGCACGTCGAGAGCTTCAACGCCAGCGTCTGCCCGGCTCGCCTGAGCGACATCGCCAGGGCGATGGGCCTGGATACCCAACATCTTGACCCCGAACAAGGCGCGGCGGCGGCCATTGCCGGCATCCGTAAATTGTCTTTGGATGTCGGTATTCCAGGCGGTCTGGCCGAATTGGCGGTCAAGGTAGAGGACATTCCAACACTGGCAGCCAACGCCATGAAAGATGCCTGCGGCTTCACCAACCCCCGGACTGCGGAACAGGCGCAAATCGAAGAGATTTTCCACGCCGCAATGTGATTGCAAGGCGATGAACGCCAGGCGCCCGAACGGGTTCCTGGCGTTCGAGTTCGACTCCGAGTTCTTTCGAAGACAAGCGTTGGCACCTGGCCGCTGCAAGCCTGTCCTTGTAAAACATGCCAAACATCGACGCGCTAGCGAACGGGTGTAGCCCCCCTGCCCCAGCCAGGAACCGACCCGTCGCCAGAGAAACACCCCATCAACGCCTCCAACCCCATCGGCCTGGCAAAATAATACCCCTGGGCCTGCCCCGCGCCCATTTCGCGCAGCAACTCAAGCGTCGCGGCGTCCTCGACCCCTTCGGCCACCACGCTCAGGTCCAGGGACTCGGCCATCCGCACAATCGCCCGGACAATCGCGCGGCTGCGGGCACTGCTGGTCAGTTCGAGGATGAACGACTTGTCGATCTTCAAGCCGCTGAAACGGTATTGATGCACGTAGCTCAGGGATGAAAACCCCGCACCGAAGTCATCGAGCACCACCGACATGCCGTTGTCGGCCAGTTGCTGCATGGTTCGTCGAGCCATCGCCGGCTCAGCCACCAGGGCACCTTCGGTCAGTTCCAGGCAGATCCGCGACGGCGAGACCTGGTGCCGCGCCAGCAATGCAAGCACATCGCTGGCGAAGTCCGGGCGCGTCATGCTGTAGCTGGAGCAATTGACGTGCACCGGCGGCCAGTTGGCGTGCTGCGGTTGGGCCAGGATCACGGCAATGCTGGTCAGCATGTACAGGTCCAGTCGACCGATCAGGCGCAAGCCCTCGAAGTCCGGCAGGAACTCGCCCGGCGCGATCACCCGGCCGCCCGGCTGATGCCAGCGGACCAGCGCTTCCAGGGCCAGCAGTTCGCCGCTTTCGACGCTGACAATCGGCTGGAAATACGGTAGCAGTTCGTCGCTGCGCTTGAGGGCGTTGCGCAAGGCCCCTTCACGCTCGACCTGGTCCGAAACTTCGCGGCGCACTTCCTGGTTGAACACCGCGTAGCTGTCGCGCCCGGCGCTCTTGACCCGGTACATCGCCGCATCGGCATCGCGCAGCAGGTCGGCCGGCTCGTGATGGAACTGGCTGTCGGCGCTGACAATACCGATGCTGCAGGACGAAAAAACTTCATGGCCATTGATGAAGAACGGCAGGTCAAACGCCACCAGGATCCGCTCGGCAATGTCGATCACCACGTCCGGTGGTGCCTCGGGAGCGAGCACCGAAAACTCATCGCCGCCCAGACGCGCCAGCATGTCGGTGTCGCGCAGGCAACCGCGCAAACGGTCGGCGGCCTGCATCAGCAGCAGGTCGCCAAAATGATGGCCGAGGCTGTCATTGACCATCTTGAAGCGGTCGAGGTCGATGAACATCACCGCCAGGTGCCCGCTTTCGCTCTCGAATCGCGACCAGGCCTGGTTGAGGCGCTGTTGCAGGCAGGTACGGTTCGCTAGCCCGGTCAGCGTATCGTGGGAGTTTTCGTGTTGCAGCTTGGCATTGGCATGATCGAGTTCGCGGGTGCGGTTCTGCACCCGGGCTTCCAGCATAAGGTTGGCGGCGTGGATCGCTTCGGCGGCCGTGCGGCGCGACAGCGCTGTGTCGATGTGCCGCGACACGAACGTCAGCAGTTCCTGGTCACGCAGGGTGTAGCACACCTGCGAGGTGTAGCTTTGCACGGCAAGCACGCCCCGCACCACATCGCCATCGAACAAGGGAATGCCCAGCCAGGAATAGCATCGGACAGACTCATGGGCCCCTTCGGTTTCGCCGCTCGCCGACAATCGCTCGGACTCAGTGCCGTCGATCAGGCACGCTCGACGCTGGCGGATAACGTACTCGGTCAAGCCCCGGCGCCCGCGCCGTGCCGTCGGGCAGGTGGTCTGTCGCTCATCGACATAGTACGGAAAGGTCACTTCGCCGCTGGCATCGTCAAACAGCGCAATGTAGAAGTTCCGCGCGAACAACAGTTCGCCGACGATGCCATGCAGGGTTTGAAACAACTCGGCCATGTCGCCAGGCTGGCTCGACAGTTCGGCAATCTGGAACAACGCGCTCTGCAGATGTTCGGCACGCTCCCGGTCGAGCACCTCCTGCCTCAAGGCATCGTTGAGTGCCGAAAGCTCCAGGGTACGACGCAGCACCGTCTCTTCCAGGCCCGCCCGGTGCAGGATCCGGTCCAACGCCATGGCCACGTGGCGGGCCACCACCAGAAACAGCGCACGGTCTTCAGCGCTGTAGATACGGGCAACGTCGTAGACCTGCATCGCCAGCATGCCAAACACCTCATCCGAGGCATTTTTCAACGGGGCGCCCATCCAGAACTCGGGACGCTCACCCACGCAGTGGAAACTGCCCCAGGCCTGGGCCGCGAGAATGCCGGCGGCGTCGATCAGCAGCGGCTGGCCGGAGGTCAACACCTGGCCGGTCAAGGATAGGTGCGCGGGGTCGAGGTATTCGTAGTTCTCGGCCTCGAGGGCATCCACGTCGATAATGTCGACGTAGTACGGGTAGTCGATCTTGCCACTGAGCGGGTCATACAGCGCGAGGTAGAAGTTCTCGGCGTCGATCAGACTGGCCAGCAGCTGGTGAACCCCCACCAGAAACACCGAGCGGTCGCGGGTCGAACTGGCCAGGTAGGTAATCTCATACAGCACACGCTGAGTGATCTGCGCACGGGCCAGGGTATTGGTCTGTACCTCAATGCCCAGGCACTGGGCAAACTCGGCGAGCGCCGGTTCCTCGGCATCCTTGACGGGCGCGAGCAGCCAACCCAGCACGCTTTCGCCTTTGCCGGTCGGCCAGCGATGCAATTGGTGGGTCAGGCAAAAGGCGTCAAACGCCTCATGGGCAACGCTTGCGGGCCACTGCAGCAACGGGTCGCCCTGCCCGACCCGATGCATCTGTTCTCCGGCGCGGTAAACCACCCAGGCGCGGGTATGGGCCCAGTTGCGCGCTGAGTCCAGCAAGTGTTCGATCCTGTCCTCGTTGCCAACGTAGGCCATGCCAACCGTATCCGCTGTCCCTTGCAGTTGAGAGACGGCAACATCGCAATCGTTCGATTGCCGCGGGGAGTCGCTCAATGGACGAACACTCATCAGCGCTCCCTGGGCCAGAAATTGAAGATACTCAATGACTGATTACTAGCAATGTGCCTCCTAAGTAAAGCCTATAACGTTTTTTTCAAACATTTATTCGGCTTTACGTCATCCAACGGATTTTCCATCCTCCCGTTGCCGGCGTACCAAGCCAATCAATGATTGGTCATTCCGGCCAGGTGCATCATGAATCGGAACAGGCTGGCCACCACTCCCAGGGCAAGCACGCTGCCGAACCAAATGGCGATCAACCAAAGCACCCGTCGAGACCAAGGGGCTGCTTCGTTTTCCGCGGCCGAAACTTCAGTGTTTTCGCTATCAATGGTAGCCATCGCCGATCCTCACTTTGCCGCGGAACACGTAGTAGCTCCAGCAGGTGTACATCAGGATGATCGGCAGGATGAACAGTGTGCCAATCAAGATGAACAACTGGCTTGTAGGGGGCGAAGCCGCCTCCCACAGGCTGATGGACGGTGGAACGATGTTCGGCCAGATACTGAACGCCAATCCGATGTAGCCCAGGAACACCAGCACCAGGGTGCACACAAAGGGCCAATGAGAATGATACTGGCGTAACGTGCGAAGCAAGCCGAACAGCGCCAGCACACCCAGGACCAACAACCCGCCAAACACCACGATATGCGCGTGGGTAAACCAACGTGTCGCAATCTCGGGATGCAGCCATGGCGTCCACACGCAGAGCACTGCGACGATCGCCGTCAGCACGAACGCCAGCGGCCGTGTGTAGTGACGCATGCGTGACTCCAGCATCCCTTCGGTCTTGACCAGCAACCAGGTACTGCCGAGCAATGCGTAAGCGACAATCAGCCCAACCCCACAGAACAGCGGGAACGGTGCCAGCCAATCCAGGGTGCCACCGGCGAACTGCCGATTGACTACTGGAATCCCCGCGATGTACGCGCCGATCACGATGCCTTGGGAAAATGTCGCCAGCACAGAGCCGCCGATAAAGGCCATGTCCCAGATATGACGTTTTTCAGGACTGGCCTTGAACCGGAACTCAAACGCCACACCGCGAAAGATCAACCCGGCCAGCATGAAAATCAGCGGCAGGTACAACGCCTCCAGAATCACCGAGTAAGCCAGTGGAAACGCGCCGTAAAGCGCCGCCCCACCGAGGATCAGCCAGGTTTCATTACCGTCCCATACTGGCGCGACGGTGTTCATCATCACATCGCGCTCCTGCGCATCCGGAATCAGCGGAAACAGGATGCCCAACCCCAGGTCAAACCCATCCATGATCACGTACATCATCACCCCGAAGGCAATGATGACGCCCCAGATCAACGACAAATCGATGCCTTGAATACCCATGTTCAATCCCCTTGTTCAGTTGACGTGATCGCTGGACGCGAGCGTCTCGGCGACGGCGGACAAGGGGCGGCGTGGCGTGCGCTCCTGGCCAGGACCACCTTGCGGTGAGTGCTCGTGATGCGGTTGGGGGCCCTTGCGTACCAGTTTCATCATGTAACCGATGCCCACCGCGAACACCGAGAAGTAGATCAACACAAACAACGCCAGCGAAATGCTCAGTTGCGTGACGGTGTGATTGGATGCCGCATCGGCAGTGCGCAACAGCCCGTAGACCACCCACGGCTGACGACCCACTTCGGTAGTGATCCAACCGGCCAGCATCGCGATCAGACCGGTCGGGCCCATGAACAACACCAGGCGCAGGAACATCCGATTGCGGTACAGCGCGCCATGACGGCGTAACGCGAGACCCAACACCCCTGTGAGGATCATCAACATGCCCAGCCCGGCCATGATCCGGAAGCTGAAGAAAATGATCGTCGCGTTGGGACGGTCCTCCTTGGAGAAACTCTTGAGCGCAGGGATCTGCTTATCCAGGCTGTGGGTCAGGATCAGGCTGCCCAGGTAAGGGATTTCGATGGCGTAGCGAGTCTTCTCGGCCTCCATGTCCGGGATCCCAAACAACACCAGCGGCGTCGGCTCGTTACCGATGTTTTCCCAGTGCCCTTCCATGGCGGCTATTTTTGCCGGTTGATGCTCCAGGGTGTTCAGGCCATGGGCATCACCGACCACCGCCTGGATCGGCGCCACGATCAACGCCATCCACAACGCCATCGAGAGCATCTTGCGTACGTGTGGCGTGTCGTTTTTACGCAGCAGATGCCAGGCCGCCGACGACCCGACAAAGAACGCCGTGGCCACAAACGCGGCGATAGCCATGTGTGCCAGGCGGAACGGGAATGACGGATTGAAGACGATGGCCAGCCAGTCCATCGGCATGATCCGCCCATCGACGATCGAGAACCCCTGTGGCGTCTGCATCCAGCTGTTGGACGCCAGGATCCAGAAGGTCGAGATCAACGTACCGAAGGCGACCATCACCGTGGCAAAGAAATGCAGCCCTCGCCCTACCCGGTTCCAGCCGAACAGCATGACCCCGAGAAAGCCAGCTTCAAGGAAGAATGCCGTCAACACCTCATACGTGAGCAACGGCCCGGTGATACTCCCGGCGAAGTCAGAGAAACGGCTCCAATTAGTGCCGAACTCGTAGGCCATGACCAGCCCGGAGACCACGCCCATGCCGAAGTTGACGGCAAAAATCTTCGACCAGAAGTGATACAGGTCCTTGTACACCGCGTTGTTGCTTTTCAGCCACAGGCCTTCGAGCACCGCCAGGAAACTGGCCAGCCCGATGGTGATGGCGGGAAATATGATGTGAAACGAGACCGTAAACGCGAATTGAATGCGCGCCAGGTCCAGTGCCCCCGAATTTAACATGCCGATACCCTCAGAGTGTTGCGCGGCTCGCAGCGAACAGATGCCCAATGATCAGAAAAAAACCAGGCGACGATCACGCCGCCCCGGCCCGGTTCAAGCACCAAAGGACTGGATCAGGTTGCTGACCGGTGCCGGTTCAAGGCGAATCGCGATGAACTTCGAGGTCGGCGTAAAGGTACGGTCGCCGTAGCTTTCCAGCGGTACGAGTGGGTTGGTTTCCGGGTAATAGGCCGCGGCCTGGCCCGCTGGAATGTCGTAGGCAATCAAGGTAAAACCACTGACTCGGCGCTCGCGGCCATCGCCCCACAGCGAAACCATGTCGACCTTTTGCCCCGGCTCGTAACCGAGTTTGCGAATGTCCAGCTCATTGACGAACACCACCTCGCGCATGCCGTAGACACCGCGATAACGGTCATCAAGCCCATACAACGTGGTGTTGTACTGATCGTGGGAGCGCATGGTTTGCAGGATCAGGTCCGGTTTCACGTCCAGGTTGCGCACGCCTTCACTGACCAGGTGTGCCGGCAACACGCTCGGGGCAAATTGCGCTTTGCCGGTGCTGGTTTTCCAGATGCGCTGGGCAGCGTTGTTGCCCAGGTGAAAGCCGCCGGGGTGCAGCAGTTTTTTATTGAAGTCCTTGAAGCCGGGAATGGTGTCGGCAATCAGGTCGCGGATGCGACTGTAATCGGCAACCGCCCACAACCAGTCGATCGGGTGTTTGCCCAGCGTTGCGTTGGCAATCCCGGCAATGATCGCCGGCTCCGAACGCATCAACGGCGATTTGGGTTTCAGTTGGCCGTGGGAAATGTGCACCATGCTGAAGGTGTCTTCCACCGTCACACCTTGTGGCCCTTGTTCCTGCATATCGATGTCGGTACGCCCCAGGCACGGCAAAATCAGGGCCTCACGACCGGTGACCAAATGGCTGCGATTGAGCTTGGTGGCGATGTGCACGGTCAGCTCGCAGTTGCGCAAGGCGTCGTGGGTACGCGGACTGTCGGGCGTCGCTTGGGCGAAGTTACCACCCAGGCCGATGAACACTTTCGAACGCCCTTCTTCCATCGCCGCAATCGCCATCACCGTGTTGTGGCCGTGACGACGCGAAAGCTTGAAGTTAAAGCGCGCTTCCAGTGCGTCAATCAACTCCGCCGGAGCCAGTTCGTTGATGCCCATGGTGCGGTCGCCCTGCACGTTACTGTGCCCGCGCACCGGTGACAGCCCTGCCCCCGGCCGGCCGATATTGCCGCGCAATAGCTGCACGTTGATGATTTCCTGCACGGTCACGACGGAGTGAGTGTGCTGGGTCACGCCCATCGCCCAACACATGATTACCCGCTTGGCGCGACGGTACATCCGCGCGGCGAGTTCGATGTCCTCCAGCGTCAGGCCAGACTGTTCAACGATGTGCTCCCACGACGTGGCATCAAGCTCCGCCAGGTAAGCGTCCAGGCCTGAGGTGTGCTCGGCGATAAACGCGCGGTCGAACACGGCCTCGCCATTGTTCAGCAGCGCTTCACGCTCCCACTGCAACAGAAACTTGGCGATGCCGCGAAACGCCGCCATGTCGCCGCCCAGCGCCGGACGAAAGTAGGCAGACGAGGTCGGCTCAGACCCATTGGTAAGCATTTCCAGCGGATGCTGCGGGTGCTGGAAGCGCTCCAGGCCTCGCTCTTTCAGGGGGTTGAAACAGATCACCTGCGCGCCCCGCTTCACCGCTTCGCGCAGTGGCTCAAGCATCCGCGGGTGGTTGGTGCCAGGGTTCTGGCCGATGACAAAAATTGCGTCGGCTTCTTCCAGGTCATCGAACGTCACCGTGCCTTTGCCGACGCCAACGCTGTCGTCCATGCCCAGGCCACTCGCTTCGTGGCACATGTTCGAGCAGTCAGGGAAGTTATTGGTGCCGTAGGCGCGAACAAACAGCTGATAAAGGTAAGCGGCTTCGTTGCTGGCCCGACCGGAGGTATAGAACTCGGCCTGATCGGGCGAGGTCAGTCTGTTCAGGTGTTTGGCGATCAAGGCAAAGGCATCGTCCCAACTGGTTTCGACATAACGATCAAGCGCAGCGTCATAGCGCATCGGATGAGTCAGGCGCCCTTGGTATTCAAGCCAATAGTCACTTTGCGCCGCAAGCGACGACACGGTGTATTTGTTGAAAAACGCCGGGTTGACCAGCCGTCCGGTGGCTTCCCAGTTGACCGCTTTGGCGCCGTTCTCGCAGAACTTGACCATGCCGCTTTCCGGCGACTCGCCCCAGGCACAACCCGGGCAGTCAAAACCGCCATTCTGGTTGGTCTTGAGCATCGCTCGAATATTCTTGAGCGCGTTTTCACTGCCCAGCCAGTTCCTGGTGACCGCAATCAGCGCCCCCCAGCCGGCGGCCGCCCCCTTGTACGGTTTATAACGTTCAACTTCATTCATGGTACTTCTCCAAGACTTTGCACGCAGGCGACGGCCTGACTTAACGTCATTGTTAACAGCTGTATGGAGGCGTCTATCAATGCGTCGGTATTTAACGTCAGCGCCAAACTTATTTAGGCCGAGCCACTGAATGGGCCCAATTCAAGATTACGAACCCAGCCTATTAGGTGCATGGCACACCTGTCCAATCACTCTTAACGACTGACTCATCGAACCCCTCTATCAAAACAAAAAACCCATAAAATCAATAAAATACTGATTTACAACCCTCTTAAAAAAAGCGAATTACGGCTCAATAGATTTGCTCGATCAGCCGGTTGTTAATAGTGATTAGACGACGACTAAAAACAACTTTAGCCTTGATTCAATAAGGCCCTTATATAACAGTGGACCTGCCCGCCGCTGGAGGCTGTGATGACCGATCGTATATTGATGGACCGTTTTTCTCGCCGGGTCGACTACCTCAGAATGTCGGTCACCGACCGGTGCGATTTCCGTTGTGTTTATTGCATGGCCGAAGACATGGAGTTCTTGCCGCGCCAACGCATCCTGACGCTGGAAGAGCTCTATCAATTGGCTGAGCGCTTTGTCGCCCTGGGCACTCGAAAGATCCGTCTGACCGGTGGCGAGCCGTTGATTCGCCCAGGCGTGGTCGACCTTTGCAAGCGCATCGCGGCGCTGCCAGGTCTACGCGAGTTATGCATGACCACCAACGGTTCGCAGCTCGGCAAATTGGCGGTACCGCTGTTTGATGCGGGGCTCAAGCGCCTGAATATCAGCCTCGACAGCCTCGACGCCGAGCGTTTCCGCGAACTGACGCGCAGCGGTGATCTGGTCAAGGTCATCGCCGGCATCGACGCCGCCAATGCCGCCGGTTTTCAACACACCAAACTCAACTGCGTCGTCATGAAAGACCGCAACGATCATGAGATTAACGACCTCGTGGCATTCGCAATTGATCGCGGCTTGGACATTGCCTTCATCGAAGAGATGCCGCTGGGTGTCATCCGCGAGCACAGCCGTGCTGAAACGTTCTATTCCAGCGCGCAAGTGCGTGAACGAATTGCCGAACGCTACACCCTTATCGACTCCGCGGAATCGACCCAGGGCCCTTCGCGCTATTGGCGCCTGGCGGAGGCGCCACACATTCGCCTGGGATTCATCTCGCCCCATAGCCATAACTTCTGCGGGACATGCAATCGCGTTCGGCTGACCGTTGAGGGCCGCCTCCTGCTGTGCCTGGGCAATGAGCATTCCCTCGACTTGAAGGACGTGCTTCGCCGCTACCCAGGCGAGCCGCAGCGGTTGGAGCAGGCGATTACCGAAGCGATGAAAATCAAGCCGTACCGACACAACTTCGAACTCAATGACGAGGTGCAAGTTGTCCGTTTCATGAACATGACCGGCGGATAACCTGCCCGGTCTCATTATTATGCATAAGGTTGTTTTCCATGATCGTCAGAGCCAAACCCAACCTGATCAATGTGTTGATTTCACTCAAGGGTTCTGTGGCCAAACGGATTGCGTTGCGAAGCCTGCTGGTGACACTACTGGCCTCGGCGATTGTGCTGGTCGAAACCCTCCACCCGGCGTACTTCTCGAAGGTCAATGCCACGCCCTTCACGCTGCTGGGCTTGTCGCTCTCGATCTTCATGAGTTTTCGCAACAACGCCTGTTACGACCGCTGGTACGAAGGGCGCAAGGCGCTCGGGGCGATGGTGATGGATATACGCGGGATGATTCGGGAAACCCAAGTCATCAAGGACCCCCGACAACGCAGCAAGATCTTGCGCAACCTCTGCGGATTCGCCCATGCGCTTAATGCCAAGCTTCGCCAAGAAGACGAACTGAGCGTGGCCGAGCCCTGGCTGGACCGTTTGCCCTCTTTCAACGCACCGAATATCCCGGAAAGTATTCTGCGCCGAGTCAGCCAACAGTGCTCGACACTCGCCGAATCAGCCGACCTCAGTGAATGGCGTTATATGTTGATGGCCAAACACTTGAGCAACCTGACCACCACACAGACGATTTGCGAGCGAATCAAAAGCACGCCGCTGCCCTTCCCCTACACACTCTTGTTGCACCGAACGAGTTACATGTTCTGCATCTTGCTGCCCTTCGCAATGGCCGAGCCACTGGGTTGGCTGACACCCGTTTTCACCGCGATCGTGAGTTACACGTTTTTCGGCTTGGACGCGATTGGCGACGAACTGGAGGACCCTTTTGGCCACGACGAAAACGACCTGCCGACCAATGCCATCGTGCGCAACATCGAACGTGAAGTACTGGATGCCACCGGCGCCACAGAACTGCCTCCTGTACTCCAGCCCGTCGACTTTGTACTGAACTGATCCGAGGACCACCATGAACGCATTCGAACAACCCTGACGCACCTGGACGCCGAAGGCGGGGCCAACATGGTCGACGTCACGGATAAAGACCCGAGCAACCGTGAGAACTGGCGGCGAGCGTGGCAGCGCTGACGATCTATGACATGTGCAAAGCCGTCGACCGGGGAATGATCATTGAGCGCGTCCCGCAGAGGGGTACCGACTTGAGGTGTGGCACGAAATTGCACGGCCTGTGGCGCGCATCCAGTTGCTCGGCGAGGATGCCTTCCCACGCGGTCCGGCAGGCACCGGTCGAACCTGGCAAGCAGCACACCAGCGTACCGTTGGCCAGCCCGGCCAAGGCACGACTCTGTACCGTGGACGTGCCGATATCGAGAATGGAAATCGCCCGGAACAACTCACCAAAACCATCGATTTGCTTATCCAGCAAACAGCTCACCGCCTCGGGCGTGCTGTCGCGACCTGTGAAGCCGGTGCCCCCGGTAATCAACACCACCTGAATCTGCTCGTCGGCGATCCAGGCCGCGACCTGGGCGCGGATTTTATACAGATCATCTTTGAGCAGGTTGCGCTCACCCAGGCTGTGCCCCGCTTCCAGCAACCGACTGACGAGCAATTGCCCAGAGCTGTCGTTGGCATATTCCCGGGTATCACTGACGGTCAATACTGCAATATTCAAGGGTACAAACAATGCATCCGATTTCACGCTCATGTCATTCTCCGGCAGGCCATCATCAAAACAATTGCCAGAGGCTAAGGCGCCCAAACGATGACTGTCTAATCGTTACGGCTGACCGGGTTATCGAGTGCCTCTATCAATGATTTTTCCTCCCCCCATTGCTCCGCTGATTGAGTCAATCGATCACCCATTCAACGCTTGTGATTGGACACACAGAGCGGACAATGAGATCGTCTGTTCACCCCATTCACCGCGCTTTAATCATGACACTGGCCTGCTCATCTGACATTTCATCCAGCCCCTGCTCGGTACTTCCACGGGCAGACCGGCCATCGGCGTCCATCGAATAGCGCCCACGGCGTTGCTTCAAAGGCTCGGACCAGGATTGCCAAAACAATCCACGTGCTCGGGACACCGGTGTCAATACTGACCTCTTTCACTCCTCAGCAGGTGCCATCGTGGACATCAAGCAACTCAAATTCCTGATCGCGCTGGAGCAGACTCGACACTTCGGGCAGGCTGCCGCGCGCTGCCACATTACCCAGCCGACGCTGTCCATGCGCTTGCGCAATCTTGAGGATGAACTGGGCCTGGAACTGGTCACTCGAGGCCAGCGCTTCGAAGGGTTCACCCAGGCCGGTGAACGCGTGCTGGCCTGGGCCAGAACCTTGCTCGCCGCCCATGACGGATTATTCGCCGAAGCCGCTGCCTGTCGCGGTCAGTTGGTCGGCAACTTGCGCCTGGGCCTGGTGCCGCTCAGCGGCTTCAATCCGATCAGCTACATCCAGGGCCTGTCCCAGACCTTCCCGGAACTCAAGTTCAGTTTGTCCTCCATGAGTTCGGACCAGATCATCGAAGCATTGGGCACTAATCGACTGGACCTGGGCGTGTGTTATCTCGACCACGTAAACCCCAATTACCTGGAGTTTTTCGAACTGGGCGAGACCCGCGTCGGCCTGCTTTACGACACCCGCCACTTCCATTTCGAAGGCACGGAAATGAGTTGGGAAGACGCCGCCGAACTGCCCTTGGGGATGATCAGCAATGGCATGCACTACCGAAAGTCCATTGACCTGAGCTTCCGCAGTCGCGGCCTCGACCCCCAGCCAATACTCGAAAGCGATTCGACGTATCAATTGTTCCAGGCGATCCACGAAGGTTTTTGCTGTTCGATCATGCCGCTGGACAGTGGTCTGGAGAACCCGATCGAAAACCTGGCTTTTATCAACCTGCCGGATGCCAGCGTACTTGCGCCCCTGGGCCTGGTGATGCGCAAAACCGAACCGCGCTCAGCCATCGCCGAAAAGTGTTTTGCTGAAGCCAAAAAACTGTATGCCGCCAAGAGCTCGATCTAACGGGGTGCAGGTTTGTTCATGAATTGCCGAGTCGAACAATTCAGAACGTTTTCACCCAGTTTAGTTTGAAAGCGCCTCCTGGTGGAGGCGCCTTGAACCACGTCTCCGGCTTTGGAAAGTGCGTCTCAAAGCCCTGATGCTGCTCCGAGCCACTTTGGCAACTATCAAACCCCATATAACCAGACGCAATAATCCAAATAACGAAGATCGTGCATCCGATTGTCCAAGCCACTCTCTCCTTCTCTTATCATCACGTCATCTTGCAAAAACACCGTGTCCGTCTAGGCTCACAACGGGCTCTTAAAGCATGATTAACCACGCATAAAAACCCGTCACTTTCGATGGAGGCATTCTATTTAATTACAACAAGCCAGCCGCTGTTTTTGATTACTGACACGGATTCAGTCATTACAATCAAGAGGGATGCTTGATGAAGCGCAGCCATGGGTATTATGCGTTCTTGCAAAGAGGGCCAACTAAAAATTTTTGGCTGTCACTGCTTTGCTTCTCGGGCCTGGTGATCGCCAGCCTCCTGTTGTTCGGACAACTGTTCCAGGACTTCCTGACGCCTCTCGCCCCGTACCTGCCTTCGACGCCCATCCAGAAACTCAACCTGGGGCTTCTGCTGATTGCACTGCTAGTGACTCTCCTCGCCAGCATGGTCTTGCCGAGCTTGTTTATCGCTCGCCGCCTGTCCAGGAGCGACCGTCAACAAGACACGGAGCAGCCCCTGCGCGGGCGCTTCAAGGTGAGCTACGACTACCCGGTGGTGTTCACCGATCACCTGTTCGATCCGAAAAATCCCTGCCTGCACCGGCAACTGACAACACAGCACAGCGCTGCGGTGAGCGTGTTGGTGTTCGCTGATGAACAACTGTTGCAAAGCGCTCCACAGCTGCTGAAACAGATCGATGCCTACTTTGCCTGCCACGCTGCCGATCTGCATTTGCTGGCCGCGCCGATTGCAGTTCCAGCCGGCGAACTGAGCAAGGATCCACAGGTGCTGCAGCAGGTGTACGCCGACATGCTGCACCATGGATTGGACCGGCATTGCTATGTGCTGGCCCTGGGCGGCGGCGCGGTGCTGGACGCGGTGGGTTATGCCTGCGCGACTTTCCACCGCGGCATTCGCCTGATCCGCATCCCGAGCACGGTACTGGCACAGAACGATGCGGGTATTGGTGTGAAAAACGGCATCAATGCTTTCGGCCAAAAGAACCTGTTGGGAGCCTTTTACCCCGCCACCGCGGTGCTCAACGATTTCCAACTGCTGACCAGCCTGACCCGTCGCGATCAGATTGCCGGGCTGGCCGAGGCGGTCAAGGTGGCGCTGATCAAGGACCGGGCGTTTTTCCAATGGATAGAGCAGCAGGCCGACGCCCTGGCCCGCTTCGAGCACCCCGCCAGCCGCTATGCCATTCGCCGCTGCGCCGAACTGCACCTGGAGCACATCACCGGTGCCGGCGACCCATTCGAACGCGGTAACGGACGGCCACTGGATTACGGGCACTGGGCCGCACACAAACTGGAAAATCTCAGTCGCCACAGACTGCGCCACGGCGAAGCCGTGGCGGTGGGCATGGCCCTGGACGGACTCTATGCCAACGCCAAGGGCCTGTTGAGCCATGCCGACACCGACCGAGTACTTCGCCTGCTGCTCAAGCTCGGTTTCTGCCTGTGCCCGCCGGAACTGATGTTGAAAGATACACAGGGGCGTTCACAGGTCATGCTTGGACTGGAGGAGTTCCGCCAGCACCTGGGCGGGCAACTCTCTATCCCCATGCTCAAGCGGATCGGCGAATCGATGGATCTGCATGAAATAGATAGCGCCCTGATGGAGCAGGCACTGCTGCGCCTGTCGAGCCACTCCGACCCGCTGCCCGGGTTGAGCGAGGGTTGCGCGCCATGAACCCCACATTGCCAAACCTGAAAACCTGGATGACCCTGGGCCGGGTGTCAAACCTGCCCACGGTGTGGACCAATACCCTGGCCGCCGCCCTGCTGTCCAGCAGTGCCGAGGCCCTGGCGCCGCCCTCGGCGCTGATGTGGATCCTGCTGCTGGCGACGCTGTCGGCGCTGTACCTGGCCGGTATGCTGTTGAACGACCTGTTGGACGCCGACTGGGACCTGCAACACCACAACCCTCGCCCCATCACCCTGGGACTGGTCAGCCGCCAACAGGTGGGGCTGGCCACGGCGCTGCTGCTGACGCTGGCCGCCGCCGCGGTGCTCGGCCTGAGTCGGCTGATCGACCAGCCGCACTGGCTGCTGGTCAGCGCGACCCTGCTGGTGAGCTGCATCCTCGGCTACAACCTGCTGCACAAGAAATACGCCCACAGCGTCTGGCTGATGGGGGCCTGCCGCTCGGCCCTCTACCTTACCGCGGCGGCCAGCCTGGCGGTGCCACCGGAACCGATCTGGCTGTGCGCAATCTTGCTGGGCGTCTATATCAGCGGCCTGACCTACCTGGCCCGGCAGGAGCATCGCAACCAGTTGCTCAGCCGTCTCCCGCTGATCCTCATGCTGAGCCCGCTGGCCCTGGCAGTCTATGCCGATAACGACTGGTTCTGGCCGGTGCTGCTGCTCTGGCTCGGCTGGCTCGGCTGGCACTACTGGCAACACCTGGCCAACCCGCGGCAACGGCAGGTCCGCGCCTTTATCGGTGCTGGCCTGGCGGCCCTGCCGCTGTTCGATGCGCTGGTTCTGGCCGTGGCCAACCAACCACTGGGCAGCCTGTTATGCGTCCTGGTGTTTTTCCTGCTTCCACACTTCCAGCGCTGGGTCAAACCGACATGAACATGGACGTCACCGCAGCACTATCGGCAGCCCTTGTCATGAGGCACGACCGCCTCGCCGAACAACGCCAGGCCTTCACCCAACAGCTCGATCACACCGAGCAGCAGTGGTGGCGCCTGGCACAAGAGAGGCTCGCCCAACACCCGGATGCCCATACTTCGGCGCTCTTGAGCAGCCAGTGCAAGCGCAGCCTCAACGAGCAGGCAACGTCCGGCAGTGCCGGTTGGAGCAAGATCCAGCTGGCGCGGGCGTTGCTGCTGGCTCAGGTAGTGGAGCAACAACCCGCCGCCGGGCAACGGCCTTTGCTACGCCAGCTGTTTCTGTGGGGCGACGACCAGGAAAAGATCGCCACCTTGAAAGCCCTGGACTGGCTCGATAGCCGCGGACTCTGCGTTGACCTGGCGTTGCAGGCCGGACGTACCAGCAACAGCCAGGTGTTTGCCGCCCTCGCCCTGGACACCCACTACCCGGCACGCCATTACCACGAACGGGCGTTCCACCAGCTAGTGCTGAAAGCATTGGGCATGGGACTCGACATCCGGCGCCTGGTCGGTCTGACACAACGCCACAGCGTGCCCCTCAACCAGTTGGCACTGGACCTGCTCGACGAACAGCTGGCGGCCGAACGGACAGTGTCCGCCGGGCTGCCCCAAGTGATTGCCTTCGACCTGCTCAGCCCGACGCAATACCAGCGTCTGGTCGACCTGAGCCAGGCGCAACGCTTGCCACCGGAATGGTATGCGCACCTGCCCACGCCCGCCAGCCCCTCACCGAACTGATGCTCAACGGCTCCCCCTCCCCTCGACGAGGAATCACCATGCTCAAGTACTTCGACCCGCACATTCATATGGTCAGCCGAACCACCGATGACTACCAGAACATGGCGGCCGCCGGTATCACCGGGGTCATCGAGCCGGCGTTCTGGCAAGGCCAGGCCAGAACCAGCGTCGGCAGCTTCATTGATTACTTCGACACCCTGCTGGGCTGGGAGCGTTTTCGCGCCAGCATGTTCGGTATCCATCACTTCTGCACCATCGGCCTCAACCCCAAAGAGGCCAATGACCTGTCGGTGGCCAATGAGGTGCTGGAGATTCTGCCGCGCTATCTGGTGAAAGACGGCGTCGTCGCGGTCGGCGAGATCGGCTACGACGATATCACCCCGGAAGAAGACCGTTTCCTCGCCGCTCAGCTGGAATTGGCCAAACAATTCAATCTGCCGGTACTGGTGCACACCCCGCACCGCGACAAGATCGGTGGCACCAAACGCACCCTGGCCGTGATTCGCGAAGTCGGCATCGCTGAGCACCTGGTGATCATCGATCACCTCAACGAGCTGACCCTGCCCCTGGTGCTGGATAGCGACTGCTGGCGTGGTCACTCCATCTATCCCAACACCAAAATGTCGGAACAGCGCATGGTCGCCCTGTTGCAGGAGTACGGCACCGAGAAGATGGTGGTCAACAGCGCCGCCGACTGGGGCATCAGCGATCCGCTCAAGGTGCCGAAAACCGGTCAGGCGATGCTGGCAGCCGGCTTCAGCGAAGCGCAGGTCGAACAGGTGCTGTTCCACAACCCGGTGAATTTCTTCGCCCAGAGCGGGCAATTGGACAAGACGCTGGTCAGCACCCCGCTACCCATCGATCAGCGTCGCCAATGGCAGGAGAACTCGGCCCTGCGCGGTCAGGAACCGGTGGTCAAATGAGCCAGCTCAGGGAATGGACGCCCAGCCAGATCGGCTATTGCAGCAACGTGCACCCCACCCCCGAGCTGGCCGGATTGTGCGCCTCGATCGAGACGCACTTCCAGGGCGTGCGCCAGTTGCGCGGACTCAACGAGCAGGACAGCGGATTGTGGATCAGCGCCAAGGCGGCGGCCCAATTGCAGCAGGTAACGGCACGCCAGGCATTCCTCAAGTGCTTGCAACGCAGTGGCTTGCGCCTGACCTCGCTCAACGGTTTTCCCTACGGCCAGTTCCATGAGGGCGCGGTCAAAGCCGAGGTCTATCACCCTCACTGGGCCGACCCACAACGTCTGGAATACAGCCTGCAACTGGCACAACTGTTAGCGGCCGCGCTGCCGCCGGACTCTGCCCAGGGAGTGATTTCCAGCGTACCGCTAGGCTACGCCGCGCATTGGAGTCCGGCACTGCAGCACGTCGCGGAGCGGCAGCTGCGCCAACTGACCCGGTCCCTGGCCAGGCTGCATCAGGAAACCGGCAAGAAGATCGTGTTATGCCTGGAGATGGAGCCGGACTGTGTACTGGAAAACACTGACCAGGCCATCGCTTTTTTCCAGCACTGGCAAGGTACGGACCCGCACCATGAACATCTGGCGCTGTGCTTCGATGTCTGCCATCAGGCCGTGATGTTCGAAGATTGCTATCAGTCGCTGGACAGGCTGCATCAGGCGCGAGTACCCGTCGGCAAGATTCAGCTGTCCAACGCCTTGATTTGTCGCCTGCCCTCTCAAGACGACAACCGGCGCGAACACGTCCTCCAGACATTGAGCGACTTTGCCGAAACCACCTACCTGCATCAAGTGAAAGCTCGTGATGCGCAGGATCGGTTATGGGCTTGGGCGGACCTTCCCGACGCCCTCGACGATTGCGCAAAGAGCCCGGGGCAAATCCCCGAACTGAGGATTCATTTCCACATTCCGCTGTTCAGCGAACATTTGCTGTTGCCCGAACTCAGCGGCAGTCAGATCGCCCTGGCGCAGACCTTCGACTTTCTGGCAGACCATGCGGATTTCCGCCCCGTGCTGGAAGTGGAAACCTACAGTTGGGGCGTCCTGCCCGCCCAACTGCGGCCCACCACCGAGCACGCCCAACTCCAGGGAATCGCCGCGGAACTGCACTGGGTCGAAGAGCAACTGCGGCAGCGGCATTTGCTGAGTCCGCAAACACGCGAGGCGTACGCCGATGCCCTCTGATCACCCGCGTCAACCGCTGTTGCTGATCAACGTGGTGGGGCTGACACCGGCGCTGCTGGGAGCGGCGACGCCGCACATCAATGCCCTGTTGAAAACAGCGAAAATGGCCAGCCTGCAACCGGTGTTTCCGGCCGTCACCTCGACGGTGCAGGCCTCGATCCTCACCGGTCTACCACCGTCGGAGCACGGCATCGTCGGCAATGGCTGGTACTTTCGCGATCAGGCCGAAGTCCGTTTCTGGCTGCAACCCAACGCACTGATCCAGGGTGAAAAAGTCTGGCAGGCACTCAAGCGCCAGCTCCCCGGGTTTCGCTGCAGCCAATTGTTCTGGTGGTACAACATGTATGCGGACGTGGATGCCGCCATCACCCCACGCCCTCACTATCCGGCCGATGGCCGCAAAATGTTCGGTCTGTATTCGGCACCGGCATCGTTGCACGAGCGTATCGAGCAGCAGATAGGCAAGTTCCCCTTTCCGAGCTTCTGGGGCCCGGCGGCCGGTATCGCCTCGAGCCGCTGGATCGTCGACTGCGCCATGGCCGAGTTCCAGCTCGATCGGCCCGACCTGCAGTTGGTCTACCTGCCCCATCTCGACTACAGCCTGCAGCGCCTGGGCCCCGATCATCCGTCGATTGCCGACGAGGTACGGGCCATCGACAGTGAAGTGGGGCGTCTGCTGACCTTTGCCCAAGCGCAAGGCGCGGCGGTGATGCTGCTGTCCGAATACGGGATCGAAGCCGTTCAGCAATCTGTATCCATCAACCGCTTATTGCGCTCGGAAGGTTGGTTGCAGGTGCGCCAATCGCTGACCTGGGAATTACTCGATCCCGGTGCCAGTGCGGCCTTTGCCGTGGTCGATCATCAGATCGCGCATGTCTACGTGAAGCAGGTGCAAGACATACCTCGGGTCAAAGCGCTGTTGCAGCGCCAGCCCGGCATCGAGCAGGTGCTGGATAAAGCAGAACAACGGGCCTGGCAACTGGATCATCCCCGCAGCGGCGAACTGGTGACCGTGGCCGCAACAGGTCACTGGTTCGATTACTACTACTGGTTCGACGACCGCAAGGCCCCCGACTTTGCCCGCACCGTGGATATCCATCGCAAGCCCGGCTACGACCCGCTGGAGCTGTTCATCGACCCGGCCATCCGTTTCCCCACATTGAAAGTGGCGCGCCGCCTGCTGCAAAAAAAGCTCGGCTTTCGCTACTACATGGACCTGATTCCGCTGGATACCCGCCTGGTCCGCGGCAGCCATGGCCGACTGCCCGAAAGCGAAAACACCGGCCCGCTACTCATCACCAATTGCGATCTGCCGTTGCCTCAGCGTCTTGCGGCCACGGAAGTGAAGCAACTGCTCCTGGAACACTTCCTGGGGCACCCACACACCGACCCGGCCAATGCCAAGGAGCTTCCATGCGGCGAGCCATTTCTATAACAGTTCTGAGTGCCTTGGCCGGTTTGGCCCAGGCCGAGAACGCCAACAACTTCGACTGTAGCAACTTCCTGAAATTTGGAGGAGACATCGACAAGACCCGGGCAGCATTCAACCAGAGTCCCGAGACCATGGCCTGGAACTGGTTCGTCTGTTTGAACCAGCCCAGCACCGTGAAGAGCAGCAATCTGATGTGGGAGACAATGAAGCCCTCAGACCAGGTCTACCTGGCCAATGGCGCCCCACCTGCCCCCTATGACAGCCGCGTGATACCGCCGGGCGTGCTCCAGCAAGCCAAGGTGCAGGGAATGGACCCGTCCCGAGCATTCCATGACCTCAACGCCACCCAGCAGGTCGATGGCTTGATCCTGCAAATGGGCGGTGCCGTGCCCGCGTCTCAAAAAGGCAATCCCGTACGGTTTCAACTGCTGATGGGCAAGGACACCTTCGATTACATCGTGCAACGCCAGGTCTACAGCATGAATGGCCAGGCCTCCCTGCCGGACAACCTGGTGTTCCCGTCCACCGCCTGGGAGTTGAAAGCCTCCTGGCTATGGATTGGCACAGACACGGCCTACAAGCAGACGCTGGAAAAAGACGGCTACTACATTGCCCAGGCCTATTACCCGCAAGACGGTCAATACAAGGTCGGCTATGCCGCATTGAGCGGCTTGCATGTCGTCAACAAGCTGAGCGACCACTGGGTCTGGACCAGCTTCGAAAACATCAACAACCGCAAGTACACCGTGAGCAATGCCGTACCGGCCACGCCGATGACCAACACCACGGGACCGACACCGGCCGCCCAACCGATCAATACCCGCTTCCAGGCCACTTATCCCGCCCTGTCGAAGTACGAACTGGTCGGGGTCGAATTCCAACCGATCACCCAGGTACTGGCCAACTCCCAGCTGGAATCGGCCTTCCAGAACACGTCGTCGTGCCTGGCCTGCCATGGCACCGCCGCCTACTCGAACAACAAGGGTTACTTCAATTTCGCCCAGGGAGGAAATGGCGGCATTCTCTACCCCACAACCCCGCTGCCGGACTCGGCTTTCGCCGGTTACAAAAAACTGGATTTTGTCTGGTCGTTGAAACGCGCCCAGTGGCAACGCTAAGGAGCATGACATGAGCGTATTGAACTTCCCTCGCATCTACCTCAACGGCCATATGTTCTGGAACCCTCCGACGGCCAACAACAACGATATTTTTCCACTTTATGACGCGGTCAACATGGACATCAACTGGCCGTTCATGAGCCATTTCGACATCACGTCCACGAACGCCCCCACCCAACTGATGCCCTGGATCATCGCGCCCCTGGCGATGCAGGATCTACCAGCTTATGTGCTGCAGGTACCGAGTAATGGCAACCCGGGAAACTACCCGTACATGCCCGCCGAATGGGATCTGTTCGGCGACAATGCCTGCGGCACCGTGAGCCATGGGGATACCCGCTCCGTGATCATTGGCGGCGAGCTGCAGGCCAATACCTACATCGACCAGGATCCGCTGATCGGCAAGAACTACCAGTTGCTCGGCAATCCCTTTGGCAGCGCCGGCCCCACTGCCGCGCGTTTCGTCGATATCAGCCCGTGGCAGAACACTTTCACCGCGTTGTATTTCGACAAGCTGATGCTGGGGGATCCGACATGCGGCCTGACCCTCAATCGCCAGTACCGGATGATGGACCGTTTCCTGAATTTCAATTGGGGGGCCTTCGGTGGCATCGTGTATGTCACCACCACCTGGCAGACCTGCTTTCCCCAGGAAAACCTGGAATGGGTTATCGGCAACTCATCCCTGTTGCGCAACCTTCAGCAGCAGATGAAGCAGCAAGGGGCGCAGGGCCTGATGTTCAGGTTCTCCACCTACCTGACCTGCTACGACAGGAACGGTGTTTTCAACGACTTCCCGCAGCGGCTCAACACCCGTTCCCATGACCCCAAGGACATGGCGAATGTGCAAGAGCTGTACAAACTGGGCCTGGACAACGTCGCCGAAATTTTCTTCAACCCCGCCTATAGCCGCACCGCCGCGACCCTGGGCCTCTGGTTCGCCGACGAATACCCCACCGCCCCCGCCGGCCGACGCCTGGTACCCGACCAGCCCGTGTCCCTCTCTAAAAAAGGCGTGGCCGCCAAAAGCACTCAGTTGGGCGTGATCTCGGCGCAGATTACCGACAACACCTTGTCGCTGGATCTGACCAATACTTTTCCGTTCTATCCGATAGTCCCCGACGCCCCCATCCTGACCGCCGAGAAATTCGAGGCGGGCAACTACCAACTGGGCGTACGCCAGGATGGGCAATTCACCCCAGTGGTCAACTTCGGCTTCGAGCAGTATCAACAAGCCGCCTTCGACAAACGCTCCGGCCTGCTGGACTTCCCCCTCAGCGACGCGGCCAAGACGACGCTGCAGTCAGGGCCGCTGGAGCTGCAACAGCAGGCCCCGGGCGCCCCCGTGATCGCCGCCACCCAGCAGACATGGACCGCCGAGGTGATAGAAAGCGGCACTTTCATCGACGTGGGTGACCACAAGACGCTGAACATCATGGTGCAGAAAAATGGCCAGCCAGCCGTCGGCACCCGACTGTGGGTGGCGGAGTATGGCAACCCCTACATGGTGACCACCAGCGACTACTACCTGGCATTCAGTAACGCGGCCAACTTCACGCTGTTCTACGACGACCCGGCAGACCGCAACAAGAACCAGCCCAATCTGCCGCAATTCACTGACACGCCCCCCGTGTCGAACTACCGGAGCACAGGCAGCGGCCGTCGGCTGACCGCTCTGCAAAACGCTCAGCCGGTTGGAAACCCGATCGGTTATCAGCAGTTCCTGCATGGCCCGAGTAAACCGATCGCGGTCGACCTGAGCCCCTGCCTGGCATTCGATGCGGCCATCTATGTCAGCGGAACACTGGACGACGACCAGGCCAGTCAGGTGGATTATTCCTATGTCACCACCACCACCGACGCCAACGGCATTGCCCAGTTGAGCTTCAGGGCCCTGGCTCCGGGCTTCCCGACATTGCGTTTTTTCGTCCAGGAAGACAACACGGCCCCAGTCATCCCCTTCAGCTTCCCGCTCCCCGAAGCCTATACCGACTTCCTCGCCCCGATACGGGTCCTGCCGGTGGACCTGAAGCTGCAACAGGACTTTATCAACACCTGGAACGCCATCCGCATGGACAAGGACGCCCCAGCGCAGTTGTGGGACCACTTCATCTACCCGCGCGTCCTGCAGTCCTTCTATTACCTGTACCCGATCATGAACAAGTTCATGCCACTCAACTCCCAGAAGCGCGTCGAAGGCGCCATCGACCAACTGATTGTGCTGATCAGCAAGAAGTACCAGGAGGAAAGTACGCTATCGATGCCCATCACCCGCGACATGTCGCAAAGCCGCCGCGCCGTGCTCGAACTCTGGGCGCAGTTCCTGGTGAAGCGCAATTACCCACCCCTGCCGCTCAGCATGAGTGACTACGACCACCTCTGAACCACAACACACCTCCAGCAGGACGCCGGGTGGCAACTCGTCACCCGGCGCTGCACAGGAGAGTCAAATTTTCGAATCAGTGACTGCCAAGCCGGCTACCCAGACCACCAAGCCGTGATTGCTCAGCGCCTGTTTGAACATGGAGAGTGCCTATGTCAGTTGCCATTCCTATCCCCGCCCACCCCCTCGAAACCCTGCGTCCCAGCACCCTTGTCGCCGAGGGCCTGCTGAACCCTCGCGGCCTGTGTGTCGAGGCCGATGGCAGCCTGCTGCTGGTTGAAGCCGGCTCCGGTCTGCCGGATCAGGCCTTCAGCGGTCGTATCAGTCGGCGGCGCCCCGATCCGCAACAACCCGGGAGCTACCAGCCCCCCGACATTCTGGCGCAGGGCTTTCGCTCAATGAACCTGCAGGCGCGCATGCTGCGTGATGAAATCATGGGTCTTTCGGACATTGCCTGCGGTGAAGGGCGCTACCTGGTCAGCCAGACGGATTATGTCGAGGGCTCGAAAATACTGGATCTGCAGTATTCTCCGCCCGAGCCGGTCTTCAGCAGCCGCGGCAATTTGAATGCACTGTGTTACCACCCGACGCGACGCAGCTGGTTGGCGGTCAAGCCCGACACCAACCAACTCGTTGAGTTCTCCGCCGAACAGGGTGAACGGGTCCTGGCCCAACTGCCCAACCTGGAGCAAGACCAGGACGCCGTGCCCGTGACCCTGGTGTACGAACCCGCGACCGAGGCCGTGCTGATCAGCCTGTTCTCCGGCGAGTTGCACCGCTCCCCAACCCGCAAGGGCATCGACTTTGCCGACAAGGCGGGCCAGGTCATACGGGTCTGGCCAGGCACCGGGCAAATCGACATTGTGCTTCGCGGCCTGCAACTCCCCACGGGCTTGGCACTGTGCCCAGACGGCAATCTGTTGGTGCTGGAACTCTGCGATCGGCTGTTACAGCCACTGTCAGCTGACTGGGCGGGAGAGCCCTTGCATGGTGGCTTTGCGCGTTTCAGTGGTCGACTGCTCAGCTGCAACCTGCAAACAGCGCAAGTCAGCGTCCTTGCCCGCGGCCTGGATACACCTTCGAACCTGTGTCTGATCCCCGGTGCCGTGCTGGTGAGCGAAGGCATGGGGTTAGCCGGTCGCCTACTGCCCACCGCGGAGAATGGCATCGCGGCCCTGACCGGCCGACTGCGCCGGATACAGCTCACAACGGCAGAGGAGAATTGACTGCGCTGCCCCAAACGCCGTCGATCTGGGTCGTGATCGCACCCGTTCATTGCCCGATGGGCTGATTGTAGCGATCCTGGATGCGCTTCAGTTCACCTGAGTGGCGCAGTTGCTCCAGGGCGCTGGCCCAGGCGGCGACCAGTTTGTCGTCACAGTCGCGGCTGAAGGCAATGTACAGCGATGAGCGATAGAGCTCGATGGGAATCTGTCGTAACGTGCCGGGGGCGATGTTCAACTGGCGACTGTAGTAAGCCACCCCCGCAGCAGTGTCGCCGACGATGATCTCGGTGCGCCCGGCGAGCAGCATGCGATAGAGCTGCAGGCTCTCGGTTGCAACTTTTTCGAGGTTGTTGAAGCCCCGCGCTTGCAGAACATCAGGTATCAAGCCTGCCTGTCTCGTCGTGATCCGCAGGGCGTGCCGTAGCTGCTCCAAGGCGTTCACCGGCTGCAGCGCATTGGCGAGCTGATAGGGGTAGATGGACTCTTCCACGATCGGTCCGACCCACTTGTATAACGGTTCGCGCTCCGCCGTGCGGAATAGGGAATACATGATGGTCTTGGGCCGGGTCTTCAACGTGCGGATGCTTCGCATGCTGGGCAGCAGCAGCACCTCGAAGTTATCCCCGGTCAGCGCCATTATGCCCCGAACGATCTCCGTGGCCATTCCAGTGAGCTGATTGTGCTCCTGGTAGTTGTACGGTGCCCACTCCTCAGTAACGACCTGATACTGCTCGGCTCTGACCACAGTGCCGAGCAATAGACAGAACAGCACTGCAGTCAGTGTCGAATATTTCACGTGTTCTGCCTGGTGGACTGTGCAGTGATCAAGGGAGGCTCTAGGATTAAAAGGACAAAATCAGTATAGACCCTGACACACGTCTAACGCCTGACGCTGCCTCGTAAACCGTCAACACGGCGGTTGAAATCTACCTCGGCAAGCGATTCAGGATAATAAACAGCCGCTATCCGTTCGAAATCGGGACTATTCAAAAACGGCCTAATGTGCCGTGATGATTGACTGGACGAGCCGACTTTCGTTGCTAGTGTTACTCGTGGAGATACCCTCCAAGGTGCTTGTTGTACCTTTTATTATTCTCTTGGCGGTGGCGTACGCAGCGGCAGCGGTGCGGGCAAGTAATTATCTCACGCAACACTGTCCGCCCGCGCTTCAAGTTGCCTGCATCTATAAACTTGGCAGTCCACTGCCGGTCAGTTCACTGGCGCTGAAAACCATGAATCAAATTGAACATGTCGTCGTTGTCATGCTGGAAAACCGCTCACTGGATACGATGCTTGGCTGGCTCTATCCGCATGACAGCCCACCACCACATGTCTTGCCAGTGACCAGTTCCCCTCAATTTGACGGCCTGCGCCCCGGTATGTTCAACCCGCGCTCGGACGCCACACCGGCGCGTCAGGTTGCAGTGACGCAGAATGCCAGCGGTTTTCAGGTTCCCGACCCCGATCCGCAAGAAACCTTTGCCAACGTCACCTACCAGTTATTCAGAGACGGTTCAGTCAGCCCCGGCAATACGCCCCCCATGGGTTTTGTCGACAACTACGCCACCACGGAAACCGCCAACCCCGATCAGATCATGCAGTGTTACAGCCCGGCGCAGCTGCCTGTGTTGGCCAAGTTGGCCCGAGCCTATGCGGTTTCCGATGCGTGGTTCGCCTCCGTTCCCAGCCAGACCTGGCCTAACCGCGCCTTTGCGCACACCGGGACGTCCAATGGCAATGTGGACAACGGCACGCCTCCCGATCCATTCGCCTGGGATGTCCGCACCATCTTCAACGTCCTGGGATCGATCGGATGCAGTTGGGGCGTTTACAGCAATACCATCCTGACTCCCTCGCTGACCCGGACGATGTTCCCCAAATTATGGGACCCCATGCTGAGCCCCCACTTCAGAGGTTTTTCCGCGTTTCTGGATGCGTGTCAAACCAACTCGTTACCACGCTATTCGTTTATCGAGCCGAGCTTTCTGGTCGACCCTAACGACCAGCATCCCCCTCATGATGTTCAAGCGGGTGAAGCCTTTCTGTATTCAATCTGGAACGCCGTCAGTACGTCGGCGGGTTGGAACCAGACCTTGCTGATCATCACCTACGACGAGCACGGCGGTTGTTTCGATCATGTCACCCCGCCCTTCAACGCCGTTCCACCTGACCAGGCCCGTCCGCTCGATGGTAGCGGCTTCGATTTCACTCGCTTTGGCGTACGTGTGCCAGCAGTAGTGATCTCACCCTACATTCAGGCTGGCACGGTTTTCAGATCGGACAACCCACACGCCCCCTACGATCACACCAGTATTCTGGCGACCTTGCGCGACTGGATCGGCATCCCGGCGCAGGACATGCTCACCAGCAAGCGGATTGCAAATGCGCCGACGCTCAATCAGTTACTCACCCTGAGCACACCTCGCGTCGATTTACCCTCTATACCGGCGCCGACGGCAACCACCTTCGCGCAGCCATCGCCGACTGCGGCGCTCAACGATCTTCAAAAAAGCCTGGTCACAGGTTCGGCAAAACGCTTCGGGCTCGACCCGGCAGCGACACTACAGACGGTGGGGACTCGGCAACATGCCGTTGATTTCTTCACCAGGCGGATCACTCACGCACACGCTTAGAGCAACCAACGGAGCAGATAGTGGCCAACGGGGTTCCCGCCAGTCTTGATGATCGTCTTCATGCTCAAAACACCTCGACCAGTACGACTTCGGTATCGTCGATAGCCTCGACAACGAGCATCGACTCCTCGCTCAAGGCGACCCCGTCCCCCGCCTCGACCCGTTCGCCGTTGACGTTCACCGCGCCGAGCACCGGCACCAGATAGCCCTGGCCAGTGCGCGAACAAGATTGGCTCAGACTCTGGCCGGCTTTGAGCGTCGCCCCGAGCACACGGGCGTTGGCGCGGATCGGCAGAGCGCTTTCATCGTCAGGCATTCCACTGGCCAACACGACCCATTGACCGGCCCGATCGGACTTGGGAAAAGGCCGCATGCCCCAGTTGGGCAACCCACCGTTTTCCCGCGGTCGCAACCAGATCTGGAACAGCCTTAACGGCACGATCCCCTCGTTGCGCTCTGCATGTCGAATGCCAGTCCCGGCACTCATCACCTGCACGTCACCGGCCTCGGTACGGCCTTGCCCGCCCTGACTGTCGCGATGACTCACCGCGCCTTCCAGCACGTAGGAAACGATCTCCATGCTTTCATGACCATGCATCGGGAAACCGCTACCCGGCGCAATCTCGTCGTCGTTCCAGACCACCAGCGCCCCTAGCGGACGGTGCGCGGGGTTGCCGTCGGCCGTTACCTTGAAATGATGACGGGCCTTGAGCCAGCCATAGTCGCCGCCACCGAGATCGGCCTTGAATCGATGCTCTAACATTTCAGCTCCTGAAAAAGCGGCCGATTGCCGCGTAAAAGAGCATAAATTTGAAACGAACAAAGAAGAACCGCTGTAAAAGCAACGCTACCTTGTAGAAAATAGAACGATAAGGCCAACGCGAGACCGGCAATGGACCATTTGACCGATTTGAACAATATGTACCTGTTCGCCAAGGTGGTGGATCACGGTGGGTTTACCGCGGCGGCGAAAGTACTGGGGCTGCAAACCTCAAAGCTCAGCCGTCGCGTCAGTGCACTCGAAGCGGAATTGGGCGTGCGCCTGCTCAATCGCAATTCGCGCCGAGTCTCCCTGACCGACGCCGGCCGCCTGTTTCACCAGCACTGCGTGGCCCTGGTGGAGGAAGCCCGGGCGGCGAAAACGGCCATCGACCAGACGCGAGCATCGCCGCAGGGCGTGGTGCGGATCAGTTGTCCATTGGGTGTCTTGCAGATGGGTGCCAGGGCCATCCTGGCCCAGTACCTGGTGGACAATCCGGCGGTGAGGCTCATGCTCGACGCGACCAACCGGCGCGTCGATGTCATCGAGGAAGGACTGGACATCGCCCTGCGCGTACGCCTGCTGCCACTGGAGGACTCCGAGCTGACCTTGCTACCCCTGCAGAGCGCCCAGCGAATCCTGGTCGCGAGCCCGGCGCTGTTGGCACAGCATGCAACACTTACTCAGTTGGAAGACCTGGCGCTGATGCCAACATTGGCCATGGCTAACACCAACGATAAATATCAGTGGCATTTCCAGGCACCGCACCCCGTGGTGCTGACCCACCAGCCAAGGTTGGCCACCGATGACCTGGAGACGCTACTGGAAGCAACCTTGAAGGGAATAGGTGTCGCGCAGTTACCGACAAGCCTGGTTCAGGACGATCTGCTGCAGGGCCGCCTGGTGCAAATCCTGCCCGACTGCCCATCACCCAGCGGCAGCCTGCACGCGATCTACCCCTCCAGGCGAGGCATGGTCCCCGCCGTGCGCAGCGTGCTGGACGCCCTGCTGGCCGGGTTCAACCGGTAGTACTCAGAACACCAACTTGTAGCCGATGGAAAACAGCATGACCGCCAGGAAAGGCCGCAAGATGCCATCCGGCACTCGCCCGGCCAGGTGGCTGCCGATGTAGATCCCCGGCAGCGAGCCCATCAGCAGGAAACCCAGCAGTTCCCAGTTCATATTGCCCATGCTCGCATGCCCCAGGCCCGCGACCAGGGTCAGCGGCACCGCATGGGCGATCTCCGTCCCCACCAGACGCCGGGTCGGCAGGAACGGGTAAAGGATAAACAAGGCCACCGTGCCCAGGGCACCGGCCCCGATGGAGGTCAAGGCGACCATGGCGCCGAGGGTCAGGCCGGTCACTACCGTCAGCCCGTTCAACTTCGAGTCGCTGATCTGCGAGTGATCGACACCGCGCCGATGAGCAAACGCCAGCAACTTGTTCTTGAACAACACCGCCAGTGCCGTCAGCAACAACACAAAACCCAGCGACTGCTTGATGACGCTGTTCAAGGCTTCGGGAGCGGTGTGCAGGCTGCTCAGGAACCACAAGGTCAACAACACCGCCGGCACGCTGCCCAGGGTCAGCCAACCGGTAATTTTCCAGTCGATATTGTCGTTTTTCCTGTGAACCAGAACGCCACCGGACTTGGTGATCGCGGCGTAGAGCAGGTCCGTGCCCACGGCCGTGGCCGGGTTGATACCGAACCACAGCAGAATCGGCGTCATCAACGAGCCGCCACCGACGCCGGTCATCCCGACAATAAAACCGACCACCAAGCCGGCAACGACAAAACCGAAATTACCGACATCCATTAGCAAGCCCTGGAGAATCTAGCGAGACGATATAAAAATCTGGCGGGAAGCATAGCGTCTAACGTTATGACTCTTTATATAAATATAATCTAACGTTATAACTATCATGACCTGCGAACGGTGCGGATCACACTGTGCCGATTGACGCAGAGCCCTTCTGTCAGCGTCCCGGCTGCCACTCCGGATGCTCGACCACCCCCTCATAGCGCAGCCACGGCACGTCATGGGATACCCAGATGTGATGCTCGGCCAGCGCGCCCGGATCGTCATCCAGGGTCGCGACACGCACAATCACCACGGGCAGCTGTAGCCTTTCGGCCATCAGATGCGAGCCGCACCGCGAACAGAAATAGCGTAGCTTGCCCGGCGAGGATTCATAGGCCGTTAGTGTTTCCTGGCCCTTGAGCCAGCGGAAATGCTCGCGCTTGACCTCGGCGGTGCTCACAAACGCCGCCGCATGCGTCTTGCGACAGGTGTGACAATGACAATGCCCGATCGGCATATCGATGCCGTCGAGTTCATACGCGACGGCCCCACAAGCACAGCTGCCCTTCATACCCGCTCCCTGACCATGCCCCACGACAAGGCACGATCCTAACCAGCGAGCATCAAGCTGGCCAGCCGATATCAGTCCAGGCGAATGCAGCGATACGCTTCGGTCCGGTAAGGAAAGGCGATGGTCTCTTTGCCGCGCAGGGCCGGATGGGTTTGAATCAAGCTCTGGAGTTGCTCGACCACCTCGGCTTTTTCGGCCGCAGGCAATGCCGCAATAAAGCTGACCGACAGAAAACGGTCGATGATGACTTCCTCGGGCGTGCCCACATGGGTGTACTCAAAACAACTCAGCTCCGGCGCCGAGAAGTAATGACCGTTGAATGGCTTGCGCCAGGCCCCCGTGTGAAAGCGCGGGGTATCGCCCTCGTAAGGGGTGATGATCCGAGTAATCGCCGCGACCCAGTCAACCGACTCATCACGCACGTTCCACACCAGTCCGAGCCGCCCACCTGGCTTGAGCACCCGGTGAATCTCGGCGAGCGCCGCTTCATGGGCAAACCAGTGAAACGCCTGGGCACACAGCAGCGCGTCACCCACTTGGGATTCCAACGGTATCGCCTCGGCAGTTCCCGAGAGTGCCCGGACCGCCGGCAGACGTGCGACCAGTTCGGCCCGCATCGCCTCGATCGGCTCGATGGCCGTCACCGTGGCGCCGGTCGTCGCCAGCAGCCGGGTGAACTTGCCAGTGCCGGCACCCAGATCGATAGCCTGCGCACCGGGCACGATACCCAGGCTATCGCGCAGCCACGACAGCAGCTCGGCAGGATAGTCAGGACGCCCGTGGGCATAGGTTTTGGCTTCAGCGCTGAAACCGACTTGTGCTGCCTTGTGAACGCCCGACATGGCCATGGCCTCTATGGATTGATCCCGATAAATACTGTCCCGCGTCAGTCATCCAGATCCTTGGGCGGTGCTGCCGGTTTGCCGGCCTTGGCACCTTTCGCACCTTTCACCGGTTTGGCTTCCGGCGCCGCCGGTGGCGTGGGCGCGACAGCGGCCTTCTCCGAGGCCGGCAACGCATCCACGGCACTGAACACGTCCTTGAGCGCAATCGGCCCATCGTGTTCGAGGATCTTCTGCTCGCCATCCTTGCCCACCAGGATCACCGTCGACTTGCCCTCCGGCGTGACCCCCAGCTTGAGCCCGCGAATCAGCGCCATGGTGCTCGGCTGTTCCATCCATTTGCCCGCACGCTTGCCAACGGTCTGGGCCACTTCGTAGAGCACCAGTTGACGCTCGTCGATTTCCTTCTTGTTGGCCGGATCATCGATCGCCTTCTTCAGGCTGACCAATGTGGGATCCGCCGTACTCGGCGCAATCACGATCAACGGGCGGCTTTTCCCCAGATCCTGGGCCAGCGGAGACGCCTCATCGGCCGCCCAGACGGGACTTGCAGCAACGACGGACAGCACAGCAAGGGTCAAAGACCGGATGAACATACACACCTCCTTCGGATATTCATGGGGTAATGATTGCGCATCGTAGGAAAAGGTCCACACGCAACGCAGTTATTTTTCAAAATTCAAGTAACTTAATCTTTCCTCCTGCAAGACATCGAACAGCGCCTGGGCCGCCGCCGACAGCTCATGGCCGGGTTTGGTCAGCACCCCGATGGCCCGTTCGACCACCGGATCACACAAGGTGATGCAGCGCGCACCCAGCTCGCGCATCTGTCCGACACACAACGCCGGCACCGCACTCACCCCCAGTCCGCTGGCGACCATCCGCCCCACCGTGGCCAGTTGATGGCTCTCGAATTCCACCGGCAAGCTCATGTCCCGCGCCCGCAGATGCTCTTCCAGCATCACCCGCACCGTGGACGGGCGCTGCAAGGTAATGAAGGGTTGCGTGAGCAAGGTCGGCCAATCGATCTGTGCCTGATCGACCCAGGGCGAATCCGCCGGCACCACGGCGACGAAACGGTCGATATACAGCGGCGTGAAGGCCAGCGACGAGCCTTGCTGCGGTTCGAAGGCCACGCCCAGTTCCACCTGGCCGTCACGCACCATCTCCAGGACCTGCTCGTTGATCACGTCGTTGACCGTGACATTGACCTGGGGATAGCGTGCACGAAAGGTCTTGAGGATCGGTGGTAGCAGGTTACCGGCGAATGACGGCATCGCGGCCAGGGTCACGCGACCGCGCTGCAAGGTGAAACGCTGACGCAGTTCGTCCTCGGCATTGTCCCAATCAGCGATCAGGCGCCGGGCCAGGGGCACCAGGACCTCACCTTCCGGGGTCAGCGCGACGTTGCGCGTGTTGCGGCTGAACAGCCGACCGCCCAGGCCTTCTTCAAGGGCCTTGATCGTCAGGCTCAGGGCCGATTGCGACAAATACAGACGCTCGCCCGCCACGGCAAAGCTCAGGCTCTGGGCAACGGCAAGAAAGGCCCTAAGCTGTTTAACGGTCATGAACAAGGTCTCTACTGAAGAAAAGGGCATTCTTGAGCTTTATCAATCAATCGACCCTAAAAATCAACTTAACAAATATATCTCCCGGAGCAACACTCACCTCCAACGGCGAGTCCGACAAACAACAAGAGGATGGTGCATATGGCAGGTTTCGATAAACGCGTGTCTTCCTATGAAGAAGCCCTGGCCGGGCTCGAGGATGGCATGACGGTCCTGAGTGGCGGCTTCGGCCTGTGCGGTATCCCCGAGAACCTGATCGCCGAGATCAAGCGCAAGGGCACCCGCGACCTGACCGTGGTCTCCAACAACTGCGGCGTTGACGGTTTCGGCCTCGGCGTACTGCTGGAAGACCGGCAGATCCGCAAGGTGGTCGCCTCCTATGTTGGCGAAAACGCCCTCTTCGAAAAACAGCTGCTCAGCGGTGAAATCGAGGTGGTGCTGACCCCGCAAGGCACCCTGGCCGAGAAAATGCGCGCCGGCGGCGCCGGTATCCCGGCCTTCTTCACCGCCACCGGGGTCGGCACCCCGGTCGCCGACGGCAAGGAAACCCGTGAGTTCAACGGCCGTCCGTACCTGATGGAAGAGTCCATCACCGGTGATTTCGCCATCGTCAAAGGCTGGAAAGCCGACCACTTCGGCAACGTCATCTACCGCCACACCGCCCAGAACTTCAACCCGCTGGCCGCCACCGCCGGCAAGATCACCGTGGTCGAAGTCGAGGAAATCGTCGAACCCGGCGAGCTGGACCCGGCGCAGATCCACACCCCTGGCATCTACGTCGACCGGGTCATCTGCGGCACGTTCGAGAAACGCATCGAACAGCGCACCGTGCGCAAGTGACCACCAGCCTATCCCTCGACTAACGGAGAACAAGAACATGGCACTTTCCCGCGAACAAATGGCCCAGCGCGTGGCCCGCGAAATGCAGGACGGCTACTACGTGAACCTGGGCATCGGTATTCCGACCCTGGTCGCCAACTACATCCCCGCCGGCATGGAAGTCATGCTGCAATCGGAAAACGGCCTGCTCGGCATGGGCGCCTTTCCTACCGATGACGAAGTCGATGCCGACATGATCAACGCTGGCAAACAGACAGTTACCGCCCGTATCGGCGCGTCGATCTTTTCCTCCGCCGAGTCCTTCGCGATGATTCGCGGCGGCCATATCGACCTCACCGTGCTCGGCGCCTTTGAAGTCGACGTAGAGGGCAACATTGCCTCCTGGATGATCCCCGGCAAATTGGTCAAGGGCATGGGCGGCGCCATGGACCTGGTGGCCGGCGCGGATAACATCATCGTCACCATGACCCATGCGTCCAAGGATGGCGAGTCGAAACTGCTGTCACGTTGCAGCCTGCCGCTGACCGGCGCGCGCTGTATCAAGCGTGTGTTGACCGACCTGGCCTACCTGGAAATCGAAAACGGCGCGTTCATTCTCAAGGAGCGCGCGCCTGGCGTCAGCGTCGAAGAGATTGTCAGCAAGACCGCGGGTAAACTGATCGTTCCCGACCACGTGCCTGAAATGCAGTTTTCCTGATGAGGAATGAAGCGATGCAAGATGTAGTGATTGTGGCCGCCACTCGCACGGCGGTAGGCAGTTTCCAGGGTTCGCTGGCGAACATCTCCGCCGTGGACCTGGGCGCCGCGGTGATCCGTCAGTTGCTGGCACAGACCGGCCTGGACGGCGCGCAGGTTGATGAAGTGATCATGGGCCAGGTGCTCACCGCCGGTGCCGGGCAGAACCCCGCGCGCCAGGCCGCGATCAAGGCCGGCCTGCCCCACGCGGTACCGGCCATGACCCTGAACAAGGTCTGCGGCTCGGGCCTCAAGGCCCTGCACCTGGCGACCCAGGCGATTCGCTGCGGCGATGCCGAGGTGATCATCGCCGGTGGCCAGGAGAACATGAGCCTGTCCAACTACGTGATGCCTGGCGCCCGTACCGGCCTGCGCATGGGCCACGCCCAGATCGTCGACACCATGATCAGCGACGGCCTGTGGGATGCGTTCAACGATTACCACATGGGCATCACCGCCGAGAACCTGGCGACCAAGTACGCTATCAGCCGTGAAGCGCAGGATGCTTTCGCCGCCGCGTCCCAGCAGAAAGCCGTCGCGGCGATTGAAGCCGGGCGTTTCGTCGATGAGATCACCCCGATCCTGATTCCCCAGCGCAAGGGCGACCCGCTGGCCTTCGCCACCGATGAGCAACCACGCGCCGGGACCACCGCCGAGTCGCTGGGCAAGCTCAAGCCGGCGTTCAAGAAAGACGGCACGGTCACCGCCGGTAACGCCTCGTCGCTGAACGACGGTGCCGCCGCGGTGATCCTGATGAGTGCCGCCAAGGCCAAGGCCCTTGGCCTGCCGGTGCTGGCGAAGATCGCCGCCTATGCCAACGCGGGTGTTGACCCGGCAATCATGGGTATCGGTCCGGTCAGTGCCACCCGTCGTTGCCTGGACAAGGCCGGCTGGTCCCTTGACCAGTTGGACCTGATCGAAGCCAACGAAGCCTTTGCCGCCCAGGCGTTGTCGGTGGGCAAGGAGCTGGGTTGGGACGCGGCCAAGGTCAACGTCAATGGCGGTGCGATTGCCCTGGGTCACCCGATTGGTGCTTCGGGTTGCCGGGTGCTGGTGACGCTGTTGCATGAAATGCTCAAGCGCGATGCGAAAAAAGGCCTGGCGACCTTGTGCATCGGTGGCGGGCAAGGCGTGGCGCTGGCGATCGAGCGCTAGTTCCCGACGGGCCTCGACAGGGCGAACAATACCCGCCCTACGACGGGCCCCGATCCTGTAGATACCGGCTTGCTGGTGATCCAGGCGACGCGGTTTGGCAGGACACCGCGTCGATAGCATCGCCAGCAAGCTGGCTCCCACAGTAGCCTGCGTCAAACACAAAATTTGCGTATGACAACAATCCTGTGGGAGCTGACTTGCCAGCGATGAGGCCAGCAAGTCTTGCATAGATGTCCGACCGCCATCGCCGGCAAGCCGGCTCCTACAGGTCGGCGTACGCTGTTGCTGTGCTATCGCCTACAGGTTTCATGGCGTTATCCGGCACGGCCAGGTAACGATCCTGCTGCTATCCTCGATCTCTACCCCGTAGAAATCGAGCCCACCTGCATGATCCTTATCCTGCTCCCCCACTCCGACTACGACCCCACCGAAAGCAGCGTGCCCTGGCAGGCCATGCGCCGGGCCGGGATCGAGGTGCGCTTTGCCACCCCGCTGGGTGCCCCGGCCTACGCCGATCCGCGTCTGGTGGAGCATGGCTTCGGCCTGCTGAATCCCATGCTGATGACCCGCGACAGCGATCTGCAAAGCTACAACACGATGATCGCTGACGAGTCTTTCCGTCAGCCGCTGGCCTACGCCGATGTCGACCCCGTGCAGTTCGAAGGGCTGTTCGTGCCGGGCGGACATGCCGAGGGCATGCGCAGCCTGCTGGAGTCGGATGTGGCCCAGCGCATCGTCCTGCACTTCTTCAAAACCGGAAAACCGGTCGCTTCGGTGTGCCATGGCCCGTTGCTGCTGGCCCGTACCCTCGACCCCGACAGCGGCCGCTCGGTGCTCCACGGACGCAAGGTCACCGCATTGCTGTCCACCACCATGGAACTGGCCGCCTGGCTGATCACCGCACCGTGGCTCGGGCGTTACTACCGAACCTATCCGCAAACCGTCGAGTCCGAGATCAAGGCCGCGCTGGCCAGTCCAAAAGACTTTTCCCAGGGCCCACCGGCGCTGCTACGCGATTCCGCCGCCAAGCCGGGCCGCGGCTTCGTGGTGCGTGACGGCAACCTGCTGACCGCGCGCTGGCCGGGAGATTGCCATCGTCTATCTGCTGAATGGATCAAGCTGCTAAGACCCGCGCAGGCCGCGTAGGAGCGCCAACCGGCTGGGCCACACGGCCTGCCGCCGTGAAGCAAAGCTGAAGGCCAGGGCGCGGCCAGTGACGACGTTGTCCGAGGTGGTGTTGTTAATGCTGTACTGGACAGCGGAATGCCGGCCTGGCTGATGCGTTTGAGCGCTGCTTTGGGCCGCCAGGAACACTGCGCTAGCCCTCGAAAACACCTCAAAACCTGTGGGAGCCGGCTTGCCGGCGATAGCGATGTCACGTTCATCACCGCCATCGCTGGCAAGCCAGCGCCTACAGGTAAGGTGTTCCAGCGCAGAATATCGTCAACCCCAGACACCGGCATACAGCTCTGAGAAACCCGATCTCAGTGGGTCTTCGCCACCCAGGCATTGAACCGCTGCTCCAGCTCTTCGCCATGATCGACCCAGAAGCCATTGTCCATCGGCATTGCCTGGGCCAGGTTATCCGGCGCGGTATTCAGCCGGGCCGCCAATGCTGGGGCGAGCAACGGCTGGATCTTCAGGTTGGTCGAGCCGTAGCCGAGTTTCTCCGTATGCAACTTCTGGTTCTCCGGCTGCAGGGAAAAACCGATAAACCGCTCCGCCAGCGCCTTGTTCGGACTGCCCTTGGGAATCGCCCAGGCATCAATCGCATAAATGCTGCCATTCCATACCAGCTTCACGTTCGCCCCCGACTCCTGGGCCGAGAACACCCGACCGTTGAACGCCGTGCTCATCACCACATCGCCGCTGGCGAGGAACTGCATCGGCTGGGCGCCCGCCTCCCACCACTGCAGACTGCCCTTGATCTGGTCCAGCTTGCGGAACGCCCGGTCCACCCCGGCCGGCGTGGCCAGTACCTTGTAGACATCGGCCAGCGGCACGCCGTCCGCCATCAGGGCGATTTCCAGGGTGTACTTGGCCCCCTTGCGCAGGCTGCGTTTGCCCGGGTACTTGTTGACGTCCCAGAAATCGCCCCAACCAGTGGGCGCCACACTCAACTTGTCAGCGTTGTAGGCCATGGCCATGGACCAGACCAGCAACCCCGCGCCACACTCGGACAAGGTTCCCGGAACAAAGTCCGCCGGTTTGCCGATGGCACTCATGTCCAGGTGTTCGAACAGCCCTTCCTCACAGCCACGAATCAATTCCGGCCCCTCAACCTGCACCACATCCCAGTTGACGCTGTGGGTATCGACCATCGCCTTGATCCGCCCCATTTCGCCGTTGTACTCCCCCGCCACCACCTTGCTGCCGGAGGCCTTCTCGAACGGTTTGTAGAACGCTTGCGTTTGCACATCCTTGCTCACGCCGCCAAAGGAAATCACGGTGATCTCGCTGGCCATGGCGGTCGACGCCACCAGGGTCAGGGCCAGTGCGCCGATTGCTTTGTTCTTCATGTCTACCTCTAGGATTATTGGTTTTGGCAGAGTGGGCTTTCGTAGCGTTGTTGAAGCATGCCTTGCAGGGCGTGCGATGGGGACTTTGCCCCGTTGGCCTGGCTGCTCGGGCCAGTCGCACGGTCGAACGCTGTTGCTTCAGGTGCGGTAGTCGCGTGGATCGCCGGCAATCAAGCGCAAGGCCGAGGCCCAGGCCAGCTTCGGATGATCCTCGTCCAGCTCGTTGTCGGACTGCTGCGCGGTCAACTCGCAGACCGCCGGGGACGGGAAGCGCAGTTGCCGTCCGCCGGCCATCGCCTGGACCTGGGCCTGACAGGCACGCTCAAGGAAATAGATCTGGTTGAACGCCTCGGCCACCGAACGCCCCACCGCCAGCAAGCCGTGGTTCCGAAGAATCATCGCGTTGTGACAACCCAGGTCACGAACCAGCCGCGCACGCTCATCGGGGTTCAGGGCAATGCCTTCATAGTCGTGGTAGGCCAGGCGCCGATAGAACTTCAGCGCATGTTGGCTGATGGGCAACAGCCCCTCTTCCTGGGCCGCTACCGCGATACCCGCCGAAGTGTGGGTGTGCACCACGCAGGCAACATCGGTGCGAGCGGCATGGATCGCCGAGTGGATGATAAAGCCCGCGCGGTTGACGTTGTGCTCGCCCGGCCGCGCATCCACCACCGCACCGTCATGGTCGATCTTGACCAGGTCCGAAGCGCACATTTCATGGAACAGCACGCCATAGCGATTGATCAGGAAGTGCCCCTCTTCGCCGGGGACCCGCAGCGAGATATGGGTGTCGATCAGGTCGGTCATGCGAAAGTGCGCGATCAGTCGGTAGAGCGCGGCCAGCTCGCAACGGGCCTCCCACTCATCGGTGGAAATCCGGTTGCGATCAATCGGCAAGTGGCTGTCGTACATAGGGCATCCTGGTTCGTGGTATGTTTTGGCCAACAACAGTGATCGGCGATGAACCGATCTTGCAGCACCGGTCTACCGGCGACCATGCACAGAACAGGCGACGTGCACGCAGCACTGTGATGGTCTTTTTACCAGTACACCTGCCGCTCACCCCCTGCCTGGATGAACGTTCCCATGATGTTCCTCGACCCCGGATCGCAGGCCCCGCTGGTCAGCCAGATCGTCACCGGCATCAGCCAGGCGATCAAGGATCAGCGCCTGCGCCCCGGCAGCAAGCTGCCGTCGATCCGCAAGTTCTCGCAAACCCACAAGGTCAGTCACTTCACCGCCGTCGAGGCCTACGACCGGCTGGTCGCCCTGGGCTATCTGACACCGGTGCGCAATGCCGGTTTTTATGTGCGCGACCTCGCGGGCGCGCTCAGCAGCGAACCCCAGCCACCGCTGGCCGACGACGACAACGAGTTCGATTTCGACGCCTATCTGCTGTTGCAAAAGGTCTTCCAGGGCATGGACATGGACCTGCGTCCGGGCATCGGCCTGCTACCCGAATCCTGGTCCGACCGCGACGGCCTGCAACGCAGTCTGCGAGCCTTGGCCCGCAGTGAACCGGACGGTTTCTGCGGCTACGGCAACGCCAAGGGCAACCCGAAACTGCGCGCCCGCCTTGCAGAAAAGCTCGCCGATACACGGATCGCCGCCCATCCGGAACAGATCCTGCTCACCAGCGGTGGCAGTCACGCCCTGGACCTGATGGTGCGCTACCTGGTGCAACGCGGCGACACGGTGCTGGTGGACGAGCCGGGTTATCACAACCTGTTTCTCAACCTGCGCTTGCAGGGCGCGCGGTTGATCGGTGTGCCGCGAACCCGCGACGGTATCGACCTGCTGGCCCTGGAGGCGCTGCTGCAACTGCACAAGCCCAAGGTGTTCTTCACCAACACCCGCCTGCAATGCCCGACGGGTACCAGCCTGTCCCTGGCCGTGGCCCATCGCCTGTTGCAACTGGCGGAGAAACACGACTTCCTGATTGTCGAAAACGATATCTACGCCGACCTCGACCCCAGCGGCCAGCAGGCCCTGGCCGGCATGGACCAGCTGTCGCGGGTGGTCTATATCGGCAGTTTTTCCAAGACCATAGCGCCGGCCTTGCGGGTCGGGTTTATTGCCGCCCATGCGGAACTGATCGAAGAGCTGGTGCCACTCAAGCTGGTCAGTGGCCTGACCTCATCGCAAGTGGCCGAGGAACTGGTATTGGATGTGCTGCTGCAAGGCCGGCATCGCAAGCACGTCAAGCAGTTGCAGGAGCAGTTGGCCCAGGCGCACGAATCGGTGGCCCGGCGGCTGGAAGGCGTGGGTATGGAGCTCTTTGCCGAACCCCGCGCCGGCCTGTTTCTCTGGGCGCGACACCCGGCGCGGGAGGACTCGACGACACTGGCGATGCAGGCCCGGGAAGAACGCATCCTGCTCGCACCGGGCCAGTTGTTCATGCCCGATGCGCGAGTGGTGCCCTGGTTGCGCTTCAACGTGGCGCACTCGGAGGATGAGCGGATCTATCGGTTTCTCGAACGCGGCACAACGGCCCACGCCTGACCCTCGTGGGAGCTGGCTTGCCGGCGATAGCGTCCTTACGGGCCCCATCGCCAGCAAGCTGGCTCCCACAGGATGCTGACAAGCCTTCCTTGGGTGGCAGCCTCAGTCCAGCTTGAAGGCCTCATCCAGCGGAATGCGATAACCGTTGGCCAGGCGATTGGTTTCGTTGGCCATGCCGACCACCGCCTGCAACTCGCCGAACATCTCGTCGCTCATGCCCGCCTTGCGCGCGGCGGCGGTGTGGGAGGCGATGCAGTACGGGCAGTTATTGGTGACGCTGACCGCGACGTAGATCAGTTCCTTGGTCAGCGGGTCCAGCGCACCGGGGGCCATGATCTCCTTGAGGCTCTCCCAGGTCCGGCGCAAGGTCGGCGGATGCGCGGCCAGGCATTTCCAGAAGTTGTTGACCTGCTCGACCTTACGGGTGTGCATGATGTCGTCGTAGACGGCGCGAACTTCCGGGTTGGCGTCTTCGTATTCGGTCAGATGCTGGGACGGCATGAACGGCTCCTCGGGTTGATGAACGGCGATGATGGAAGCAAAGGTTATAGCTGAATCCGTCAGCGCTGTGCTTATCCCTGTGACCCACGCAAACGAAAACTCCCAGGGCTCTCTCCCGTCCACTGCTTGAACGCGCGATGGAAGGCGCTGGGCTCGCGAAAGCCGACTTCCTGGGCGATATCGGCAATGCTCATGCTGGTGCTGCGCAGCCGCTCGAAGGCGATGGCCCGACGCACCTCGTCCTTGATTTCCTGATAGGAAAAGCCCTCGCGCTGCAACGCCCGGCGCAGGCTGGCCTGGTGGATATCGAACTCCAGCGCCAGTTGCTCCAGGGTCGGCCAATGGTCATAGCCACAGGCACGCAAACGCTGGTGGACCCGGGCGCTGAAACCCTCGCGATTACGGAAGCGGATAAACACCGACTGCGGCGCATCCCGCAGAAAGGTGTAGAGCGACTTGCGGTCCTGCAACACCGGCAAGCGCAGGTATTCGCGCTCGAATTCGATCTCGGTCACCGTCGCGTTGAATTCCACATAGGCGCCCCACAGCAGGTGTTCATCACCATGGGCCGGACGGGCATGGGCGAAACGGGCACGGCTGATGGGAATACGTCGCCCGGCCAGCCAGCACATCAAGCCGACGATCAGGATCAGGAAGGTTTCGGTGATCACCGCTTGCAGATAAGGGTCCGCGGTCTCGGTACGCATCACCACGACCACCCGCTTGCCACGAACCTGCACCTGGGCATCGATATCGCGCAGGAACAGCGCGAAATATTCCAGCGACAGGCCCAGGGCCTTGCCCACGGTCGGCGCCTGGATCAGCCCCCGGCAGATCAGGGCAAAGCTGCCAATGGGCATGCCATGGGAGTCGAAACCGAAGAACTCGTCACCCAGCTCGCGAATCACCGTCAACCAGAGTTGCGCCAGCAGCTTCGGCGCGACCCGCTCGCCCAGTTCATCCAGGGATCGCTCGGCAAAGCCCGCCGCCTGCAACAGCTCGGCAATGCGCTGCGGCCGGTCGCGAAAGCGCACCAGCAAGGCCTTGATGAAATAGGACGACACCGAATGTTTTTCTTTCATGAATCCCAAGCTGCGTATGGCAAAAAATCACAGGTTTACTGAGCAGTTTCGGCATAGGCCGAGTGGATGGCCACGTCCTAGACTTGCAGTACAGGAGGCACTGCCTGCATCCCTACAAGGATCAAGCAGGCTGATCCCCACAATAATCAGGACTGCTCCCATGTCAAAGCCCGAAGTGTATATCGTCAGCGCCGCCCGTACTGCCATTGGTACTTTCGGCGGCGCGCTGAAAGACGTTCCCTTGAGCGAACTGGCCACCACCGCCGTCAAGGCTGCCCTGCAACGCAGCGACGTGGACCCGGCGCGGGTCGGCCATGTGGTGATGGGCAACGTGATCCCCACCGACACCCAGGACGCCTACCTGTCCCGGGTCGCAGCCATCAATGCCGGCATTCCCAAGGAAACCCCGGCCTACAACGTCAACCGCCTCTGCGGTTCGGGCTTGCAGGCGATTGTCTCGGCGGCACAGACCCTGTTGCTCGGCGACGCTGACATCGCCATTGGTGCCGGCGCCGAATCCATGAGCCGCGGCCCCTACCTGCTGCCCTCGGCCCGTTGGGGCGCGCGCATGGGTAATGTCCAGGCCATCGACTACATGCTGGGTATTCTCCATGACCCGTTCCACGGCATCCATATGGGCATCACCGCCGAGAACATCGCCGAGCGCAATGGCATCACCCGGCAGATGCAGGACGCTCTCGCCCTGGAAGAACAACAGCGCGCCAGCCGCGCTATCGAGGAAGGCCGTTTCACTTCGCAGATCGTCCCGGTGGAGGTCCGCAGCCGCAAGGGCCCGCAACTGTTCAGCGTCGACGAGCACCCACGGGCCACCTCGCTGGAACAGCTTGGACAAATGCGCACCGCCTTCAAGAAGGACGGTACCGTCACCGCCGGCAACGCTTCGGGCCTGAATGACGGCGCCGCCGCCCTGCTACTGGCCACCGGTGCGGCGTTGCAGAGCGACGGCCTGAAACCCCTGGCCCGCCTGGTGGCCTACGCCCATGCCGGGCTCGAACCGGAATTGATGGGCCTGGGTCCGATCCCGGCCACGCGCCTGGCGCTCAAGCGCGCCGGCCTGACGGTGGCCGATCTGGACGTGATCGAAGCCAACGTTGCCTTCGCCGCCCAGGCCTGCGCCGTCAGCCAGGAGCTGGACTTCGATCCGGCCAAGGTCAACCCCAACGGCTCCGGCATTGCCCTGGGCCACCCGGTGGGCGCCACCGGCGCGATCATCGCCACCAAGCTGATTCACGAACTGCATCGCACCGGCGGCCGCTACGGCCTGGCAACCATGTGCATCGGCGGCGGGCAAGGCATCGCCGTTATCTTCGAACGGGTTTAAGGACAACAGAACATGAGCATTCAACGTATCGCCGTGATTGGCGCCGGCATCATGGGCAACGGAATTGCCCAGGTCTGTGCGGTGGCGGGCCTTGACGTGTCGCTGATCGACGTCTCGCAGCAGGCGCTGGACAAAGGCCTGGCGACCCTGACCGGCAACCTCGACCGGCAAGTGCGCAAAGCGGTGCTTTCAGACGACGACAAGCAGGCCGCCCTCGGCCGCATCAGCCTGAGCACCGACTACGCCGTGCTGGCCCAGGCCGAACTGGTGATCGAGGCGGCGACGGAAAACCTCGAACTGAAAAAGCGCATTCTCAAACAGGTCGCCGAAGTGGCCAGCGCCGAGTGCATTATCGCCACCAACACCTCGTCGCTGTCGATCACCGAACTGGCCGCCGCCATCGACAAGCCCGGACGTTTTATCGGCCTGCACTTCTTCAACCCGGTGCCGATGATGGGCCTGCTGGAAGTCATCCGTGGCCTGCAGACCAGCGATGCCAGCCATGCCCAGGCCATGGCCCTGGCCGAGCGGATCGGCAAGACCGCGGTCACCGCCCGCAACCGCCCGGGCTTCGTGGTCAACCGCATCCTCTGCCCGATGATCAACGAAGCCATCTTCGTACTCCAGGAGGACCTGGCCAGCGCCGAGGATATCGACGCCGGCATGCAGTTGGGCTGCAACCAGCCGATCGGCCCGCTGGCCCTGGCCGACCTGATCGGCCTGGACACCCTGCTGGCGATCATGGAAAGCCTGCACTCGGGCTTCGACGAACCCAAGTACCGGCCGGCGCAGTTGCTCAAGGAAATGGTGGCCGCCGGTTATCTGGGCCGTAAAAGCGGTCGCGGCTTCCATACCTACGAGCGCTGATCGCCATGCCCCGCAGCGCCCTCGCCGCCGTGCCTGAAGCCGAGCTTCAGGCCAGGACCTCGCGCCATCTGCAAACCCGCGAAAAGGCCGTGGCGCTGTTTGCTCGGCGCGGGTTCGCCCAAGTCGGCCTGCGCGAACTGGCCGGGCACCTGGGCATCCAGGCGGGCTCGATCTACAACCATATCGAGAGCAAGCAGGCCTTGCTCTTCGAACTGATCGAGAGCCTGCATCTGGAGCTGTTGGGGATTGTCACGCAGCCAGTGCGTAGCGCACGGTCGGCGGAGAAGCGCCTGAACGAGCTGATCGCCGCGCACCTGGACCTGCATCGTGCCAAGGGGGATTTCTTCCGGGTCGCCGAGCATGAGTTCCATTGCCTGGAAGCGGCGCAGCAGGCGGCAATTCTGGTCCTGCGCAGGCGTTATGAAACTCATCTGGTCAAGTTGCTGGGCCCCTTGGGCCTGTCAACCGACACCACCCTGGCCCTGACCACCGTGCGCACCTTTCTCTGCCTGCTGAACAACCTGCCGGCCTGGACCGAGGAAGCCGGGCTGGATGCGGCAGCTTACCAGGCGTTGATGCACAATATCGCGCTGGGGGCAGTCAAGGGCGCGCTGAGCAAACCGCCTTTGTAGGAGCCAGCTTGCTGGCGATGAGGCCGCTAAGACTTGCATCGACTATTCGGCCGCCATCGCCAGCAAGCTGGCTCCTACAGGGGTTGTGGTGTTCTCAAGACCGGGGCGTTACAGGCAGGTGGCCACCGCTGCCAGCCTTCTCGCGCCAATCGGCTTGCTGTTGGTGGCGTAGTAGTCGACCACGGTGTTCGTACCTTCGTGACGGACATCGGCAAAAAACTCCGAACCCCGGGTATAGACAGTCGAGCCACCCTTGTAGCCGGGCTGCAGATAGGCCGCTGCGTCCACGCCGAATACCGCCTCTTCCTGCCAGGAGAACTGGATGCACTCGGCAACGACATTCTCGGCCTTGCTCGACGTGAAGCTCTTGGTCGGCCCGGTGGTGCGGGTCTGGTTCATGGCCGGCCCCATGCAGCCCGCCAATGCCACTACCGCCAATGCCCCGATTAACATCCGCATGACCGTTCCCCGCCGAAAAAAAGAAGCGACTTTAGCATTGTGACGGCTCAATACGAATCACTACTCGTGCAAGGCAGTCGTTCAGGCCTCCTCGAGAATCAGATCAGCCCCCTTCTCCGCCACCATCAGCACCGCCGCGTGGGTATTGCCCGAAGTCACATTGGGGAAGATCGACGCATCGACAATCCGCAACCCCTTCATCCCATGCACCTTCAGGCGCTTGTCGACCACCGACACCTGCGGGTCCGCCCCCATCGCGCAAGAACCGCACAGGTGATAGATCGAGCCGCTGTTCTCGCGGAAATACTCCAGCATCGCCGCGTCGTCGTTCACTGCCTTGCCCGGCAACACTTCATCGACAGTAATCGCCCGCAACGCCGGCGCCTGCATGATTTTGCGAATCAGCCGACTGCCCTGCAACACTTCGTCGATGTCCTTCTCGGTGCTCAGGTAGTTCGGGTCGATCAGCGCCGCATCCGCCGGATTCTTCGAGGCGATCCGCACGCTGCCGCGACTGGTCGGCCGGCACGGATTGAAGCACAGCAGGAAGCCCGAATACGGCTCCGGCTTGAGGCTCGCCTTGTTGTTCTTCGGAATCTGGTACGACAAGGGGTTGAAGTACATCTGCAGGTTCGGATGCGCCTGCTCTTCATTGCCACGGAAGAACCCGCCGGCCTGGTTGACGCTCATGGCCAGCGCGCCCTTGCGGGTCAGCAGGTATTGCAGGCCCAGCTTGAGCTGGCCGAACAGCGAGCTCAGCTCATCGTTCAAGGTCGGGATATTGGCCTTGTAGTAGTAGCTCACGCACAGGTGGTCCTGCAGGTTCTGCCCCACCGCGGGCAGGTGCTTGACCACCGGCACCCGATGCTCGCTCAACAGTGTCTGGTCGCCGACCCCGGACAGTTGCAGGATCTTCGGCGTGTCCACCGCACCGGCACACAGGATCACTTCCTTATTGGCCTTGAACGAACGCGCCACGCCGTGCTGGCTGATGGAAATGCCGATGGCCCGCAGGTCGTTGTCGAACAATACCCGGTCCACCAGCGCATGGTGCTCCACGGTGAGGTTCGGTCGGCTCAGGGCCGGATGCAGGTGGGCGAAGCTGCTGGAGCTGCGCTGGCCGTTGCGGGTGTTGACGTCATAGATCCCCGCGCCTTCGAACTTCGGTCCGTTGAAGTCGTCGCTGCGCTGATAACCCAGCTGCTCACAGCCGTCGAGAAACACATCGCAGATCGGGTGCGTATGCCCCTGCATCGGCGTGATGCTGATCGGCCCGCTACCGCCGTGATACTCGGTATCGCCCAGCGGGTGATTTTCCAGTTTGCGGAAATACGGCAGCACGTCCTTGAACGCCCAGCCGTCATTGCCGTTGGCCGCCCAGTCATCGAAATCATGGGCCTGGCCACGCACGTAGACCATGGCGTTGATCGAGCCCGAACCGCCCTGGACCTTGCCCCTGGGTGCATAGATTTCCCGGTTATGCAGTTGCTTCTGCGGCTGGCTGTAGTACATCCAGTTGAAGGTCGGGTTGTAATACATCTTGGCGAAACCGACCGGGATCTTGAACCAGAACGAGGCGTCCTTGCCGCCCGCTTCCAGCAACAGGACCGTGTATTTCCCCGAAGCCGACAAGCGGTTGGCGAGGATGCAACCGGCGGCGCCCGCGCCGGCGATGATGTAGTCGTATGTCATGCAGGTTACCGCTGATTCGTTGAAAACGCCGCCCTGTCCCAGGACGGCAGGATGGCTCAGCCCCTGGCCGGCGACGTGTCTTTCACATCGGCGGGGGTCGGCGCCATTTGCAGGTGCAGCCGCTGGCCGGTGTAGGGCGTGTGCTTGCGCACCACGTCCATGTTCAGCTCAACCCCCAGGCCCGGCTCGGTCGACGGGATGATGTAGCCGTCCTCCCATTGCAGCGGCTTGGTCAGCACTTCGGCGTGGAAACCGCCCCAGGTCATGATGCTTTCCTGGATCAGGAAGTTCGGCGTGCAGGTCGCCAGCTGGAAACTGGCCGCCGCGCCGATCGGGCCGTTGTACAGGTGCGGGGCGATCTGCGCGTAGTAGGCCTCGGCCATGCTGGCGATCTTCTTGGCTTCCAGCAGGCCGCCACAGCGCGCCACGTTCATCTGCAGGATCGACGCACCGCCGGCCTGCAACAGCTTGAAGAACTCGTACTTGGTGGTCAGCCGCTCGCCAGTGGCAATCGGGATCGTGGTCTTGGCCGCCACTTGCGCCATGGCCTCTTCCTGGCCTGGCGGTACCGGCTCTTCGAACCACAGCGGGTCGTACTTCTCCAGGCGCTTGGCCAGGCGAATCGCCGACGACGGCACCATCTGCCCGTGGGTGCCGAACAGCAGGTCGCACTTGTCGCCCACCGCTTCGCGGATCTTGCGGCAGAAGGTTTCGCAGCGTTCCAGCACTTCCAGGGAAATCTGGTGACCGGAATAGGCGGTGTAAGGCCCGGCCGGGTCGAACTTCACGGCGGTGAAGCCCAGCTTCATGTTCTCCACCGCGCATTCGGCGGCCAGGTCCGGGTCATCGTAGTCGTACTCGCCACGGCTATTGACCGGGTACAGGTAGGTGTAGGAGCGCAAACGCTCGTTGACCTTGCCGCCCAGCAGTTCATAGACCGGTTTGTTTGCCGCCTTGCCGATGATGTCCCAACAGGCCATCTCCAGGCCGCTGACCACGCCCATCATGGTCAGGTCCGGCCGCTGGGTGAAGCCGCTGGAATAGGCCTGGCGGAAGAAGCGCTCGATGTGGTGCGGGTCCTGGTCCTGCAGATAGCGCTCGAACACGTCTTCGATGATCGGCACCATGGCCTTGGGGCCGAAGGTAGCGGCATAGATCTCGCCGACACCTTCGATGCCGCAGTCGGTCTTGAGCTTGACGAACAGCCAGTACATGCCACCGATATGCGGCGGCGGTACGGCGACGATATGGGTTTCCAGGGAGACAATTTTCATATCAGGCACCTGCCTTTTTATTGACCAACGCACGCAGCGCCAGGGCCGCCAGGGTTCCAAGCCCGCCGATAAAGGCGATGTAACCGAAATAGAGCTGGTAACCGAGGGCGCCAGGGAAGTTTTCCGTGAGATAACCGTTGATCAACGGGATAAAGGTGTCCGGCAGGTAGCCGACCACCGAGACAATGCCAATGGCCAGGCCCGTGATCCGCAGCGGGATCTTGCAGGTGTCGAGGATCGCCCAGTACAAGCCGCGAATGGCGTAGGTCATCAGGCCGATAAAGATCACCGTGGCCACCAGCAGGCCGATACTGCCCAGCGCCGGGAAGACGATCAGCCCGAGGATGCCGAGGGTCGCCAGCAGCAACGCGACGATCAGCACTGAAACATTGGAGAACTTGTCGCCCAGATAGCCGCCACCGAGGCCACCGATAGGCCGCATCCACAATTTGATGGTGGTGATGGTGCCAGCCATGACCGCGGTCATGCCGCTGCCTTGCAGGTAGTCGGAGAAGCTGTAGGTGGCCCAGAAGATGTGGTAACCGCAGAACACGATGGCCGTCACCAGCCACAACTCGGGGATCTTCACCAGGAAGGTCAGGTCGCCGAGCAGATTGTGCGCGGCCTTCTCTTCCTGGGTTTCAATGGCCGCCACGGACTTGGGGTCCTTGAGCGACACCAGCACGCAACCGATGGCGATACAGGTAAAGGAGTACAGGTAGACCACCTGCTTGAAGCCTTCGGCCGCCGACTCGCCGCGGGTCTCGGTGGCATAGGCGAACAGCCCCAGCGCCACGGTGGCGAGCATCGCCTCCACCAGACCGCGACCGCCGTCGAGGATGCCGAAGAAACGCCCTTGCTCGGACGGCTCGGCGATCATCTTGACCCGCTTGAGCACCGAGGCCCAGAAGGTCAGGCCGGTGGTCAGGCCCCAGCAACCGAAGATGATCATCAGGCCGCTCATGGAAGGCGCGGTGGAATACCAGATCCCCAGCAGGCCGGTGGCGACCAGCGAGAAGAAGATCAGGAAGCGCGGTGCCAGGCGATCCGCCAGCCAGCCGCTGGGCAGGTAGCTGAGCAGGAAGATAGTCCCGAGCATCGAGTACAGGTAACCCAGCTCGCTGTGATTGATATGAAACACCGCGAGCATGGTGGTCTGGTAGACCTGACGCAGGTAGAGGATCGGATAGATCGCACCGGCGGCCAGCACCAGCAACATCAGTTGGAAATAACGGCTGCCCTTGTCGCTTTGCGCGGACGTGGCGGCGGCGTGAACCTGAACAGCAGCAGGCTTGGACATGTACTGGGACCTCGGGCGATCCGGCAGTGCACGGTCGCCCTTCTCTATCGATTGTTGTTATTGGAATAGCGTGTCGCGTAAAGCCTGTCTCAGTACTTCATGACCACCAGTCGGGTCTGGGTGAACTCGAGCATGCCATGCTTGCCGTCATCGCCGCCCAGGCCGGAACGTTTCCAGCCGGCGTGGAAACCCTGGTAGGGATCGGCCGGGGTGCGGTTGACGTAGAGCTCGCCGGACTCGATGGCATTCGCCACTTTCATCGCGGTGCGGTAGTTCTCGGTATAGAGCACCGACGACAGGCCGAACTGATGATCGTTGGCCATGGCCAGCGCCTCGTCGATATCACGGTACTTGAGCACCGGCAGGACCGGGCCGAAGATTTCTTCCTGGACGATTTCCATATCCTGGCGGCAGCCGCTGAGCAGGGTCGGCGGGTAGAAATGCCCCGCGCCTTCGGGGATCACACCACCGGTTTCCAGCACCGCGCCGGCGGCCACGGCACGCTCGACCATGGCGTGGATATTGCGCCGTGAGCTGGCATTGACCAGCGGCCCCATCAGGCTGGCGTCCGCGGCACGGTCGCCAAACCGTACCGCGCTGATTTTCTCTTTCAGCAGCGCGAGGAAACGGTCGTGCACGCTTTCGTGGACATAGACCCGCTCCACCGCCGTGCACAGCTGGCCACAGTGGGTGGTCTTGGAGGCGACGATGGCGCTGGCGGCCTGTTCCAGGTCGGCATCGGCCTCGATGATCGCCGGGGTCTTGCCGCCCAGCTCCAGGGAGGGCTTGGCGATATTGGCCTTGCAGTAGTCAAGCACGATGCGCCCGGCGTTGACGCTGCCGGTCAGGGTGATCAGGCCGACAGCCTTGTGGGTGCAGACGCTGGCGGCGGTGTCATGGTCCATGGTGAGAATATTCACCACCCCGGCGGGCAGGCTGGATTGCTGCACGGCCCGGGCGATTTCAAATGCCGAGATCGGCGTGTTGTTGCTCGGACGCACCACCACGGTATTACCGGCGATCAGCGCCGGGGCAATCTTGCGCAGCAGGGTGTAGACCGGGTAGTTGAACGGAATCAGACAAGCAACGACGCCGATCGGCTCACGCTGCAGAAACAGGTTTTCATCCGGGGTATCGCTGGGAATGATCTCGCCTTCGATGCGCCGCGCCCATTCGGCGTGGTAGCGGGTGATCTGCGCGGCATAACGGGCTTCGTTGCTGGCGTCGGCGACGCTCTTGCCAGACTCCGCCGCCAGGGCCTGGCCGATGTCTTCGGCGCAGGCTTCCAGGGCGCTGGCAAAGCTGCGCAGATGCTCGGCGCGTTCGATGCTGGTGAGTTTTCCCCAGCGTTTCTGGGCGGCGGCGGCGGCCTCGACGGCCTCGACCGCTTCGCCGGAGGTGGCGGCCGGCACGTGGTCGATCAAGGCTTCGGTGGCCGGGTTGTAGACCGCGATCCGGGCTGTACCGGCGGGTTCGACGAACTGGCCGTTAACAAAATTGCGCTGGGTGGACATGTACTGGTTCTCGTACTTTTCTTATCTGAGAGCCAGCAGTCTTGTCATCCGGCGCGGGATGAACAAACGATTAATTCAAGCGGTAAACATTCAAAAAATGCAGGTTACCGCCAGACAGCACCTCGACCTGTGGAAGCCGGCTTGCTGGCGATGAACGATAACGCGGGGTAACTGATGCACCGCGGCGCCTGCATCGCCAGCAAGCCGGCGCCTACAAGGTCCGTGTACACCTTCAGATAACGGGCATCGGCGCCGCCGTCGACGGTTCAAGATGCCGTCGTGCCAGCTCCAGTTCTTCCTGCAACCACTGGCTGAAAATCTGCAACTGAGGGATCTGCGTCTGTTGCTGCCGCGTCACCAGCCAGTAGGACTGGTGGCCATCCACATGCACGTTGAGCACCTGGGTCAACTGCCCGCAGGCCAGTTCGCCGGCCACCATGTGCCAGTCGGCGATGGTGATGCCCAAACCGTCGATAGCCGCACGAATCGCCAGGTCCAGCAGGTCGAATTCATAGCCGCTCAAGGTATCGACGCCGCTGATCCGCGCCGCGTCCAGCCAGTGTTTCCAGGTCAGGTAGCGCTGGTCCTCCTTGGCCAGCACATGTAGCAGGGTCAGGCGATTCAGGTCGATCTCTTCCTGCCCGCTCAACTCGCGGGCATACAGGCTCGGCGAGCAGACGGCGATATGCCGCTCGTGCATCAGCAACGAGCTGTCCAGGCCATCCCATTCGCCATCGCCGAAACGGATCGCGCAGTCCAGGGTGCTGGTCTCGGCCAGGCTGTCCTGCAGACGCGTGGTGATGCTCAGCTCCAGCCCCGGATGCTGCTGGCGCAGGCGCCCCAGCCGCGGCAGCAGCCAGCGGCTGGTAAAAGTCGGCGGCGCATTGATGCGCAGGCGGTTGGCGTGGTTCTTCTCCTGGATGCCGCGCACGGTCATCTCGATCTTGTCGAAGGACTGATGCAGCGCGCGCAGCAACACCCGCCCGGCACTGGTCAATTCGAGATGGTGATGACGGCGCTCCAGCAGGCTTTCGCCCAGTTGCTCCTCGAGCTGACGCACCTGGCGGCTGACGGCGCTCTGGGTCACGTTCAGCAGCTCGGCGGCGCGGGTAAAGCTGCCGGTGCTGCCAGCCACTTCGAAGGCTTTGAGCGCATTGAGCGCGGGCATTTTGCGTTTCAAGAAAAGACACTCACCAAGGGTCGGACAGCCACAAGCATCGCATGGGGCCGGGGTGGGTAACATTCCTTTTTGTCTATCGTCCTACAAAAAACACCACCTCCCCGCCAGCAATCCTGTAGGAGCGAGCTTGCTCGCGATGAGCCCGAAGGCGCCGCGATATAGCCAATACCCCGCGTCATCGTTGACGACCATCGCGAGCAAGCTCGCTCCTACAGGTTGATCGGTTCAAGGTCGCTTTTGCAAGAAAACTGTCGCCGATAGATAAATAGCACGAGTATTTCGCACACGCCCCATGAGTATTCAGCACTGGTTCTTTTCAACTTATAAACGCTACCCTGCCCTACAACTTTAAATAGAAAGTTTCCACGCACTTACATTGGGCGCCATTCCCACTTTCGCCCCACTGTGTTGCACCCCTCCCAACAACTTATTTTTTCGGGCCGCGCAATGGCAATCAGTAAAAACTTTCCCACCAGAACTACTGGCCTGCTCGCTTTTATATTTACCTGCTGCAATGCCAGCACCCACGGTTTCAGTATTTTCCTTTATTCCGCCTTGTTACCCGAGATCCGCCAGCACTTCTCCCTGAGTTACAGCCAGGCCGCCTCCATCGCCGCCTTGCTGCAACTCTTCTATATGGGGGCCTCGATTGCCAGCGGGATCGCCGCCGCCTGGATCAGCCCCTTGAACATGGTGCGCCTGACCATGCTGCTCAGCCCGCTGCTACTGGCGCTGGCGGTGGCCACGCCCTGGGTCCTGCCCTTTGCCTTATGCCTGGCGCTGGTCTCAGCCTGCGCGGTGTCCAACTGGAACGCGATTGCCGCCCTGGCCGGCGAGGTGATTCCCCCGTCGCACCGCAGTCGGGTGCTGGGCCTGGCGTCTTCCGGGGCAGCCTTTGCCATCTGCCTGAATGGCATCCTGATCGCCCTGCTCCAGGGTATTTCCCTGGGCGCATTCTGGCTGATCTGCGCCGGACTCACATTGATCGTCACCCTGCTGACCTTCTGGGCCCTGGCCCCCCTTGGCCACCACCCGGATACCCGCCCCATGACGGCCATCTCGCTGAGCCGGGTACTCAGGCACTGGCTGCGCTTATGCCTGGAACAACCCATCGCCGTGCATATCCTGCTGCTCAGTGGGTTTATCGGCAGTATCAGTGGCCCATTCCTCAACTTCCTCTCGGCCTTCGTCACTGAACGCCTGGGTGCCGGCCCGCAGGTCACCGGTTCGCTCTGGACCTTGATCGGCGCCTGTGGCGCACTGGGCGGGATATCGCTGGGGTCACTGGCTGACCGCTGGGGGGCGTTGCGGGTGATGGCCATCAGCATCGGCGCCTTCGGCCTGGCCATGCTCGGCCTGCTGTTGCACCCCGGTCTGCTACTGACCTGGCTGGCCGCCGGGCTGTTCGCGCTGTTCTACTTTCCGGTCTGGGGCCTGATGGCCGCCTACCTCAGCGCGCGCCTGACACCCGTGCAAAGCCTGCAAGTGGTGAGCCTGAGCATGGTCGGCTACGGTCTGGGCAGCGCCAGCGCGAACTGGCTCAACGGCCTGTTGCTGCAAGCCAGCGGCTCGTTCGCCATCATCCATGCCTGGATCGCCGGCGGGGTCCTCGCCAGCCTGCTGTTACTGCAGGTCATGGCCCGCCACCAGCGCCGTCGGCCGCTGCTCCAAGAGCCGGTCTGAACGTCGCAACTGGCGCCCGAGCATCTCCACCATCGCATCGAGCCCCGGCTCCTGGCAGGCCGACGAACGCCAGAGCATCAGGCGGGCTGGCTCGATAGCTGGAAAACCGTCCCGCTCATCGAGAATCCGCCAGCCTTCCGGCACCAAGCGGCGGGCGGTCACTCCCACAGTGTCACCGCCTTCGATGGCCACGCCGATCCCTCGTGGGCTCTGGCTGGTGTAGACCACGTGCCACGCCCGACCGGCCTCGGCCAGGGCGTCGATGGCATTGGCGCGAAAAGCACAGCCCTCGGCATACACCGCCAGCGGCACCGACGGGTCATCAGCCCAGGCGCGGTCGTCAGCGGTCACCCAGACCAGCGGTTCGTCGCAGAGAAACTCGCCCTGTTGCAAGTTGGCATGTTGCACGCCGAGTACCAGGTCCAGCTCACCACGCTGCAAGCGCCCGACCAGGGCCACCGAGGCCTCACAGCAAACGTCCGGACGGACCTTGGGAAAGTGTTCGCGAAAATCGCGCAAGACCCCGGCCAGGCAGTATTGCGCGTAGTCCTCGGGCATCCCGACATGGATGCAGGCGAAGTCATTGGGCAGATGGGCGGCATTGATCGCCTCGTTGTGCAACTTGAGGATGCGCCGCGCATAGATCAGAAAGGTCTCGCCGCTGGGGGTCAGGCTGATGCTGCGGCTGGTGCGGTAGATCAGCGGCGTGCCCACCACCTCTTCCAGCCGTTGCAGACTCTGACTGATGGTCGACTGGGTTTTATGCAGGCGCTCGGCGGCCGCCGAAAAACCCTGGCATTCAATAATCGCCACAAACACCTTGAGCAATGATCCGTCCAGATGACCTGACATAACTATCGCTCCCGCCGATGGATTCGATCGTAACTCATCATTTCTATTACTCCTGTTTTTAAGTAACTATCGATTCAACGCCGAGACAACTTCGAACCTTGCACTGGCGACTAATGATCGTTAACTTCAGGAGCCCGAAATGAGCCTTCAACTTGCCGATGCCGAAGTCGGTGATATCCGCGATATCGTCAACACCGAACGTTATCCCATTCATGATTCGGGCCATGTCCAATTACAGGCACTGATCAATCACGCCCGTGCCGAACTGGCCGTCGACGGTTGCTGCCTGCTGAAAAACTTCCTGCGCCCTGAAGTACTGGAACAGGCCCGTCTCGAAGGCCAGGCGCTCTCGGGCAAGACGTTTTATTCAGTGCGCAAGGTCAACGCCTACTTCACCGAAGACGATCCCTCCCTGTCGGCGGAAGACCCGCGCCGCACCTTCATGGAGCGCACCAGCGGCTTTGTGACCCGCGACATGATCGCCCCGGACGCGATCATTCACCGGCTCTACGTCTCGCCGATGATGAAACGTTTCATCAGTGCCTGCCTGGGGGAACCTGAGATTTTCGAATATGCCGACCCCTTTGCCGGCCTGGTGATCAATGTGATGCCGGAGGGCTCCCAGCAGCCTTGGCACTTCGACACCAACGAATTCATCGTCAGCATGATGACCCAGAAGCCCGAGGCCGGCGGTCTGTTCGAATACGCGCCGATGATCCGCTCGCGCACGGCGGAAAACCTCGGCGCGGTGGGCCAGGTGGTACGGGGTGAGGATCGCAGCCGGGTGAAGTACCTGGAGCTCAATCCCGGCGACCTGCAGATCTTCAAGGGGCGCTTTTCGGTGCACCGGGTGACCCGCGTCGAGGGCGCGGTCGAGCGCAATACCGCGATCTTCGCCTACTCGGAAAAGCCCGGAATCATCGGCCGCGCCGAGCGTACCAAGCAGCTCTACGGACGACTCTCCGAAGCCCATCTGCAAGCCGAACGCAGCCGGGTGCGTAGCGACCAACTGCTTGACTGACCGCCCCAGCACCGCCCCTGTAGGTGCGAGCTTGCTCGCGATGGTCGTGAACGATAACGCGGGGCGCCTGACAGCCAGCGGCGCCCTTGCGGCCATCGCGAGCAAGCTCGCTCCTACACAGAACATGCGATTCCTATAAGAACGAATTTCCATCACCGACCGGTATTAGCGAGGAACACTCCATGAGTCTTTTCGGCCCCAACCGCAACCCCGCCGACTGCGAACCCACCTACGCCGAGATCCAGCAGATCCAGCTGGACCGCCTGCAACGAGTACGCAACGAGCTGAAAAAACGCGACTACGCCGCCTGCGTGCTGTTCGACCCGACCCATATGCGCTACGCCACCGGCTCGCGCAACATGCAGGTGTACTCGGCGCGTAACCCGGCGCGTTATGCCTTTATTCCCGCCGAAGGCCCGGTGGTGGTCTTCGAATTCGGCGGTTGCCTGCACCTGGCCGCGTCATTGAATACCGTCGATGAAGTGCGGCCAGCCAAGGCGATTTCCTACTACTTCTGCGACAGTTTCCTGAGCAATGTCACCGCCGACTGGGCCGCCGAAATCGACGACCTGGTGCGCAAATGCGGTGGTGGCAAACGCATTGCCATCGAGAGCGCCACCTCGGCGGCGGCCTTCGAGCTGCAAAAGCTCGGCTACCAGGTCTTCGATGCCCAGGAGCCGCTGGAACGCGCGCGCTGCATCAAGGTGCCGAACGAGCTGAAGATGATCCGCGCCAGCCTGCGCGCCACCGAAGCCGGCGTGAAGCTGATGGAAAGCAAGCTCCAGCCCGGTATCAGCGAAAACGAACTCTGGTCGCACCTGCACCAGCATGTGATCGCTACTGACGGCGACTACGTGGAAACCCGTCTGCTCTCCTCCGGCCCACGCACCAATCCCTGGTTCCAGGAATGCAGCACGCGCCCCATCGAAGCCGGCGATCTGGTGGCGCTGGACACCGATGTGGTCGGTCGTTTCGGCTACTACGCGGACTTCTCACGAACCTTTCTCTGCGGCGAACAGGCCGCCACGCGCAAGCAGCAGGAGCTGTACAAGCTGGCCTATGAACAGGTGCAGACCAATATGGAAATGCTCAAGGCCGGGCGCAGCTTCAAGGAGTATGCGGAGCTGGCCTGGAAGATCCCCGACCACTACAAGGCCAACCGTTATTTCGCCCTGGCCCATGGGGTTGGCATGACCGGTGAATACCCCTACGTGGTGCACCGCGAGGACATCGATGCACTGGGCTATGACGGGGTGTTCGAGGCGGGCATGACCATCTGCGTGGAAAGCTATATCGGGCATGACGAAGGCGGTGAAGGGGTCAAGCTCGAAGAACAGATCTATATCCACGAACACGGTATCGAGCTGCTCTCGGACTATCCGTTCGACCCGCGCCTGATGCCGAGTTGAACCCTGCGGCATGGGTTCGTGAAACCACCGCATGACCTGTAGGAGCCGGCTTGCCGGCGATGGCCGCAAGGGCACCGCTGGCCATCAGACACCCCGCGTTATCGTTCACGACCATCGCGAGCAAGCTCGCTCCTACACAAGTCAGGAGAACAGGGGAGGGCCATCAGGAGCGTGTCTGGCGCGGGAGGACAATCAGTAATGTGCGTTTTAGGAATTTTCCTACGCTGAATTTATCGTTTGTTCATCCGGAGCCAGATGACAAAACTGCGAGCATCTCAAATAAAAACAACACGAGAGCCGCACCATGTCCAACCTCACGTCCCGCCTCCTGAATGCTCCGCGCTTTGATCTGCCGTTGACGTTTTGCCTGACCGATCACGGGTCCCCCCTGGATCGCCAGCGCTAGCTGCCAACCCTCTGTTCGCAGTGGCACCCAAAAGACGCACTTACGCCCCAGTATCGGAGAGGCTCATGAAAGACCTGACTACCCTGGACGGCTCCGCGCCGCATCCAGCCATGGACGACCTGTGCACCCAAGCCAAGCGCGGCCAGATCAGCCGCCGGCAATTCCTCCACACCGCCACCCTGCTCGGCATCACCGCCGCCAGCGCCGGCAGTTTCCTCGGCCCGGTGCTGTTCAGCGACTCGGCCCAGGCCGCTGAGGCCGGGCCGCCACGCAATGGCGGCAGCCTACGCTTTGCCTGCGCCATCCAGGAAATCCAGGACCCGATGCTTATCACCTGGATCGAAGCCTCGAACCTGATGCGCAACAGCCTGGAATACCTGACCTGGGTCGATGCGCAGAACATCACCCATCCGTACCTGGCCGAAAGCTGGAAGCCCTCGGACGATCTCAAGGAGTGGGTCTTCAACCTGCGCCAGGACGTCAAGTGGAGCAACGGCGACGCCTTCAACGCCGACGACATCGAGCACAACTTCCAACGCTGGACCGGCGCCGAGTCCAAGTCGGTCAACCGCACCGCGTTCCAGGACATCGCCGCCTTCGAAAAACTCGGGCCTTACCAGTTCAAACTGGTGCTCAAGCGGCCGATCCTGGCGATCCCGGAAATGCTCAACGCCTTCACCTGTGCCATCGTCCATCGCAGCTTCAAGGCCGGTGACGACTGGTCGAAAAACCCGCTCGGCACCGGTCCTTTCAAGCTCACCTCGTTCGCCGTGAACAAGCAGGCCACCTTCGCCAAGCGCGCCGATTACTGGGGCAAGCCGGCCTATCTCGACGAGTTGCGTTATGTCGACATGGGCACCGACGTGTCCACCCAACTGGCCGCTCTGCAAGCCGGGCAAGTCGACGTGCTGTACCGGGTCACCGTGGCCGAACTGGACCTGGCCAAGCGCCTGCCCAACGCCAAGCTGCTGACCTGCAAATCAGCGCAGACCGTGGTGATGCGCATGGCCGTGGACCAGAAGCCGTTCGACGACCTGCGCATCCGCAAGGCCGTGGCGCTCTGCGCCGACAACGCGCAAATGCTCAAGATCGCCTATCGCGGCATGGGCACCCTGGGCGAGGACCACCATGTGGCGCCGTCGCACCCGGAATACTTTCCGCTGCCCAAGCGTACCCGCGACGTGGCCCAGGCCAAGGCGCTGCTGGCCGAGGCAGGACACCCCAAGGGCATCGACATCGACCTGATCGTCGGCAACACCCAGGGTCGCTACGAGCAGGACACCGCGCAGATCCTCCAGCAGAACTGCCTGGAGGCCGGTATCCGCATCAACCTCAAGGTGATTCCCGCCACTCAGTACTGGCCGATCTGGGACAAGGCCGCCTTCAGCCTCACCTACTGGGCCCATCGCCCGCTGGGGGTGATGTCCCTGGAGCTGGCCTACCGCGGCGGCGGTGCCTGGAACGAAAGCCATTACCACGACCCGGCCTTCGACGCCGCCCTGGACAAAGCCATGGGCATCGTCGATCCGAAACAGCGCGCCCTGGCGATGCAAAGCGTGGAGCAGATCCTCCAGGACGCCTGCGTCATGATCCAGCCGTTCTGGGCCGACAAGTTCACCGCCACGTCGCAAAAGGTCCAAGGCTTCCAGGTCCACCCATCGGACTTCTACCCGATGAACGAAACCTGGCTCAGCGCCTGATCCGACCTCTGAAACAATGAGCTCGCCCACCCCGGTGCGGCGAGCCGGCAACTGTATAGCCGGAGCATGCAAACATGGCTGATTTTCTGTGGCGCAAGCTACTGGCCCTGGCAGCGACTTTATTGTCGGTGTCACTGATCGTTTTTTTCGCCCTGGAGCTGAATATCGAGGACGTTGCGATCAACGTCCTGGGTCCCTACTCCGCCGCCGACCAACGCGCCGCCTGGCTCACCGAGCATGGCTACGACCAACCGTTCCTGTGGCGTTACCTGGTGTGGCTGAAGGACTTCGTCAGCGGCCACTGGGGCACCTCGGTGCACTTTCGCGAGCCGGTGATGGACCTGCTGCTGCCCAATCTGGGACAGACGCTGATGCTCGCCGGTCTCGCGCTGCTGATCATGGTCCCCGTGGCGCTGACCCTCGGCGTGCTGGCCGGGATTCGCCAGGGCTCGCCGCTGGACCGCCTGGTGTCGTTCCTGTCCATCGTCACCACCTCGATCCCGGACTTTGCCAGCGCGGTGTTCGTCTCGGCGATCTTCGTCTTCTGGCTCAACTGGCTGCCGGGTGTGAGCAGCATGAGCGACGGTTTCAGCGCCCTGCAGCTGGCGATGCCACTGATGGTTCTGTGCCTGTTCGGCGTCGGCTACCTGGCGCGGATCACCCGGGCTTCGATGGTCGAAGTGATGCAGGCACCGTACATCCGCACCGCCCGCCTCAAGGGCGCCTCGACCGCGCGCATCGTGCTGCGCCATGCGCTGCGCAATGTGCTGATCGCACCGATCACGGTGATCATGCTGTACATCCCGTGGCTGCTGTCCAACGTCATCGTGGTTGAGGTGTTCTTTGCCTACAAGGGCTTCGGCTCGCTGCTCTACACCGCCTCGCTGAACCATGACGTCTACCTGATCGAGGCCTGCGCCATGATCAGTGCGCTGGTGGTGGGCACGACCAAGATCTTCTCCGACCTGGCCTATACCTGGCTCAACCCGCGCATCACCTTGCGCAGCCTCGGCGGGAGCGCCCGATGAATCTTCTGCATGCTTTCAAAAACCCCTTGGCGGCCCTGGGTCTGTGCCTGGTGGGCGGCTGGGTGATCCTCGGGATCTTCGCCCCCTGGTTGGCGCCCCATGACCCGCTGGAAAGCTTCACCCCGCTGCTGACCCCGTTCAGCGACGACGGCAGCGGCCAGACCTTCCTGCTGGGCACCGATGTGCTCGGCCGCGATATTCTCTCGCGGCTGATCTGGGGCACCCGCACGGTGTTGCTCTGGTCAACCCTGGCGACCCTTACCGCGTTCGCCTTTGGCATCGCCATGGGCCTGTGCGCCGGCTACTTCAATGGCTGGGTCGACTCGGTGCTGTCCTATATCGCCGACACCGTGCTGTCGTTCCCGGTGCTGGTGCTGTACATCGTGATCATCATCGCCCTCGGCGCCTCGGCGCTGAATATCCTGATCGCGGTGACCTTCACCAGCGCCCCGGCGATCTTCCGGATCATGCGCGCCCTGACCATGGACCTGCGTTCCCGCGACTACGTGCTCAGCGCAATCACCCAGGGCGAAGGCGCGCTACGGATCATGACCGTGGAAATCCTGCCCAACTGCGGCGGCCCGCTGATCGTCGATTTCTGCCTGCGTATCGGCTACACCGCGATCATGATCGGCGCTCTCGGCTTCCTCGGTCTCGGCCTGCCACCGCCCACCCCGGACTGGGGCGGCATGATCAACGAAGGCCGCAGCATGGCCATCGCTTTCCCGCATCTGGTGATCTTCCCGTGCATTGCCATCTCCACCCTGATGCTTGGCCTCAGCCTGCTGGCGGACGGCCTGGACGAACACGCCCAGAAAGGCACAAGGAGTTGAGTATGAGCAGCCAACAAGTATTGCGCGTCGAGGGGTTGTCCATTGAACTGCCGCCGGGCGCCGACCGCAGCCATGCAGTGCAGAAAATCGACCTGGACGTGCGCAAGGGTGAAATCCTCTGCGTGATCGGCGAATCCGGCTCGGGCAAATCGGTGCTGTCCGGGGCCATCATGGGCGACTACGCCAAGGGCCTGCGGCACAGCGAAGGACGGATCGATTTCCTCGGCGAGGACATCTGCAGCATGGCCGAAGCGCAGTTGCGCGGCCTGCGTGGCAACCGCATTGCGATGATTTTCCAGGAGCCCATGGCGGCCCTCAACCCGGCGATCCGTATCGGTCGGCAAGTGGAGGAAATCTTCGAGATCCACGCTCCGCAGATGGGCGCGGCAGAACGGCGCGAACGCATGCTCGCCTTGCTGGAATCGACCCAGTTGCCGGAGCCAGCACGGATCGCCAACAGCTTTCCCCATCAGCTTTCCGGCGGCCAATGCCAGCGGGTGGTCATCGCCATGGCCCTGGCCATGAATCCGGACCTGCTGATCGCCGATGAACCGACCACCGCCCTGGATGTCACCACCCAGGCCCAGGTCCTCAAGCTGATCCGCGAACTGCGCGGGCGCGGCCAGCACGGCATCCTGTTCATCACCCATGACTTTGGCGTAGTGGCGGAAATCGCCGACCGCATTGCGGTGATGGAAGGCGGTCGACTGGTGGAAATCGGCGAGCGCGACCAGGTCTTGCAAGCGCCCCGCCATCCTTACACACGCAAGCTGATTGCCGCGGTCCCGGCCCTGAACCCGGAACTGCATGTGCCCTGCGCCGACGGTGAGATGGCGCTGCGGATCGAACACCTGAACAAAACCTACCACGTCGAAGGACGCCAGGTCTGTGCACTCAAGGATGTCTCGCTGCAACTGCCACGGGGCAAGACCCTGGCGATTGTCGGCGAGTCCGGCTCGGGCAAGAGCACCCTGGTCAAGGCGGCGATTCGCCTGGTGGACAGCGACAGCGGGCATGTCTGGCTCGGCGACAGCGACTTCCTCGCACTCAAGGGCGCGGCGCTGACCCGGGGTCGGCGGCAAATCCAGATGATTTTCCAGGACCCCTACGGCTCGCTCAATCCGCGCCATCGGGTCGGCGACATCATCGCCCGCGCCGCGCAACTGCGAGGCCTGTCGGCCAAGGACGCCTGGACCGAAGCCGGTGACCTGCTGGAGCAGGTCGGCCTCAAGCGCGACGCGCTGAAACGCAAGCCCCGACAGTTCTCCGGCGGCCAACGCCAGCGCATCGGCATCGCCCGTGCCCTGGCCATGCGCCCGCAGGTCCTGATTGCCGATGAAAGCGTTTCGGCATTGGATGTCTCGGTGCAGAAACAGGTGCTGGAGTTGCTCGCCGAACTCCAGCAACGGCTGAACCTGAGCATCCTGTTCATCACCCACGACCTGCGCGTGGCGGCGCAGATCAGCGATCACATCGCGGTGATGCGCCAGGGCGAAGTGGTCGAGTACGGCACCGCCGAGCAGGTGCTGTTGCAGCCTCGGCATAGCTATACCCAGACCCTGCTGGCCGCCGCGCCCGGAGCTTCGATACGACCGCCAACCCAGGCGGGACCGGCACCGGGCCTGAGTGCCGCCGGCGCCTGACCCTCATGGCCCGCTAGCGCCTGGACGCTGTTCACAGCCTCCGTCGTAGCGGGCCCTACCCCTTTCATCCAGACCGCGCTTTTGCCGTGGCCGGGATGGCTGTTGCCAACAATAAACCTAGAGAAGAGACGGAGCGACCATGAACTTGAACACCACCCGGGCCTTGCGCTCATTAACCCCGCTGGCGCTGCTGGGCGCCCTTTCCAGCCCCGCGATGGCGATCCAGGTCACCGACAACCTGGACATCGGCGGCGCCGTCCGCTACCGCTGGGACTATGCGCCGGATCGCGATATCCAGAAGTTCGACTTCGACACCGCGTTCCTCACCGCCAAGTACAACTCCGACACCTGGATCGCCGCCGCCAAGTACCGCTTCTACGGGCGCTCCTACCCTTACCAGTACACCGATCGCATCGGCGCGGTGCAGTTCGCCGAGACCGCCTGGGTTGGCTACAAATTCAACCCGGACCAGCAGGTGCAGGTCGGCCTGAACCAGATTCCGTTCGGCCTGCAACCCTACTTCGGCAGTACCTTCTATGAAACCCTGGGCAACGTGGTCGGCCTGGAAGATGTGGAACAGGTCGGCGCCAAGTACATCCAGCAGAGTGGCGACTGGAACCTGCAAGCCGGCTTCTACCTGCGCCCGGCCCTGCAAGGGCGCGGCACCAGCAACGGCGATACCTACTCCACCGTGGTTTCCCGGGCCGACAGCTATGTGACCAATGGCAGCGACAACCAGGAGCGCAACACCGCCGTGGTGCGCCTGGCCAAGGCCATGCAACTGGGTAACTGGAAGTCCGAGGTCGGGCTTTCGGGCCTGACCTCGACCCTGGAGAACCGCGACACTCGTGAAGACGGCCGCCGCAATGCCGTGGCCATCCACTACCTGGGCAAGGACGGCCCGTGGGGTGTGCAATTGCAGGCGGCGCGCCAGCAGATGTCGCCACGCAATCCGGGCAGCAACGAGGTGGTGACCTTCGGCGGCTATGACGGCACCTTCAACGTCGCCAGCCGCGGTAATCTCTATGTCGCCGATCTGAGCTACGACGTCGACGGCAAATACCTGCTCGACCAGATCAGCGGGATCAAGCTGTACGCCAACTACAGCGCGTTCGACAAATCGGCGGACGACTTCAAGACCTCGCAACGGTTGATCCTCGGCACCTCGTTTTCGGTGAGCAAATTCTGGGTCGCCACCGAATGGCTGATCGGCAAGAACGATCCTTATATCGGTGGCAGCAGCTATACCCAGAGCCTCGCGGCCGGCGGTACCGATCTCTGGAAAAACCAGCTATATGTGAACATCGGCTACTACTTCTGATTGCTCTGCCTGATGTGGGAGCTGGCTTGCCAGCGATGAGGCCCTTGAGCCTTGCGGTGTCCATCCGGACGCCATCGCCGGCAAGCCGGCTCCCACATATGATCTGCTCATTTCATTGCGCATCTTTGTGGGAGAGCACCTGGGCTCTCCCACCTTTTTCCACTCCCGCCGACTATTTCATGCAACAGCCGCAAGCAATGCTTGCATCGTCCCGCCGCTGATAGTCAGATACCTCCTACGAAAAAAGCACTTCAAAGAACAACAATAAACCGACTCCACACAGGTCGACCCCGTGCTTCAACACGGTGTTTTTCAGGTGTATGTCAGCCGGTCTGGAGTATCCATTTCATGCGTCAACTGCCCTCGCTGAACATGCTGCGCGTGTTCGAGGAAGTCGCCCGGCATCGCAGCTTCAGCCAGGCTGCCGCGTCCCTGAACGTGACCCAGGGCGCGGTCAGCCGACAGATCAAGCAGCTCGAGGATTACCTTGGCGTGGCCTTGTTCGTGCGCACGCCCCGGGGCTTGTCGCTGACCGAATCGGGAACGGCGCTGTCGCCGCAGCTGGGCGATGCCTTCGATCATATCGAACGTGCCCTGCAAGCCGTGCGAGTACCCAACCTGCGCCAGCGCCTGCGCATTCTCGCGCCGCCGACCTGGGCCACCCGCTGGTTGTCGGCGCACTTGCGGGCGTTCTGCCAGCGCTACCCGGATATCAGCCTCAGCGTGACCAACCAGGCCAGTCATGACAGCCTGGCCGAGGTCGACTGCCAGATCCGTTTCGGCCTGGAGGCGGCCGCGCATTGCGGCAGCCAGCTGCTGGTGATGGAGCGGCATATCGCCGTGGCGAGCCCGGAGCTGTTCGAGCGGGGCGAGGCGCCGGACCTGCACCACTCGCCCCTGCTGCATATCCTGCACGATGGCAAGCGTCTCAAGGTCTGGGAGAACTGGCTGGCGGCCATGGGTCGTGAGGACGTGGATGCCCGGCAAGGGCTGGAATTCAGCACCCTGGACCAGGTGATCAACACCGCGCTGGCCGGCGGTGGGTTGGCGGTGATCGATCGACAGATGATCGTCAAGGAACTGGCCAATGGCAGCCTGCTGCCCATCACTCCGGTGGAGGTGGTCGGGCCGTATGGCTATTGGCTGGATGTGGCGAACGACAAGCAGGGGCTGTCGAAAGTGCGACTGTTTACCGAGTGGTTGAGCCTGGTGAGCAATCCCTGACTCAAGTCCCGATGCAATCCCCGGTCGTGTTCAGAGGCAACGCAAAAAAGGAGAACTGAAACCCGATACCGCGCCCGCCCCACGCCCCCCTGTAGGAGCGAGCAAGCTCGCTCCTACAGGGGGGCGTGGGGCGGCGGTGCCTTAGAGGCCGCCCATCAACAGGTATTTGATTTCCAGGTAATCGTCCAGACCGTAATGCGAGCCTTCACGTCCCAGGCCCGATTCCTTGATACCGCCAAACGGCGCCACTTCGGTGGAGATGATCCCTTCGTTGATCCCCACCATCCCGGCCTCCAGACCTTCGGCCATGCGCCAGACGCGGCCGATATCGCGGCTGTAGAAATACGCCGAGAGACCGAATGGCGTGTCATTGGCCCGGCGCAGCACCTCGGCCTCGTCCTTGAAGCGGAAGCACGCTGCCACCGGACCGAAGGTCTCTTCCTGGGCGATCAGCATGCCGTCGCCAACGTCGGTGAGGATGGTCGGTTCGAAAAAGGTCCCGCCGAGGGCATGCCGACGACCGCCACACAACAGCCTGGCGCCCTTCTCCAACGCATCGCCGACATGCTGCTCGACCTTGCTCAAGGCGGCGCTGTTGATCAGCGGCCCCTGCTCGGTCTCGCCGTCCAGCGCATTGCCGACCCGCAGGGCCTTGACCGCCTCCGCCAGCTTGGTGGTAAAGGCCTCGTAGACACCGTCCTGGATGAAAAAGCGGTTCACACAGACACAGGTCTGCCCGGTGTTGCGGAACTTCGAAGCCATCGCGCCCTTCACCGCCGCGTCCAGGTCGGCGTCGTCGAACACGATAAACGGCGCGTTGCCGCCCAGTTCCAACGAGACCTTTTTCAAGGTGTCGGCGGCCTGACGCATCAGCAGCTTGCCGGTACGGGTCGAGCCGGTGAAAGACAGCTTGCGCACCACCGATGAGGCTTGCAGCGCACCACCGATGGCCACCGCGTCGCCGGAGACGATATTGAACACCCCGGCCGGAATCCCCGCCTGTTCCGCCAGTACCGCCAGGGCAAAGGCCGACAGCGGCGTCTCTTCCGAAGGTTTGAGGATCATCGTGCAACCGGCGGCCAGGGCCGGGCCGACCTTGCGGGTGACCATCGCCAGCGGGAAGTTCCACGGGGTGATGGCGGCGACTACGCCGATGGCTTCCTTGGTGACGATGATCCGCGCATCGGCCTTGTGGCTCGGGATCACATCGCCATAGGCACGCTTGGCCTCTTCACCGAACCACTCGAGGAAACTGGCGGCATAGACCACCTCGCCCATGGCTTCGGCCAGCGGCTTGCCCTGCTCGCGGCTGAGCAAGGTGGCGAGCTCGTGCTGGTTGCTCAGCATCAACTCGCTCCAGCGCTTGAGACGCACGCTGCGCTCCTTGGCGGTCAGCTTGCGCCAGGCCGGCAAGGCGCGCTCGGCGGCGGCAATGGCCAGGTTGGTTTCTTCAGCGCCCGCGCGTTGGACCTGGACGATCAACTCGCCATTGGCCGGGTTCAGCACCGGGTAGCTGGCACCGCCGCTGGACCATTGACCATCGATGTAGTTACCGGTACGGATCAACTCGCTCATGCCACGGCCTCGGTCAGGGTGAAAGCGTCCTGGGCCGGACGGGCCGAGCGCAGGATACGTTTGCCGGCGGTGTAATCGTTGATCACATCGCACGGGGTGTAGTTGCGTTCCAGCTCGTACAGCTCGTCGGCGTCCAGGTGGGTCTCCAGGGCCGCCAGGGCGCTGTCGAACTGCTCGGTGGTGTCGGCGCCCACCAGCATGCAATCCACGCCCGGGTGATTGACCACCCAGGCCTGGGCGATCTGCGCATTGGAGACACCGCGACGGCGGGCGACACGCTGCACCGAATGGGCGATTTCGAAGGAGGCTTCGTCGCTGTACATCTGCTGAGTGAAGAAGTCGGTCTGGTTGCGGGTCGACTGCGCGTCGCCAGTCAACAGGCCGCGCGCCAGCGGGCTGAACACCGAGACACCAAGGCCCTGGTCACGGCAGAACGGCAGCATCTCGCGTTCTTCTTCGCGGTAGGCGCAGTTCAGTTGCAGCTGCATATTGATCGGCTTGACCCAGCCGTTGCGCTCGCAGGCCATGAGGATCTTCGCCAACTGCCCGGTGAGCATGGTCGAGACGCCGATATAACGAGCTTTGCCGGAGCGCACGATGTCGTTCATGGCGCTCATGGTTTCCTCGACCGGGGTGTTCACATCGAAGTAATGCAGCATAAAGACATCGACATAGTCCATGTCCAGGCGTTTGAGGGAAGCGTCGATGCTGTCCATGATGTGCTTGCGTGAATGACCGCTGGCGTTGATCCCGCTGCGGGTGCCGTAACCGACCTTGGTGGTCACCACGATATCTTCGCGACGGGTCAGGCGCTTGAGGATGCGCCCCAGCACTTCCTCGCCAACGCCGGCGGAATAGAAGTCCGCCAGGTCGATGAAGTTCACCCCGTTGTCCAGCGCGTGCTTGACGATCGGTTCGCTTTTCTTCTCATCGAAGATCCACGGTTTCCAGTCCGGCGTGCCCATGTTCATGGTGCCGAGGCACAGTTTGGAAACCTGCAGGCCGGAATTGCCCAGACGAATATATTGCATGGCGCGGACCTCAGGCTTTCGGGGTGTAGAAAGGGTTGGCGATGTGCTCGAGCACATCGGCGAGCTGGGCACGTACCGGCAACCCGGTCAGAGCGGCGCGGATCGCGGTGCGGCAGGCGTTGTAGTTGTTCAGGTAGACGGCATCGAGGTCATCGCAGGAAGGGTTGACCCAGTTGGCGGTGACGATGGCCCACTCGTCTTCGGCCTCGGCCGGCAGGGTGCCGTCGAGCAGGGCTTCGAGCACGGCCTTGGCGATTCCGGCCTGGGACGCGCCCCAGGTGGCATTGCCGTGGAAGTCGCTGCCGATGGCGGCCTTGTTGACATAGAGGGTCATCGGCTTGACCGGGATATTCGGCTGGGCGATCACCATGAACGGGCAATGCCCCTGGCTCGGCGAAGCCAGGCTGTTGGCGAAGGCCTGGCCGGCCGGACCGTTGCGCGGACCGAGCAGGATATTGATATGGGCGGCGTTCACGCCGGGGCCTTCGAAACCTTCGCCGATGTACAGGTCTTGTTCTTTCATGGGGTTTATCTCGCGGACGCAGGGAATTGAGGGTGATCAGAAACGCGCACGGGCCTTGGGGCACGAACGGTCAAAGTCGGGAAACGCAGAGCGCAGCAGGAAGCTGGCGAGGACGCGGCAGTGGGGCTGGGTCATGGTGCAAACGCTCTTTGTTTTTATGAGTGAGCTGGTGTTTGCGCTTTTTTATCACTGGGGTTGGCGGGGGCTGTAACCATTAAAAGTCATGGGGGTATGAGGTTTTATCATACCCCTGGCGTCACTCGGCCAATACCCTGGGGAAGCTGTCCTAACGGGGTAGGAAGGTGACCCCAGGGTCGTCAGACTGGCGGCTGGTAGTCGATAGAAATATGATTTCCGGGATGGTCCTCACAGGGAGCGACCATAGGACAACATCCAAAAAGGAATCCCATGAAAGACTTCGTCATCGGCGTCAACAATATCGTCCTGTATATCGCCTTGGCCTGCATCTGGATCATCAGCCTGGTCATCATGCTCAGCAGCAGCATCCTCGTAGGCCTGGGCGGATTGGTCGGCGGCACACTGGTGTGGTGCATCATTTCCGGCTTCTGGTTCGTCCAGTCGGCGACCTATGAGGAACTGCGCAAACTGAACTCGAAAAACACCTGACGCCCAAGCCGACGCAATACCCACGCCCTGCTCGGAGGCGACGTTCGTTTCAGCCGTTCCAGGCCCTTGGAACACCGTGAGTTGACATCAACTGACAAACTCCAGGCAAAAAAAAGCCCAAGCGGCTGATGGACGCTTGGGGCTCAAAAATGCATAAACCGTGGTAGGTGAACGCCGGACCATATTAACCCACTGCGACAATCTGTAACAAGGTGTTTTTCAGATTCCTATTGACATAACCCCTTCAATAACCACAAGTTTTTCATGGTTTGATGTGAACCATATTGGGGCACAAACAGTGTTTTTTATCCCTGAAACAATCCGTCGGATAGTTTGATATCACCGACAACAGTATTTGCTTCGCCAACCGGGGGCGGCGACAATTGCCGTTCCATTTTCCTTCGAGGTTTGCAACATGCGTAAAGCACTTACCGTCCTGGCCCTGAGCGCCCTGTTTGCCCAAGGCGCCATGGCGGCAGGCGGCACACAGGCCGCGGTCGGCGGTGGTCTGGGCGGCGCCCTGGGCAACGTCTTGGGCCAGAAGATGGGCGGCAGCACCGGCGCGGCAGTCGGCGCGGGCCTGGGCGGCGCGGCCGGTGGCGCGGTGGCGGCCAAGAAAGGCAAGAAAACCAAGGCCGCCATTGGCGGTGGCCTCGGCGCAGCCGGTGGTTCGCTGCTGGGCAACCAGTTGGGCGGCAAGACCGGAGCGGCCATCGGTGCCGGCCTCGGCGGCGCGGCCGGTGGCGCCCTGGGCGGCAAGTAAGGCTACGCACTCCTTGTAGGAGCCGGCTTGCTGGCGATAGCGGTGTTGCAGGCGACAGCGATGTCGAACAACAGATCGCCTCGCCAGCAAGCCGGCGCCTACAAGGTTGTCGACGATTTCAGGACCTGCCGTGTACACCGCCCATCACAGGACCCAAGGCGTAACACAGCTTCAGTATCGATCACGCTGATATCCGCTATTGGCAAGGATCCGTTCTATTGGCGCCGGTGCCGTTCGTAAAATGGCCACCACTGCCTCACTACCGTCAGGTGAGGGGGATGTCTTTCCGGAGACCGCCATGAAATACCTTCTGTTTGTCCTGCTGTCGCTGTTCAGCCTGGTTGCAACCGCCCAAGGCGATGCGAGCGCTACTCCCCAAGGCCAGGGTGCAACCGCCAGCGCCAACGCCGAACCCTATGACTATTCCGAAGACCTCGATATCGCCAAGGCCGTGCGCGCCGACAGTGCCGCCGCGGCCGACTGTGGTCCGGTGCAGGGGCACGTGATCTATGTCGATGGCCAGGGTGTGCGCCACGAAATGAACTTCATCCGCCTGGGCAATGCCTGCCAGCACGGTTGACCAGCAGCCCATTGTGGAAGCCGGCTTGCTGGCGATGAGGCCTGCAAGTTCTGCGTCGACTATCCGACCGTCATCGCCGGCAAGCCGGCTCCCACAAGGTTCAGTGGCGCTCTCAAGGTCCCATGTCACCGTGTGATCCCTTCCAGCACGAATCCCCCCCCTCATCCCCCGCCTGAAAATACTTGCAAAGAGTGACTTGCAAATTGAAAGTCGCTCAAATATATTACAGACATAATATTACATGCGTAATACCATTCGCATTCCGAGGCCCCGACGATGAAGAAGACCCGCTTGGCCCACTTGCACTGTCCCGTGGCACGCAGCCTGGAACAGGTCGGACAATGGTGGAACATCCTGATCCTGCGGGACGCTTTCTACGGTCTCAGCCGTTTCGATCAGTTCCAGGAAAGCCTCGGAATTGCTCCCAGTATTCTGACCCGCCGCCTCAATGACCTGGTGGAACGCGGGTTGCTCGAACGCAAAGCCTACAGCGATACCCCTCCGCGCTTCGACTACCTGCTGACCGCTCGCGGCCGGGACTTCAGGCCGGTGCTGCTGACCCTGATGGACTGGGGCAATACCCACCTCTCGCCCGAAGGCCTCGCCACTCAGCTCGTCGATGACGCCAGCGGCGAACCCGTCGAACTGGCCCTGATCGACACGCGCACCGGCCTGGCCATCAGCCGGCGACACAAGGTCGTGGCCGGCCCGGCGGCCGACGAGCCCATGCGTCGGCGCTTTGAAAAACGTCGCCAACTGGCGACGCTGCAAAACCCTGCTATCGCTCCCCCCCTCCCTGCCAACCGGTAACTCCGCCATGACCAACCTGTCCTCGGCCGCTGCTCCTGAACTGGCCGCTCAGAAAAAACCGGTGCTGCTCAAGCGCCTTCTACTGCTGACGGTGGTCACTGGCGCCCTGGTATTCGCCGGTTTCTACGCCCGACACTGGTGGACCGCCGGGCGCTTTATCGAAAGCACCGACGATGCCTATATCGGCGCCGATGTGACGGTTATCGGGCCCAAGGTGCCGGGCTATATCGCCGAGCTCAAGGTCACCGATAACCAGTTCGTGCACGCTGGCGACCTGCTGGTGAAGATCGACGACCGCGACTACCTCGCCGCCCTGCAAAAGGCCGAAGGCGCAGTAGCAGCCCAACAGGCGCTGCTGGCCAACCTGGATGCCACCGAACAGTTACAACACGCGGTGATCAGCCAGGCCAGGGCCGGAATCGATGCGGCCAATGCGGAAACGGTGCGCTCGCGCAACGACCATGCCCGTTATGAAAGCCTGGTGGGTCGCTCGGCGGTGTCGGTGGAAAGCGCCCAGCGGGTCGACGCCACCTTCAAGACCGCCCAAGCCAATGGCGCCAAGGCGCAAGCCACATTGTTGGCCAATCAACGCCAAGTGGACGTGATCGAGACTCAGAAGCTGCAAGCCAAGGCCGCGCTGATGCAAGCGGTCGCCGAACGCGATATGGCCCGTCTGAACCTCTCCTACACCGAGTTGCGGGCGCCGCTGGACGGCGTGATCGGCAACCGCCGGGCCCGGGTCGGTGCCTTTGCCGCGGCCGGCTCGCAGTTGCTTTCCGTGGTACCGCAACAGGGCCTCTGGGTTGACGCCAATTTCAAGGAAGACCAACTGAGCCACATGCTCCCCGGCCAGGCCGTGACCATCCGTGCCGATGTGCTGCCCGGCAAGGTGTTCCACGGCCATCTGGACAGCCTGGCTCCAGCCACCGGCGCGCAGTTCAGCGTGCTGCCCGCGGAAAACGCCACCGGCAACTTCACCAAGATCGTCCAGCGGGTGCCGGTCCGGGTCATGCTCGACCAGGCCGACGGCGTGCTCGGGCAACTGCGTCCTGGCCTTTCGGTCATCGCCGAAGTCGATACCCTGCACAGCGCCAGCGGCGTCGCCAGTCGTCCCGCCGATGAACGCGCCGCCAGCCAACTGGTCAGCACACCATGAGCACCCGCACCCCGGCCAAGCCTTTCGATGCGGCGTCGATGAGCACCTCGGTCAAGGTATTCGCCTTTGCCACCCTCTGCGTGGGCATGTTCATCGCCCTGCTGGATATCCAGATCGTCTCCGCCTCGTTGCGCGATATCGGCGGTGGGCTGTCGGCCGGTACCGATGAAACCGCCTGGGTGCAGACCAGCTACCTGATCGCCGAAATCATCGTGATCCCACTGTCGGGCTGGCTGTCGCGGGTGTTTTCCACGCGCTGGCTGTTCTGCGCCTCGGCGGTGGGGTTCACCCTGGCCAGCCTGCTCTGCGGCGCGGCCTGGAACATTCAGAGCATGATCGTGTTTCGTGCCTTGCAGGGTTTCCTCGGTGGCTCGATGATCCCGCTGGTCTTTACCTCGGCGTTCATGTTCTTCAGCGGCAAGCAGCGGGTCATCGCCGCCTCGACCATCGGCGCCATCGCCTCCCTGGCCCCGACCCTCGGCCCGGTGATCGGCGGTTGGATCACCGATATTTCCTCCTGGCACTGGCTGTTCTACATCAACCTGGTGCCCGGCGTATTCGTCGCCGTGGTGGTGCCGATGCTGGTGCGGATCGACGAGCCGGACCTGCGCCTGATCAAGGGCGCCGACTACCTGAGCATGCTGCTGATGGCGGTGTTTCTCGGCTGCCTGGAATACACCCTGGAAGAAGGCCCGCGCTGGAACTGGTTCAGTGACAGCACCATCCTGGCGACCGCATGGATTTCCGGCCTGGCCGGGCTGGCCTTTGTCAGCCGTAGCCTGATGGTGGCCAATCCGGTGGTCGACCTGCGTGCGCTCAAGGAGCGCAATTTCGCCCTGGGTTGCTTCTTTTCCTTCGTCACCGGCATCGGGCTGTTCGCGACCATTTACCTGACCCCGCTGTTTCTCGGCCGGGTGCGCGGCTACAGCGCGCTGGACATTGGCCTGGCGGTGTTCTCCACCGGCCTGTTCCAGCTGGCGGCGATTCCGCTGTACGCGTTCTTTGCCAACCGGGTCGACCTGCGCTGGCTGATGATGCTGGGATTGGGCCTGTTTGCCGTGTCGATGTGGGACTTCTCGCCGCTGACCCATGACTGGGGCGGCAAGGAGTTGATGCTGCCCCAGGCACTGCGGGGCATGGCCCAGCAATTCGCCGTGCCACCCACCGTGACCTTGACCCTCGGCGCCCTGGCACCGGCACGACTGAAGCAGGCTTCGGGCCTGTTCAACCTGATGCGCAACCTGGGCGGCGCCATTGGGATCGCGGCCTGTGCGACGATCCTCAACGATCGGACCAACCTGCATTTCAATCGGTTGGCCGAGCACCTGAACAGCACCAACGAAGCGCTGAACCAGTGGATGAGCACGGTCGGCGGCAACTTCGCGAGCCTCGGCCAGACTGGCAGCGAGGGCCTTACCGCCAGCCTGCGGCAGCTCTGGCAACTGGCCTACCGCGAGGCGCAGACTCAGAGTTATGCCGATACCTTCCTGGTGATCATGGTCTGTTTCATCATTGCCACGGCCTTGGTCCCACTGATGCATAAGGTGAAGCCACCGCCTGCCGCGGCAGCCTCGCCAGATGCACATTAAGGGTACAACAGTGCCCTGTAGCCGCTGGCTTGCCGGCGATGCGATTTTCCAGGCGACAGTGATGTCGACTATAAGACCGCATCGCCGGCAAGCCGGCTGCTACACGGACTGCGTTGCGAGTCCCGGGATCAATACAAGATCTGCGCGCCGTCTGTTTGTGATTCAGAACGCGAAACACGAACAACCAAAGGCACCCCAGAAACCCTGGAAGTCACTGACCGGTACACTCGACATCCGCGCCCGCTCGTGACCATGGGCATGCACCCCGCAAGGACCGCTGCACTGGTGCACCTGGGCCTGCAACGGTGAATTCGGCCGCCAGTGTCCCGGCACCTTGACCACCGGTGACCAGTCGGGAGTCACCGGCAGCGTCGGCGGTGCGAGTTTGTCGAAATCACCCGCCGCATGCACCACCTTGCCGTCGACCACCGTCAACACCGATTCAATCCATTTGATGGCCTCGGCCTCGACGCTGAAATAGTCCGCCGACAGCGCCACCAGGTCCGCCAGTTGCCCGACCTTGATCTGGCCTTTCTTGCCCTGCTCCGAGGAAAACCAGGCACTGCCATGGGTGTACAACTCCAGCGCGGTTTCCCGTGACAGCCCCTCGGGATAGAGTTCAAGCCCACCGACGGTGCGCCCGCTGACCATCCAGTACAACGAAGTCCAGGGGTTGTAGCTCGACACCCGCGTGGCATCGGTGCCCGCGCCCACCGGCACGCCTTCGGCCAGCATGCGCTTGATCGGCGGCGTGGCCTCGGCAGCCTTGGCGCCATAACGTTCGACGAAATATTCGCCCTGGAAGGCCATGCGATCCTGAATGGCGATACCGCCGCCCAGCGCCCGCACCCGCTCGATGTTTTTCGGCGTAATGGTTTCGCAATGATCGAAAAACCACGGCAGGCCATTGAACGGAATATCCCGATTGACCTTCTCGAAGACATCCAGCATTCGCGAAATGGATTCGTCATAGGTGGCGTGCAGACGGAACGGCCAGCGCTGCTCCACCAGATGGCGGACCACCGGCTCCAGTTCCTGTTCCATGGTCTGCGGCAGGTCGGGGCGCGGTTCGAGGAAATCCTCGAAATCCGCCGCCGAGAACACCAGCATCTCACCTGCCCCGTTGTGCCGCAGGAAGTCGTCGCCCTGGCCGTAAGTCACCTTGCTGGTCCAGTTCTTGAAATCCGCGAGCTCTTCCTTGGGCTTCTGGGTAAACAGGTTGTAGGCGATCCGTACAGTCAGTTGCTGCTTGGCCGCGAGTTCGTTGATGACTTCGTAATCATCCGGATAATTCTGGAAACCACCGCCGGCATCGATGGCGCTGGTGACACCCAGGCGATTGAGCTCACGCATGAACTGGCGGGTCGAGTTGACCTGATACTCCAGTGGCAGCTTCGGTCCCTTGGCCAGGGTCGAGTAGAGGATCATCGCGTTGGGTCGGGCAATCAACATACCGGTCGGCTCGCCCTTGGCATCGCGGACGATCTCGCCACCCGGCGGGTTAGGCGTGTCGCGGTTGTAGCCGACCACCCGCAGCGCCGCCCGGTTGAGCAAGGCACGGTCATACAGGTGCAGGACAAACACCGGTGTGTCCGGCGCCGCCTTGTTCAGTTCTTCCAGAGTCGGCATACGCTTTTCGGCGAACTGGAATTCGTTCCAGCCCCCCACCACCCGCACCCATTGCGGCGCCGGGGTGCGTTCGGCCTGATCCTTGAGCAGGCGCAGTGCGTCCACCAGCGAGGGCACGCCTTCCCAGCGCAGTTCCAGGTTGTAGTTCAGGCCACCACGGATCAGGTGCAGGTGCGAGTCGTTGAGGCCGGGGATCACGGTGCGGCCCTTGAGGTCGATCACCTTCGTGGCGCTGCCGCGCAAGGCCATGGCCTCGCCGTCGTTACCCACGGCGATAAAGCGACCGTCCTTGATCGCCACCGCCGTGGCCTCGGGTTGGGCGCGGTCGACCGTGTGCAGGCGGCCGTTGTGCAGAATCAGGTCAGCGATCACATTGCTCATATCAGTTCTCCTTGCTTGACGGAATGTACCGGTCGGCGAAATCAGTTGCTTGCCGGTTGCAGCCAGCGGCTGAACAGGCGGGTCACACGAGGCATGAACACATAGACCACCAACAACACGATGCTCAGGGTGATCAGCACATTGGCTTGCACGTAGCCGCCCAGCCAGGGTAGTTGGACGAACAGCGGGCGCCACAACATCGGTACCAGGAAACTCAGCGGCAGAATCACCAGGAAGGTCACGCAGGCCTGCTTCCAGCGCGGCACCGGACTGGGCGAACCGACTTCGGCTGGCGTGAACCAGAACTCGCGGTCCGCGTTGATTTCGGTCTGGTCGCCGTCGGCCAGCATGGGCTGGGCCTCTTCCACCAACTCACGACGGTCACTGGAGTCCAGCCAGTGTTGCAATTGTTCGGTTGAGGCGAAACGCAGCACGCTGGTAAACAGCGTTTGCCCGTGACTGTGCCCACGTACCACATCGACCCCCAGATGTCCCGGATAACCGCGGGCCGTGGTGACGATGCGCCGCAACCAGGTTTCATAGGCCTGGTCCTGGCCTTTCTTGATCCGATGGCGGACCAGCAGGGTCACCACGCCGTCCAGCATTTCAATGTTCATGGGCGAAGGCTCCCCAGGCGGGTGAACGCGGTGAAACGCCGGTCCAGGGCGATAGTCCCGGAGCCGCCGATCAGCAAGGCGACGAAGACGATCAGCAGCAACCAGGCGAATTGCCCTTCAGCCAGACTCCACTGCGGGTGCACCCACACCAGTGAAACCAGCAGCAGAAACAACACTGGCAGCGTGGCCAGGCGGGTCAGCAGGCCAAGGATGATCAGCAACGGGCACAACACCTCGGCGAAAATCGCCAGACTCAGGGTCAGGTGCGCGCCGAGGCCGAAAGGGTCTTCGATCAATGTCAGTTGATGCTGGAAGTCCATCAGCTTGGGCAGGCCATGGACCCGCAACAGCAAGGCCGAACCGGACAGGCGCAACCAGAGCAGTGCCCAGTCAGCGCAAGTGCGAGAGGTCAACAAGGAGCGAGTGAGCATGTCAGGTCTCCCGGTGAAGGCGCGATGAAATGAGGCGTCGGGCGCGGCGAGCGCGCCCGACTCACTTCACTACTTGGCTTGGCGCTGCGGTGCGTTGTGCACCATGGTGTAGGCGTAGTCCACGCCCATGCCGTAGGCGCCGCTGTGCTCGCGCACCAGGTCCATCACCGCGTCGTAGGTTTCCTTGTGCGCCCAGTCACGCTGGAACTCCAGCAACACCTGTTGCCAGGTCACCGGTACGGCGCCGGCCTGAATCATCCGTTGCACGGACATGTCATGGGCTTCCTGGGTGGTGCCGCCGGAAGCGTCGGTGACGATGTACACCTCGAAGCCTTCGGCCAGGGCCTCCAGGGCCGGGAAGTTCAGGCACACCTCGGTCCACAACGCGGCCATGATCAATTTCTTGCGACCGGTGGCCTTTACCGCCTCGACGAATTTCTTGTCTTCCCAGGAGTTCATCGAGGTGCGCTCGATGGGCTGCTGGTCCGGGTGCACCGCCAGCAGCTCCGGCCAGATGTAGCCGCTGAAGCTTTTGGTTTCCACCGAGGTGAAAATCGTCGGGACATTGAAGATCTTCGCCGCCTTGGCCAGGCCCACGGTGTTGTTCTTCAGGGTCTGGCGATCGATCGATTGCACGCCGAAGGACATCTGCGGCTGGTGGTCGATCAGGATCAGGGTGGAGTTGGTTGGGTTGAGCAGTTCACGGATAGACATGGCGCGTTCCTTTTGATGTCGGGTAGTGGTGCGTTCGTCGTTTGTCAGCCGGGCCTGGCGCTCTCCGGTATGAGGACTGTGCTGCCTGGCTTGGATGTCACTTTATGCGCAGGACAAAATCGAGACAATTACCATAAAAAGAGAATCATTGATTCCGTATAAGGGACAATTGAGAGTTGCCTAACCATCTGCGCACATGGACTATAGTTGGTGAAATAAAGCTGTATATTTATACAGATAATGATTGCCCGAACGCTCGACACTAAGCATGCTGTGCAACTTCAAGACCCCGCGCTGAAATGAGAGTGGTTATGCGGTTGTTCCTCTGTGAGAAGCCCTCCCAGGCCAAAGACATTGCCGCCGTGCTCGGTGCGACCCGCCGTGGCGACGGCTGCTGGGTGGGGCCGAATGCCACCGTCACCTGGTGCATCGGCCACCTGCTGGAAACCGCCCCGCCGGATGCCTACGACGCCCGCTACAAACGCTGGGTGCTGGCCGACCTGCCGATCGTTCCGGAAAAATGGAAGATGCAGGTCAAGCCCAAGACCGCCAGCCAGTACAAGGCGGTCAAGCGCCTGCTGGGCGAGGCCACGGAACTGGTGATTGCCACCGACGCCGACCGCGAAGGGGAAATGATCGCCCGTGAGCTGGTGGAGCATTGTCGCTATCGCGGGCCGATCCAGCGGCTCTGGCTGTCGGCGCTGGACGACGCGTCGATCCGCAAGGCGCTGGCGGCGCTCAAGCCCGGTGGTGAAACCTTCTCGCTCTATCATTCGGCCCTGGGCCGTTCGCGGGCCGACTGGCTGATCGGTATGAACATGAGTCGCCTGTTCACCTTGCTCGGCCGCCAGTCCGGTTACCAGGGCGTGCTGCCGGTGGGGCGCGTGCAAACCCCGACCCTGCGCCTGGTGGTGGACCGCGACCGCAGCATCGCCGACTTCGTGCCGGTGGCGTTCTGGGCGATCGACGTGCACCTGCGGCACGACGACCAGCCCTTTATCGCACAGTGGCGAGCGCCGCAGGACGCCTGCGACGACCAGGACCGTTGCCTCAACCAGGCCCTTGCCCAGCAGGCCGCGAGCGCCATGGGCGCGGCGACCAGCGCCAGGGTGGTGAAGCTCAAGACCGAGCGGATTCGCGAGGCCGCCCCCCTGCCCTTTGATCTCGGCACCTTGCAGGAAGTGTGTTCAAAAAGACTGGGACTGGGTGCCCAGGAGACACTGGATATTGCCCAGGCGTTGTACGAAACCCATAAAATCATCACCTACCCGCGCAGCGATTGCGGCTTCCTGCCCCTGAGTCAGCACGGCGATGCCGGCCGGGTCCTCGCGGCCCTGGAACGGGCTGATCCGAGCCTGGGTAAACTGGCGCCCTATCTTGATCCGACGCGCCGTTCGCGAGCCTGGAACGATGCCAAGGTCACCGCCCACCACGGCATTATCCCGACGGGCAGCGGCGCCAGCCTCGAACGCTTGCAGGGCAAGCCGCGCGCCGTCTACAGCCTGATTCGCGCCCGTTACCTGGCGCAGTTCCTGCCCCATCACGAATATGACCGGACCCAGGCCGATTTCGACTGCGCGGCCGAGGCGTTGCGGGCCGTGGGCAAACAGATCGTCGAACCCGGCTGGAAACGCGCCCTGCCTGAAGCACTGGCACCGGCCAAGGGCCGCGAAGCCCCCGAACCGCAGGCCTTGCCGGCGTTGCGCGAAGGCACCGAGTGCGCGCTGAGCCGGGTCGACCTCAAGGACCTCTGGACCCAACCGCCAAAACCTTTCACCGAAGGCGACCTGATCAAGGCGATGAAAAACGTCGCCAAGTATGTGGAGGACCCGCGCCTCAAGCAGAAACTCAAGGACACCACCGGCATCGGCACCGAAGCCACCCGCGCCGGCATCATCCAGGGCTTGCTCGATCGAAGTTACCTGGTCAAGCACGGCAAAAGCCTGTCAGCGACCCCGGCGGCCTTCAGCCTGATCGATGCGGTACCGCGGGCGATTGCCGACCCGGGCACCACGGCGATCTGGGAACAGGCACTGGACATGGTGCAAAGCGGCGAGATGAGCCTGGAAGAGTTTGTCGCCAAGCAGGCGGCCTGGATGAGCAAGCAGGTGGGACGCTGTGTCGAATTGAAGTTGCAGATCACGATGCCGGCCGGGATGGCGGGACAAGCCGCGGCGCCCTGGAAGAAGAAACGCAAGGCGACGGGAGCCAAGACAGGAAAGAGCCGACGTACGCCAAAGTCGGCGGTCGGCTCCTGATTGATCGAGCCGATGAATTTCAGCCCCGCGCCTGGCTGCCGTACACCGCAAAGGAGAACGCCAGATAGGCCGCCAGGGTCGAAGTCATGTCACCGACGTCAGTGGTCGGGTTGACCTCGGTAATGGCCATTGCCGCACAGTGCGGGGCGAGCAACTCGACCATCTCCAGCGCTTCGGCCGAACTGATGCCACCTGGCTCGTGGGCGCCGGCACCAGGCGCGAAGGCCGGATCGATGGCATCGATATCGAACGACAGGAACAGATGATCGGCACCCTTGACCCGTTCGAGGATCCGTTCAACCGTAGCTTGCGGGCCGAGCCGCAATACCTCGCGGGCACTCAGGTGAACCAGGTCGTTGTCATGTTTGAAACGGCCCGAGGCGGGAAAGTTGAAGTGCCGTTCGCAGACCTGGATGCAGTCCACCGCATGGATCTGCTCCAGTTCCAGCGCGCGACGCATGCCGCTCGATTGGCTGAAGCGGCCTTGCTTGACGCTGTCGTCCATCAGGTCCAGGTGCGCATCGAAATGGATCACGCCGACACGCCCTGGCAGGGCCTGGCAAACGCCCTGGGCCACTGGAAACAGCAGGCTGTCGTCGCCGCCGATAACCACCGGCACCCGGCCGGCCTCGATCGATTGGCGCACTGCCTGGCGGGTGGCGAGGAAGGTCTTCTGGGTGTCATGGGGGACCACCGCAACATCGCCGCGATCCACCAGCAGATGCTCACCGACCTCCATGAAGCTGTCGGTCTCCAGGCAATAGACCTGGCCATCCTGGATCCGCATATTGATCCACTTGGCGCTTTCACGCACCCGCGCCGGGGCGAAGCGCGAGCCCGGCCAGCCCAGGGTCGACTCACCGTCGAAAGGGACGCCCAGCAGATCGAATTGACGCTTGTCGCGAGTACTCATGGCAGATGTCTCCTGATAGTTGGACAAAGAAGGGAACGACCGCTCAACCGCGACGCGGTTGCAGGTAGCTGGCCCAGCGCTGTTGCGCGAAACGGAAGGCCACTACCAGCACCATCGTCAGACCCAGGTACAGGGCGCCGGCGGTGACATAGGGTTCGAACTGGATGTAGTGATTGAGGGTGATGTTGCGCGCCACCCCGGTGATTTCCATCAGGGTGACCGTGCTCGCCAGAGAGGTGGCATGCAGCATCATGATGGTCTCGTTGCCGTACAACGACAGGGTCCGGGTCAGCATCGCCGGGAGCATGATGCGTCGCAGCAGGGTCCACGGAGTCATGCCGTAGGCCCGCGCCGCCTCGACCTCTCCGGGCGGTAAGTGACGCAGGCCACCGGCGAAGATTTCCGTGGTGTAGGCCGTGGTGTTGAGGATAAAAGCCAGTAATACGCAGAACAGTGGATTGGACAGCCAGACCCACAACACGCTGCCGCGCAGCAGGTCGAACTGGGCCAGCCCGTAGTAGATCAAGAACAGCTGAATCAGCAGCGGTGTGCCGCGAAACACCAGGGTGTAGGCCGCCACACTATGCCGCAGCCACGGGTTGGCCGCGTTGCGCGCCACCGCCAGCGCCAGGGCGAGAAAGAAGCTGGTGCCCAGCGCAACCACCGTCAGCAGCAAGGTCAGCTGCAGCCCCTGGGAGTAGAGGTCCAGATTGTCGTAGATCACATCCCAATTCATCGCGCCAACTCCCGAACGCCCTGCGAGTAACGTTTGCCCAGCCAGCCGACCAGGGTCAGCGACAACACCGCGATCAGCAGGTAGAAACCGCCCGCCAACAGATAGAAGGTGAAGGGCTTGCCGGTGGCTTCGGCGGCGCCCTTGGCCCGGAACATGATGTCTTGCAGGCCAATCAGCGACACCAGCGCGGTGGCCTTGACCAGCACCAGCCAGTTATTGGTGAAGCCGGGCAAGGCCAGGCGCACCATCTGCGGCAGGATGATGCTGCGCAAGGTCTTCACCCGCCCCAGGCCATAGGCTTGCGCCGCCTCCAGCTGGCCCTGCGGAATGCCTTCCAGCGCGCCGCGAAAGGTCTCGGTCATATAGGCCCCGAAGATCAGCCCCAGGGTCAGCGCCCCGGACAGAAACGGGCTCGGATCGACGTTGTAGCGGCCACCCGCCGCGCCGATCCATTGGTTGAGCAAGGCCGGCAGGCTGTAGAACATCAGCAGCATCAGCACCAGGTCGGGAATGCCGCGCACCAGGGTGGTATAGATCTCGGCGAGCACCCGCAACGCCCGCTGCTCCGAGCGTTTGCACAGCGCCCCGGCCAAGCCCAGGACTACCGCCAGGGCCAGGGACGTCAGGGCCAACTGGAAGGTGATCCAGCCAGCGCTCAAGACACTGCTGATGTAGTCGCTCAACATGGGCGTTACTGCGCGTCGAAGTATTTGCGGTTGAGGGCATCGAGCTTGCCGCTGTCACGCACTTCGCCGAGGCCTTCGTTGATCTGCTTGAGCAACGCGGCGTTCTTCTGGTTGATGGCAATGGCCACGCCTTCACCGAACTCGGGGGCGTCCTTGCCGATAAAGAGCGGACCGACCAGTTCGAAATCCTTGCCGCTGTCGCCCTTCAGGAAGCTGTGGGTGATTTGCGCCTGATAGCTCATGTGCACGTCGGCACGCCCGCTGCTCAGTTCAAGATAAGGCGCGCTGCCGCTGTCGTAGCGCTTGATGGTGCTCTGGGTGTAGTTCTTGGTGACGTAGGCATCCATCGGCGTGCCGGTCTGTACGGCAATCACCTTACCCTTGAGGCCTTCGGGCGAGATCGTCAGGTTGGCGCCCTTGTGCGCGACAAAGCGAAACACCGGATGATCGTAGATATCGCTGAAAGCGAGGATCTTGCGCCGGGCCTGGGTGACGGTGAGTTGCGAAATCAGCGCGTCGTACTTGTTGCTGATCAGGCCGGGAATCATGCCGTCCCAGGCCGCGTTGATAATCTTGCAATCGAGCTTGGCCGCATCACAGACGGCCTGGGCCAGTTCGACGTCGTAGCCGACCAGCTTGCCGGAACCGTCCACCGATTCGAACGGCGGGAACGTCGCGTCGGTGGCGATGGTGATCGGCTCTGCCAGCGCGCCGGTAGCGACGGCCATTGAGAGGGTGGCGAACAACAGCTTGGAGATACGGTTCATAAGTGCGTCCTAGGGTTGGGTCGTAGGTTCGGCAGTGTTGAACAGCGGCAACGCAGCGCCGTTGAAACAGCGTCTTTTCAGGGTTACAGGCTAACGTCGAGGCCTTGGATTTATCCGTCGTAAACGCCGTTTGTCGCACGCGATACGGCTGTTTTCCCGAACCGGGCGCAGCGGCTTCGGCTGGGTCTTTTCAGGCTCCGGCTCAAGGCAGAAAAGCACTGGCCGGCACGACCGACTGCTTCACGCAGGCCAGGGTCGGATGGCTGACCAGCCGATCGATATGCAGCTCGACATCGTTGAACCATTGCTCGGTCAGCACCCGGTAATGCTCCAGGTCGCGACAGTGCATGCGCAGGCAGTAATCGAAGGCGCCGCCAACCAGTTGGCATTCGATCACCTCACGGCTTTCGCACATCTTCGACTCGAAAGCGCGTTGCGCCACACGGCCGTTCTGGTTGGAGAGCGCCACCATCACCAGCAGCGAAACACCGGACGACAACCGTGGCAGGTCGATAATCGCGCCGTAGCCCCGGATAACCCCGAGCTTCTCCAGCTTGCGCACACGCTCAAGGCAAGGCCGTGGCGTCAGGTGCACGCGCTCGGAAAGTTCCTGGTAGGTGATACGACCCTCATCACGAAGGATGTCGAGAATCGCGACATCGATACGATCCAGGGCCAGCGGTATATCGTTCATGACTCGCGACATGGCGGCGTCCTACTTCAAACGACCGGAAAGGAACTGTTGCAAGCGCTCGCTGCGCGGCTGCTCGAACAACTGCGCCGGCGTGCCCTGCTCTTCGATTCGGCCCTGGTGCAGGAACAACGCCTGGGTTGACAGATGCCGGGCAAAACCCATCTCGTGGGTCACCACCACCATGGTCCGGCCCTCCTCAGCCAGGGTCTGCATGACCTTGAGCACTTCACCGACCAATTCGGGATCGAGCGCGGAAGTCGGCTCGTCGAACAACATCACCTCGGGCTCCATGCACAGGGCCCGGGCAATGGCCACGCGTTGTTGCTGGCCACCGGACAGTTGCGCGGGGTACTGGCCATGACAGGAGGGCTTCAGGCCGACCTTGTGCAGATAGGCCTCACCACGCTCGCGGGCCTCGGCCTTGCTCAGGCCATGCACATACATCGGCGCTTCCATGACGTTTTCCAGCACGGTCATGTGCGACCACAGGCAGAAGTTCTGAAAGACCATGGCCAGGCGTCCACGCATGCGCTGCAACTGTGCCGGGTCCTGGGCCCGCAGCGAACCGCTGCGCCGATCACGGCAGGTATTGAGCAACTCGCCGTTGACCTGGATGGTCCCGGCACTGGGGTGCTCCAGCAGATTGATACAGCGCAGGAAGGTGCTTTTACCCGAACCGCTGGAGCCGATGATGCTCACCACGTCGCCGGAGCGGGCGGCGAGACTGACGCCCTTGATCACCTGATGATCGCCGTAGCTTTTATGCAGATCGGTCACTGCCAGCTTGTACATCGACTCGCTCCTCATGCCAGTGGGAAAGAAAGATCAGCGAGGTCAGGCCGGCGGCGGCACGATGACCCACAACGCCGTGCACACTTCATCCTTCGACGGATTGACCCAGGTGTGTGGATCGCTGGGGGCGAAGGTCAGGGTATCGCCGGCGCGCAACAGGTAGGTTTCCTCGGCGACGCGCATCTCCAGGCAACCGCTCTGGACGTGCACCAGGTCGGCGGCGGCCTTGATCGTGTAAGGCTCGGTGCCGGAACCGCCGCCCGGCTCGATCACCGAATAGAGCGCCATCATGTGTTCGTTGCCGGCACCGCAGATCAGGTACTCGCGCATGCCCTCGCCGCCCAGGCTGATGGGCGCGCCTTGCCCGGCCGCGACGAAGCGGGTCGACGGTGGCTCGAACAGTTCGCCGGGCTTGATGCCGATGGCTTCGCAGATCCGCAGCAAGGTCGCCACCGAGGCCTGCACCGTGTCGCGCTCGAAGCGGCTGATGAAGGACTTGCTGACGCCGACCTTCTGCGCCACCTCATCGATCAACATGCCCTTGGCCTGACGCAGCGCCCGCAAGCGACTGCCGACGTTGAACGGGTCGGTGCTGCCCGATGACCCGGTCACGGTTTCGGCCGCAGGCATTTCGATTTTTTTGCTCGGCATTGGACGATCCTTGAGTTTCCAATTAGACAACCTGATTTTCACCTAGCAAATACAAGGCCACAAATACAAAATCTAAACAAACATGGGTAAAACCATCCATATTTTTCATTAAGGTACGTCACAAAGAGGAAATTAAATGTGAATGGAGCAACTTGTAAAACCTAAAAGTTTCCTATTTGGAAACCCCATATCAGACAGATCGAGCCCTGAGACAGGGAGAAAAAAAGCCGGACGATTGAACGGTTTTGGGGCGCCATGAGTTTTTCTGGTGCATGCGCAGATTCAAAGCGGGAGGGAATCGGGAGGGAAAATGGGCGGGCTCGGCACTGTTACAGGCAGTGACCTTCACCCCACCGAAAAACAAAGGGGGCGTTTCGATTACACCCAGGACTCAGAGCAAATGATGCAGGCGCAGCGCCACACACCGAAAATCGACGCACGGGTCAACCGCGACCGTCAGAGTGGCTTCAGTTGCTTGAGGTGCCCGCCACTCGAATGACAATCATGCGATATCCAGCAACTGCCGCATATTCCGATGGCGCGCGTCAAAGATGCGTCTCATGTACGCATCGACAAACAGCCACTCCAGCGCTGCGCCACCGATAGCCCGATAGGTGACCCGATCGGTGTAGAGCGTCCCACCCTCGGCGACCTCGACCCGATGCTCATGGCGAAACGCATTGAGCGGCCCTCTGACCATCTCATCGATAAAGTACTGATTATCTTTGACCTCACGAATACGCACGGTCCAGTTGGCCGGGATAAAACCGAACATCCAGTGCCGGAAGCGGAACTCGCGCCCCTGCTCGATACGCAGATCGGCGATGTCGATCTTGCCCAGCGGCGTGACACGCTCCGGAAAAATCTTCGGGAAGTTGGCGCCGTCCAGGCAGAACTCGAACACTTCGGCGCAACCGCGCCCTTTGATCAACGTGGTCTTTTCCAATACGGGCATGCGCGCACTCTTGAGATGGGTTTGACAACCGAATGGAAACGCTCGATACGACAGCGCCCGACCGATAAACCCGAACACCCAGACAAAGGCATCGCTCGAGAGAATCGCGTCCTGCGATAGAGCCCTCACATGTTCGCGGTGGACCGTCAAGGATGAAGGGCACCGCAGCGTCCTCAGCCCATCGAGCGGCGACGCCTACAGGACCTGGGCCTCCCCATCGATCCAGCCCTTGAATGCCTCCAGGGCTGAAACGATTTGTCGGCGAAGCTGCGGGTCCGCTGCAATGCCCACTTCATCCATCTCTTTGGCTAGCAGATTCACGGTAATCGATGCCGGTTCGACGATAATGGCTGACATTGTTTCCAGCACCAGCCTGAGCGCCGCCTGTGCATGACTCGCCCGTGACGATGCATTGAACAGTGCCACCGGCTTACCGGGAAATTCGTGGCTGGCGACAAGCCAATCCAGCGCATTCTTGAACGAGCCCGGAATGCCGCGCGCATACTCGGGGCACGAAATCAGGATGCCATCCGCCTGACCGATCAGCTCACGCAGTGCCACAACGATCACTGGAGGATTGTCGGCCAGGTCCGGGTCGAAATGCGGTAACTGCCCCACTTCCAGATAATGCTGGATCGCCACTCCTTGCGGACTGAGCCTCTCGGCGGCGCGCAGCAGCGAGGCATTTGAAGAAGCCGCCCGAAGGCTCCCGGAGACCGCCAGTAACCGAACCATTGATACCCCGACGCAACCGAAAAACACCCTGGAAAGAAAAGCCCACTCAATGGCGAGCACTTGGAAGCTCAACACTCATGAACGCATTGTCCGGGAGCCTAGGAATTTCGACCAGCGCCGGAACAGAGGCTAGAGCTTCGTCGCCAAAGCATGTAACTTCAAGCCTGCACTTCCGGAGCTTCCCGAGCCCACTTCCTGCCTTTCTTCAATTTTTCTGCCGAGATAGCTGACCTCCGCCCGGAGCGCCTGCAACTCGGTAATCGCTCGATCCAGCAGTTCACGATCAGATGGGCGAGGACCCGCACCAGAAGCTGCCTGCTTGCGGCCACGATAAATGGCGACAGCCATCAGCAGAACGATACCGGTCAGCCTAAGGAGAACAATTGTAGCCTTCACTGCCCCACCTCCTGTATTGCACACACATAAGAGAAGACAAAACAAAGAAGGCTGGCGACGAACAGCGTGACACTCAACAACACCCTTTCGGGAGTTGCGTTTCACCCCTCAAGCGGTCGCGGACGCCGACCTGAAAGGCACTAGTCCGATACGCAAGAAGATTCGTCAAACGCAAGGCGCAAAAAAAGGGCCAACCTTTCGGTTGACCCCTCTAGACCGCCCAGCAGAGCGGATTTTGTTTGGTAGGCGCGATTGGACTCGAACCAACGACCCCCACCATGTCAAGGTGGTGCTCTAACCAACTGAGCTACGTGCCTGCTGTGAGGCGGCATTCTACGGAATTTCGAAAGTGTGTCAACCCCTTTTCTTTCCGCTAAGCCTATGAATATGCGTATTTTTTAGTGAGTACCCAAAAAACCAAAAAGGGCCAACCTCTCGGTTGACCCTTTCTGACCGCCCAGCAGAGCGGATTTTGTTTGGTAGGCGCGATTGGACTCGAACCAACGACCCCCACCATGTCAAGGTGGTGC
>NZ_JBWKTH010000011.1:97634-177504 GCF_059420225.1 Pseudomonas sp. GW821-FHT04D07
GCTCTAACCAACTGAGCTACGTGCCTGCTGTAGGGCGACATTTTGCGGATTTTCTCGCGACTGTCAACCCCTTTATTTCGCTAACCCCTTGAATATGCATATTTTTTACTGAGTATCCAGCAAACCGGCTTTTTCCCTGGGCGGCTGGCGGGGGTATTTCATCTGAGGTAGGATCAGGCCACTCGTAAAAAATATAAAACAGAGGTTGCAGGATGGCGAACACCCCCTACCCCCAGTCCTATTATGCCGCTTCGGCGAATCCGGTTCCTCAACGCCCTGCCTTGCAGAATGACGTCGAGACCGATGTGTGCGTGATCGGCGCCGGTTATACCGGGCTGTCCAGCGCATTGTTCCTGCTGGAGAACGGTTTCCGGGTCACGGTAGTGGAGGCCGCCAAGGTCGGTTTCGGCGCGTCGGGCCGCAACGGCGGGCAGATCGTCAACAGCTACAGCCGCGACATCGATGTCATCGAGCGCAGCGTTGGCCCCAAACAGGCACAGTTGCTCGGGCAGATGGCCTTCGAAGGGGCCCGGATCATTCGCGAGCGCGTGGCCAAGTACAACATCCAGTGCGACCTCAAGGACGGCGGCGTATTTGCTGCTATTACCAAGAAGCAGATGGGCCATCTCGAATCCCAGAAAAAGCTCTGGGAGCGCTTCGGCCATACCCAACTCGAACTGCTGGACGCGCGCCGTATTCGTGAAGTGGTCGGCTGCGACCAGTACCTGGGCGGCATGCTCGACATGAGCGGCGGCCATATCCATCCGCTGAACCTGGCGCTGGGCGAAGCGGCCGCGGTCGAGTCGCTGGGCGGGATGATCTACGAACAGTCGCCGGCAGTGCGCATCGAACGCGGCGCCAACCCCGTGGTGCATACGCCACAAGGCAAGGTCAGGGCCAAATTCATTATCGTCGCCGGCAACGCCTACCTGGGTAACCTGGTGCCGGAACTGTCCGCCAAGTCGATGCCTTGCGGTACCCAGGTGATCACCACCGAACCCCTGAGCGATGCGCTGGCAAAATCGCTGCTGCCCCAGGACTACTGCGTCGAGGACTGCAACTACCTGCTGGACTACTACCGTCTTTCCGGGGACAAGCGTCTGATCTTCGGCGGCGGCGTGGTGTATGGCGCACGGGACCCGGCCAATATCGAGGCGATCATCCGGCCAAAAATGCTCAAGGCCTTCCCGCAACTCAAGGATGTGAAGATCGACTACGCCTGGACCGGCAACTTCCTGCTGACGCTGTCGCGCCTGCCGCAGGTCGGTCGCCTGGGGGACAATATCTATTACTCCCAGGGCTGCAGCGGTCATGGCGTGACCTACACCCACCTGGCGGGGAAGGTGCTGGCCGAAGCGCTGCGCGGCCAGGCCGAGCGCTTCGACGCCTTTGCCGACCTGCCGCACTACCCTTTCCCCGGTGGCCAGTTACTGCGCACGCCGTTCACCGCCCTGGGAGCCTGGTATTACACGCTGCGGGACAAGCTGGGGGTTTAAACCCCACAGCCTGATGCAAACATTGCCGTCAGTGCCCGGCCAAGGCCTTGGTGGCCTGGGCCGCAGCCTGTTCCTGACCGGCCTGGGCCAGGTCGTTGGCGGCTTTCAACCAGCGTTGCCGATCGACCTGGGCCGGCAATTGCGTTGGCGCCTGGATCAGTACCGCCCAACTCCCGGCATCCTCCCAGGCCGAAGCAAACGCGCTGAACTTCATCGGCGTTCGAGGATGCATGCCCGAGCGCAACAGTACGGTCTGCTTGGTTCGGTTGTAACCGACCAGTACCGCATAGCGCGGGGTCGACCAGACCCGGCCCTCGCTGAACCGCACCATTACCGGATAGCCGGCCGCCACCTGGGCCAGCAACGCCGACAACTCAGGGTCGAGCGGATACACCACCATGCCGTACTCACGGGCCAGGACCTGCATGTTGCGCTCAAGACCGTCCTCGGCCCCCGGTAACTTCAGCGGTTTCTCCAGCAACCCCGGGGTCACGCTGACACTCTGCTGCGACAGCATGGTGGCCAGGGCCATGGTGCCGCCTTGATAGGCCTCCCCACGGAAGAACGGCACCGCATTGAGCTCAACCCGCTCCGGCAGGCGCTGGACGCCTGGCGCAACACCGCCGGCACACCCACCCAACCCCAGCAACAATGCGCCCACCAGCCACAAGCGCCGCCCCGATACCCTTCGCAAACTTGTTGATCCCTTGAACATCTTCACTCTCTTGGTCAATCGCCAGGTCGCTCAACACCTGGCAGGGCCCCTGATCATAGGTCGCGCGCCGACGAGGGTATAGCCTTTCGTTACAGATTGCCTGAGGCGATAGAGCGAAATGACTGGCCCCACACGACCTTTGGTCAATGGACTGAAACACAGCAGCGTCTAGACTGAACCTGGAAAGAGGAAGTGAGTGAGCCTGAACGGGCGAAGGAGGCACTGATGAGCCTTGTAGCGATAATTGCATTGTTGGTGCTCGGCTGGGTAACCGTCGCAGCGGCCATGTTATGGGGAGTACTGAGAATCTCCCGCCGCCATCACCACCCTGCCCTGCCTGCGCAACCCACAGCCAGTGAACAACCCCAAGCCCGGGCCGCCACCGCCCACTGACAGGCTTTCAACGAGAATGGCCGCCTGAATCCAGGCGGCCTTTTTATTGACCCGCCAGGTATCAGCCTTCTGCCACCTGACGCCTGTGCCGGGCACGTCGGGCCAGCATGTTCAAACCTTCAATCATCGCGGAGAAGGTCATGGCCGCGTAGACATAGCCCTTGGGCACATGGGCACCGAAACCTTCGGCGATCAAGGTCATACCGATCATGATCAGGAAGCCCAGGGCCAGCATCACCACCGTCGGGTGGTCATTGATGAACTTCGCCAACGGCTCGGATGCCAGCAACATCACCAGCACCGCCACCACCACCGCGAGCACCATGATCGGCAGGTGCTCGGTCATGCCCACGGCGGTGATGATGCTGTCGATGGAAAAGACCATATCGAGCATCAGAATCTGACCGATCGCCGCGGCGAAACCCAGGGAGATACCGGCCGTGCTGTCTTCAGCCGCCTTGGCCTCGGGGTCCATGCTGTGATGAATCTCGGTGGTGGCCTTCCACACCAGGAACAGGCCACCAGCAATCAGGATCATGTCCTTCCAGGAAAACGCCTGGCCGAACACCTCGATCACCGGCGCGGTGAGCTTGACGATGTAGGCGATGGTGCCCAACAAGCCCAGGCGCAGGATCAAAGCCATGCCGATGCCGATACGCCGGGCCTTGGTGCGAAACTGCGCCGGCAGCTTGTTGGTCAGGATCGAGATGAAGATCAGGTTGTCGATGCCCAGCACGATTTCCATGACGATCAGCGTCGCCAGGGCAATCCAGGCGGTGGGGCTGACGGCGAGTTGCAACAGGTATTCCATGGTTCAGTCCTGATTCCGGGGGAAGGCGGCCACGTCCTGGCCCACCAATAGCGGGCTATTCTAAGGAAGCTAATACTTCAGGAAAATTCGTATTTTTAAGCGCTATACTTCGGTTTTAACGAACTGAATAGTGCCCGATGCTCAACTATCGCCAACTTCACTATTTCTGGGTCGTGGCCAGGACCGGGAGTATCGTCAGGGCCTGCGAGCAGTTGAACCTGACGCCGCAAACCATCAGCGGGCAGATCAGCCTGCTGGAACAGAGCTTCGGCGTGGAGCTGTTTCGCAAGGTCGGGCGGCAGTTGGAACTGACCGAGGCCGGGCGCCAGACCCTACCCTACGCCGAGCAGATGTTCCAACTGGGCAACGAACTGGAAGCCATGTTACGCACCCAGCCGAATGAGCAGCAGCGGCTGCTGCGGGTCGGCGTCGCGGATGTGGTGCCCAAATCCATCGTCTACCGCCTGATCGCACCGACCATGGAGCTGGATGAACCGATCCGCATCACCTGCCGCGAAGACAAACTCGAACGCCTGCTCGCCGACCTGGCGATCCAGCGCCTGGACCTGGTGATTTCCGACAGCCCCATGCCCAGCCATCTGGACATCAAGGGTTATAGCCAGAAACTGGGGGAGTGCGGGATCAGCTTCTTCGCCACGGCTTCACTGGCGGCGCGCCATGCCGATGATTTCCCGCGCTGCCTGCACGCTGCCCCGCTGCTGATTCCCGGACAGGAAAGCATGGTACGCAGCCGGCTCCTGCGCTGGTTTGCCGAACAACAGTTGCACCCGAGGATTGTCGGTGAGTTCGACGACAGCGCCCTGATGCAGGCATTCGGCCAATCCGGCAGCGGGATTTTCATCGCGCCCAGCGTGATTGCCGAGGAAGTGTGCCGACAATATGGTGTCGAGATGATCGGCCAAACGGAGGCGGTGAGCGAGTCGTTCTACGCGATCTCGGTGGAACGCAAGGTCAAGCACCCCGGTATTGTCGCTATTACCGAGGGCGCTCGACGCGAGCTGTTTACCACCCTGGAAGACTAAGCACTGACCGTGCGCGATTTGGCGCTCATCAGCGCCAGCAGGATCGACGGCAGGATAAAACCGGCGGCGGTAAAACCGAGGCTGCCCAGACCCAGGTTGTCGATCACCCGACCACCCACCAGCGCGCCCAGGCCAATCCCCAGGTTGGCGCCGGCAATGTTCAGCGACGCGGCAAAGGCCGGCGCATGGGGGGCGACCTTCATCAGGCGGACATGGCTGACCAGGAACAGCGCCGCCTGGGTCACGCCCCAAACGCCCATGGCGACTGCCAGCCGAGGGTGGAGTGAATGCTCGGCACCAGGGCCACCATGCCGCCAATCATGAAAGTGCAAAAGACCATCGAAGCGATCAGCGGATGGCGATCAACCATACGTCTAACAGAAGGTTTGTGGCAAGCGGGCAGGCCCGCTCGCCACAAGGTCTCACCGGTCAGTCAGGTTTGAACCGGTATCAGCTCGTACGAAATCAGAACGCGCCCATGTAGTCACGCTTGCCGATTTCTACGCCGTTATGGCGCAGGATCGCGTAGGCAGTGGTCACGTGGAAGAAGAACTGTGGCAGGCCGTAGCTCAGCAGGTAGGCCTGGCCAGTGAAGCGCTTCTCTTTCGGGGTGCCCGGACGGGTCACGATCTCGATGCCTTCCTTGCCGTCGATCTGGGCCGGGGTGATGCTGTCGAGGTGAGCCAGCACCTTGCTGATCAACGCCTGCAATTCGGCGAAGGTGGTTTCGCTGTCCGGGTAGGACGGCACTTCGATCTCGGCCAGACGCGAAGAAACGCCCTTGGCGAAGTCGACCGCGATCTGCACCTGGCGGTTCAGCGCGAACATGTCGGGGGCCAGACGGGCTTGTACGAAAACGCTCGGTTCGATGTTCTTCGCCACCGCATGGGCTTCGGCCTTGTTCAGAACGTCGCTCAAGGCATTGAGCATTTGTTTGAAAACCGGAATGGAAGCTGCGTACAGGGAAATGGTCATGAGGATCTCGCAGTGAAAATGGCAGGAGTGACGCTGGGCGATTATAGCCAGGGTCAAGGCCATCGCGGCTTGTCTTTTTACGGCTGAAGGCCCTACGCTTACGACCTTTCAACGCACAGGGAAACGCACAATGGGCAGCGAACAAGAGACTTCCGTCGATCAGCCACAATTGAACAGCACGGAAATCCGCATCCTGGGCTCCCTGATCGAAAAACAGGCCACCAGCCCGGAAACCTATCCCCTGACCCTCAATGCCCTGGTCCTGGCCTGCAACCAGAAAACCAGCCGCGAACCGGTGACGAACCTCAACCAGGGCCAGGTCGGCCAAAGCCTGCGTGCCCTTGAAGGGCGCGGCTTCACTCGCCTGGTCATGGGCAGCCGTGCCGATCGCTGGGAGCATCGGGTCGAAAAAGCGCTGGAACTGGTACCCGCCCAGGTGGTGCTGATCGGCCTGCTGTTCCTGCGCGGTCCGCAGACAGTCAACGAACTGCTGACCCGCAGCGGTCGGATGCATGATTTCGAAGACAGCGAACAGGTCGTGCACCAGTTGGAGCGCCTGATTGCCCGTGGCCTGGCCCTGCTGATTCCACGCCAGGCCGGGCAGCGGGAAGACCGCTACACCCACGCCCTGGGCGACCCGGCGGATATCGAGACGATCCTCGCGGCCCGTCAGCAAGGAGCGGAGCGCAGTGTGGCCGGCGCGGTGTCCGTGGAGCGCATCGAAGAACTGGAAGCCCGGATCGCCGCGCTTGAAGAACGTCTGGCGCGATTGGAATAGCTATTCAGCTGCGCGCAAACGCCACCGCCTTCTGGAACTGTTCGTCATCCGGCCGTACGCCGGTGTACAGCACGAACTGTTCCAGCGCCTGGATGGCAATCACCTCAAGCCCGGTGATCACCCGCTTGCCCTGGGCCCTTCCGCGCAGAATCAGCGGGGTTTCCGAGGGCACCGCGACCACATCGAACAGGGTGTCGGCCGCATCCACCGCCGCGGCCTCGAAGGCCAGTTGATCCGCCTCCGGGCCGCCGCTCATGCCGATCGGCGTGACATTGACCAGCATTTGCGGGCGCAACGCCCCCAACTGCGCCTGCCATTCATAACCGCAACTCTGTGCCAGCGCCCTGCCCGCCACTTCGTTGCGGGCCACGATCACGCCCTGGCGGTAACCGCCGTCACGCAGGGCCGAGGCCACGGCCTTGGCCATGCCGCCGCTACCGCGCAAGGCGAAGCTGATGTCCTTGGGCACCGCATGGGTCTCGAGCAACTGCGCAATGGCGATGTAATCGGTGTTATAGGCCTTCAGGTGGCCGGCGGTATTGACGATGGTGTTGATGGACTGAATCGCCGCGGCGGACGCATCCAGCTCATCGACCAAGGCGATGCACGCCTCCTTGAATGGCATCGACACCCCACAGCCGCGAATGCCCAGGGCCCGAATCCCAGCGACCGCGCCGGGCAGGTCCTGGCTACTGAAGGCCTTGTAGTAAAAGTTCAGGCCTAGTTGCTCATAAAGATGATTGTGGAAACGCAAACCGAAATTCCCGGGGCACCCCGACAACGACATGCATAATTGGGTGTCTTTGTTGGGGTTCATCTGCATGTTTCATCTCCTGATGGGTGTTTTCGGACAAATGGGATTAGGCATTTACCCCACTTTCGTCGATCATAGCGACCAGCTGCAAGGCTCTGGCACCTGCGCTCGGATGCCTGTCAAAGAAGCCGCGCCAAGAACCTTACACAAAATTTACTCAACGGCTGGGCAATTTTTCAGAAAGTCGTTGTCATAGAAGTATCCCCGCGACAGTCCTTGAGTCTATTGCAGACAACAAGCGCTGGGGTTGGAACCCGAGGAATAATCATGATTCGTACAATCCCCAAGATAGCCTTGCTCATTGGTGCACTCGCTGTCGCAGGTCAGGCCTCTGCCCACGGTGGCAACTGGGTCGGCCCTGCCTTGTTGGGTGGCGTGATCGGCGGAGCCATCGTCGGTTCGATGGTAAGCCGCCCGGCTTACGTTGAGCAGCCGGTATATGTGCAACCGGCCCCGGTTTATGTGCAGCAACCACCTCCGGTCTACTACCAACCCGCACCGGTCTATGTACAACCCGCTCCAGTCTATGTCCAGGGTGGTTACTATGGCCGTCCGGTGTACTACGGCCACCCGCATCATTACTACGGCGGTGGTCCACGCTGGTAATCGACAGGCAGAACACCCAGGCCCTGCTCGCAAGAGCGGGGCTTTTTTTGCCTGATCCGCGCACGAATGTCTGAATTGCGCTATCAAAGGTCGCTGGCAAGACAACCGCCCGCCCTCGATAAAAGGCATGATGTGACCTGTCGTCGCCCAGGATGGGCATTAACACGACTGTCATATTTATGCCATGCCCGATCAGCAAGATCTGGCTGACTGATAAGAACAAGGACGAGTCATGCCTACACAAAACCCGCACCGCACCGCCGGCCTCTGCACTTCCAGCAAGGTCTACAGCGCCCTTACCGAGCTCAAGCAGCTCGAAGGCCACCGCACGGCCAAATTTCTCTCGTTGCTGGCCGAAAACCTGGTCCACAAGGGGCTGTTGAATGAGCAGGAAGTATTGAAGATGCTCGATCAGGTCGTCGACTGACGCACTCTATTGCAGCCAGTCGATCTCGTCGATGTCCACTATCGAGCGCGATGATTTTCCTCAGACCGGACCGGGCCTTAAGGTAGCTCCACAGATTGATGGAGGTCCTCATGGCCAAGGTACAAATCATGTCGGTTATCGGCAGCGCCGTTCCCGCCTCGCTCAGAGAGCTGGGCCTGCTCGCCTGCTGGTACCTGGTTCGAGACGGTGTACCGATCAGCGGACCGTTCACCTCGCTACCGGCGGCCAAGGCTTCGTCACAAAGCATCAACCTGCATGCACTGAACGCCTGAGCGGCCCAAGATTCCCGAAAACGTGCGTTGCTCCGCACACCCCTTTGCCCGCATTCGTTGCGGGCTTTTTTATGGGCCAGCGCTAATCAACCACGCTCGGCCAGTGCGGCATTGACCTGGGCCCGGTGGGTGAGCTTCTGCAAGCGTTTCTCCAACTCGATCATCACCACGCGGTCGCTACGCCCACTTTCCAGCTCGTCGATCAGCGCCTGGGTGACCTGGCGCAGCTCATGGCTGATGACGATCCGGTCGTCGTTCAGGTCGTGCTTGTGCGACTCGAACAGGCGCTGCAGGAAATCCTCGAGGGTACGCTGGCAGCGATGCCGGTCCGTGGCCCGCAAGTGAGCCAGGTTGGCGCTGATACGCCCCAACAGGTCCAGCAGTTCGATGCCGAAATAGTGCAACCGCCGCGCGTAACCCACCTCACGCTCACGGCATTGCTTGCGCTGCTCCTGGAACTCCTGTTTGCGCTGGATCGCCGGCACACTGATGGCCACCATCAGGCCGACCACCAGGCCCACGGCCTGGATCCAGCCGTACCAGTCCGCCGATTTAGGGAAGAAGGCGAACCCCAGCAACAGCACCGCCACCATTCCCGCCCAGACCACCATGGGCAGGTAATCCCTGCTGATCAAACCCTTCGGCATTGCCAGACTCCTGAGTCATTGGATCGCGCCGGTTACGCCGCAAGTACCGATGCTAATCGGTGCGCGAGGCCCACACCACCACGTATCAGGCCGGATACACAATTAAATAGCCATCACTCAGGGAAAACCTTAAATTCTTCTTACTTTTTAAGGGTTTTTTACCGCCACTCGAAGAACACGGATAGGCGAACAGCTCATGTGCGAATCGTACGCCGAGCTGAATGTGCAGCCCTGGCCGTATGACCGAAGCACCGATTTCACTCGCTGCCTCTCAGTGCTTCCAGCGACCCGCTCAAGCGCCTGAATAGTGCTCAGTGGAGCAATTACTGTCGCAGGTAGGCGAACATGTGCTGTACGTAATCGGCTTTCCCGAGGGGTACGTCGTTATGGCGCAGGATGTTATATGCCGTGATTAGGTGAACGTAGAACTGTGGCGTGGCCCAGTTCACCGCGTATTCACTACCGGTCATATCGAAAGCTATGCCATTTGGTAACTCAATCACGATTTGGCGCTCCGCGCCTTCATCAATCTGGGTGCGATCCGCCGAAGCAAGAACTGCCAGAGCAGCCTCGATCAGCGCCTTCGCTGCAGCAAAGTTTTCGGGAGGATCAAGCGATTGCAATGGCTGTTTTGCAAGCCGCCGAACAGCCTCCCGCGCCTGAGTACAAGCATACTGAACTTGCCGGGCCAGATCGTGCATATCTGGTGCAAGCCGTGACTCAAGTAGAACTTGCGGATCGTAGCCGCGCTCACGAGCGTAAGTCTCGCCCGTAGACAGCATGGATGATAAGGATCGCAACATCTGCGCGAAACAGGGGATGGTAACTGCGTCGACCGACATGGCTTTTCCCTAAGTAGTCATTCAATCCGGGCACAGGCGATTTACCTTTCTCGTTATCGCCTAGCGCCCTGAATCCTAGCAGATCGCTGCACTTCGACGGCTAACAGCAATTTCCTCTTATCCGACACCACTCGCATGCACTCCCCTCCGCGCCCAACGGCAACCAGCCGAGCATGGGGCTGCCCTACCAGGAAGAGCGCGAAACGTATTGACAGATGGGCGCTTCAAGGTTTTTTCGATTCATCAATAACTATGTCCTGGTCATGCTGAAAAATTATTTCTTTCAGCTGTTTTACCGGATCGAAAAGAGGATCTGCAAGGGGAGCTGGATTGTTCTCCAAGTCCAGCAGTAAACCATCTATACGGCTCCGGCTTAGCCTGTTGCTACGCCACTTCCTTTCAAATCCTCCGGAAGCTGACAAACCGGATAAAGCGGCTGCAACTGCCGTCAGAGTAGACGCGATTATTTTAAAGCGATCCGGCTCTGCTTGGATAATGGCTCCCGCTGCGATACTGCAAATGATTGTCCCGAAAACTGCAACGTGGTGCGCCACACTCCACCACTTCTGGCCCTTTAGATAAAAGCCGTGCCATTTTTTGCACTCGTCTTTCAGTGCTGAGCTTTCCATTTCTACCTCCTTGAGCCAATCGCGTTGCGGATTGGTTCCCACTATTCCGTGGCGAGTTGTCAGCCTAGACACATTTATTGCGCCCTCTAATATCGATTTCTGCTGAGGTTTATTCCGATGAACATAGAAAACAAAGTCGCGTCAAACATCCAGGCAGCGCTCGATTAATCCCGTAACTTCGCCACGACCAAACCGAACATCGGGCTGACTGAAAAAGAGCATATCGAGGGCCTGGCAAACCTGTTGGAACGGACGGTCGCCGGGCGTGATGCCTTGCAACGGCACCTGGACGCAGCGGATCAGCGGACGAACCAGATTGAAGGGTTGTCGCGGCAGTTCTCCAAGACCGCACACGGCAGTTTTCTGGATGACGGCCACACACTGACCACCATCCTGCAAGAGCCTCGCTTGATTAGCTGGAACAAGCAAACAGGCAAGATCAAGGTCTCCGCCAAAGGACGCCACTACATTTGACTTGCCTTCAAAGGTCGTCTGGGTGCGTAAGGAGTCCATCTGCCCCCCCACTCCCTCCCCTTCAAAGTCAGCCGCTATAGCGGCCAAGGAATCGTCAGGCTCAAGGCGCTTACGCGAGGACGGTGATGCTGAACAGTCGCGCCTTGGGCGCCCTGGCCAATGCAGAGGAGATGGCCAGGGCGCGCGACGATGACCTTCGGCGCGTCCGAAAGTCATCTCAATACGTGTTCCAGCCATCAGGAAGCTCCGAATACATCAGGCGCGTCGCGACCCCATCCAGTCACTTCGCCAAGGCCCTGGAAGCCCTGAAAATAAGGGGCCGCAATCCATACAACTGCCGCCATACGTACGCTACTATGTGTCTTATGGCCAGCATGAATCCAGCGTTCATCGCCGGCCAGTTAGGACATAGCGTTCAGGTCCTCCTATCGACCTATGCACGCTGGCTTAGCTCAACCACGGATTGGACCGAGATCGGGAAGCTCGAAGAGAGAATTGGTACAAAATTGGTACAAGAGTAAATTTTGTGTCAGTTAAGCCCAATATCTACAGAGGTATGGCAACTTTCTGAACTATATTCATAAAATGTAACGCTTTTTTTAGAACGACCCGTTGCCAACGGTTTACCCATTATTTTTTGCGAGTCCATCCGCGTGAACATTCGTCATTCCATTTTCGGCCTGGTTTTTGTCCTGGCAGGCGCCGTTATCACCCCCAGCGTAGAAGCCCGCGAAACCGTCTCCGCGCCCCGCGACACCAGTCATTTGCAAGTCGCTTCCGGCAGCGCCCTGGTCGTCGACCTGCAAACCAACAAGACCCTTTACTCCAGCAACCCGGACGTGATCGTGCCAATCGCTTCGGTGACCAAGCTGATGACCGCCATGGTGGTACTGGACGCCAAGCTGCCGATGGACCAGTACATCTCGGTGAACATCGCCGATACCCCGGAAATGAAAGGCGTGTTTTCCCGGGTAAAACTCAACAGCGAGCTGCCACGCAAGGAAATGCTGCTGATCGCCCTGATGTCGTCGGAAAACCGGGCGGCGGCCAGTCTCGCCCACCACTACCCGGGCGGTTATGCGGCTTTTATCGCGGCGATGAACGCCAAGGCCAGGTCCCTGGGCATGATCAACACCCATTATGTGGAGCCCACCGGTCTGTCGATCCACAACGTCTCCACCGCCCGCGACCTCAGCAAGCTGCTGATGGCCGCACGTCACTATCCGATGCTGAGCGAGCTGAGCACCACCAAGGAAAAGACCGTGGCGTTCCGCAAGCCCAACTACAGCCTGGGCTTTCACAACACCGACCATCTGGTCAATAAAGCCAACTGGGACATCAAGATCACCAAGACCGGCTTTACCAACCAGGCCGGCCATTGCCTGGTGCTCGTCACCAACATGGGCGGCCGCCCGGTGGCCCTGGTGATTCTCGACGCATTCGGCAAGTACACCCATTTCGCCGATGCCAGCCGGATTCGCAACTGGATCGAAACCGGCAAGAGCGGCGGCGTGCCGGATGTGGCCTTGCGCTACAAGGCCGACAAGAACCTCAAGAGCCGCGCCCAAGCGGCAAAGTAAGCCCTGATAACGTGGCCCGATTCTTCGGGCCACGTGCTGTCGTGCTTGAGTGCCTGTTCCTGCGCGCCTATCACCTGGCTGAACTGGGCCCGTCAGTCTGCCTCGCTGGCAGCGATGTGACTTCGACTGCCTTGCTCGATCCGCCGCAAGCAGAGTCAAACCCACCGCCATAAGTCCAAAGGTGCCGCCGCGCGCCCAAACCGGCATAATCGCGCTCCGCCTCCGTCGTACAGGACGTCATCCGTGAGCGCCGCCCGCACCCCACCCCGCGAAAGCAAAAACATCGGTCGTCTGCTGCTTGAGCTGCTGGGGCAGCTTCTGGTACTGCTGGTGCCGATGTTCTTCGTGACGATCCTCCCGCCATTCCTCGCCCTGGCCGTGGTCCTCGCCTGCGCCGGGGCGATGTGGGCCTGCGTGAAACTCGGCTGGCCCAAAGGCGGACGGGCCTTTGCCCGGCTGATGATCTCGGCAGTCTTCGGCCTGGGTTTCAGCCTCGGGCGAGCACTGCCCGAATACTGGAATATCGCCGCCGCGGTCCTGACGATTTTCCCCGGGCTGGCTTGCGTGAGCATTTGGGAAAGGCGCCTGGGCCTGGTCAAACCCAGCACGGAAAACCCACCCCCCGGCAACGGGGCCAGTGCCTGGGGTGGCCAGGAGCCAACGCTGACGCCCGAAGGCGAGCCGATCCGGGTATTCAATCAGGGCGAAATCGCCATGGGTGGCCCGGTGATGTGCGACTACCTGTTTCCCGACGGCATCCTGCTCGAAGGGCTCGGCGCCTCGGCGCGCTTTTCCAGTGACGCCCGCTACTTCGCTGCGCCCATTCCGTCGCGCAGCAGTTGGGGCCTGGTAATCCTCGACCGTCCCTTGCGTCGCCTCTATCGCTGCCAGGCCGACCAGTTCTGGGAGCTGGACACCTTCAACGAGCAAGGCCTGGGCGGGCGTTACAGCCCGCTGGTGGACAACGGCTCCCACCAGCAGTCCGTCGAAGACTTGTTGCAAGACGCCGAAGCCATCGACCTGCTCCCGGTCAGCGATCTCTGGCTGGAACCGGGGAACTGGCAACAAGCCCAGGCCCAGCAACAGATCGAATCCCGCTCCCCCGATGGCCAACATCTTCTGGAAGGCCAACTGACCCTGCCCGTCAACCTGCGGGAACTGGAGCAACCGACCGAACCGGTCAAGCATCCTGATTACCGCCTCAGCCTCGATGGCGTGCCCTCGCCCTTGCTGATCACGGCCCAGACGCCGATCGTCTGGAGCGCGGACAGCCGCAGCCTGGTCTGTATCGCCAACACACGCGGACCAGCAGAGCCGCAGCGGGCGCTCTGGCTCTGGCGGCAGAACCTTGGCTGGCGCGCCCTGCGCAGTCCCTGGAGCGCCGCCGACCGCGGTCCCAGCGGATACTGGAGCCAACCGCTGGCGCTGGACGAGCAGCAGGTCTGGCTGGAAAGCGAACTGCCGCTGTCGCAACCCGACAATGGACATTACGGCTACCAGTTGCACAGTATCCACAGCGACTCACACATCCTGGTCGGCCACGGCCCTCTGGGCCGCGAACAGACTGCCGAATGGAACAGGCCGCGCATCCGCCTGATCCTGCCGCTGGACAGCGACGGCAGCGCGGCAAGCGTAAGCATTGAATCAGAGCCACTGGCCGATGGCCGCCGTGCCCGCTTCAACCAGGTCCAGGTCGACCAGGGCGAATCCGTCGGCTACCAGTGCCAGATCGGCGACTGGACCCTGCCCGGCCTCTGGCGCCTGGATCATCGCGTGAGCGACTGCTCCCACTATCTCGCACTGCTGCCGTTTGCCCTGTATCCGGCGGTGTCCAACTGTGCGGTGGTGGCCGATCCCCGGCAACGTCGACTGATCGACAGTCCGCCGATGCGGGTAGCCGCCCTGGTGGATTTCAGGGCCACGACACTGAGCGTTGCGGTGATTGTCGGGCGCTTGCCCCGGGACGTCGCCAGCACGCCGCTGCAACGCTTTACCGAAGCGGCGCCTGAAGCCTCCCAGGCCGCCGAGTTCTGCCGATACCGCGAAGCCTCGCGCCTCTACTACGAGCTGCGCAGACTGCAATTGAGTGCCAACGACCTGCAAGGCTTGCCCGCCTGGCGTTTGGTTCAGCAGCCACAGATCGCCACCGCCGAAGGCGAGTTTATCCAGCCCTCCCCGACCGGCGAGGACGCCGCCTGGCTGTTCGGCACCAGCACCGAATACGGCGATGACCTGGGCCGTGGCCAAACCGCTCGCCTGGGCGGGCACCTGCTGACCGCTTCCGGCTGCGCCCTGTCGGACCTGGCGCCCTCCATGGCCTGGTCGCCAAAGGGGCGTTACCTGGCGCTGACCCGACTGTATCTCGATCACCGCGACTTCGCCGACAGCTACAATCGCCGCGCCTGGAAACTCCTGCTGCTGGACGTCGAGGCGCGCACCTTGCGCACCGCCCCTGGCTGGCTGGGCAACCGACCGCAATTTATCGACTTTGGCGGCGACGCCCTGCACTTGCGCCAGTTCGAAGCGGACTGGGACCTGCGGGATGGCTCCGACCCGGGCATTCGTGTGAAGATCGCCTTGAAAGAGATACTGGAATGGCCGTTCGAACGCTTGCAGCCGCAAGCAGACCTCTGGCTGACAGCAACAGCGGTGGCTCATGCCCAGGCTTGGCAAAACCTGGAAATACCGGAACCGCTTCGGCTTCTGCAGGAAAACGCTACGCTTCAGACCAGTCGCCACCCCGAATCATCCCGCAGCGGACCCACTCATGAGTAAATCGTCCCCAACCCCCCCCGATGACAAGGCCCCCTACTTCTGGCGGGATGAACGCCTGCCCTTCATCGAGGCCCGCTCGATCCAGGACGGTCGCAAGGTCTGCTATTCCCGGCATTCCCACGAACACTTCTCGATCGGTGCGATCACCCAAGGCCAGAGCACCTATATCAACGAGCAGAACCAGTGGCGCGTCGCAGCCGGCACCGTGGTACTCATGAATCCGGGAGAGGTGCATGCCTGCAACCCCATCGAAGACCAGCCCTGGGCCTATCGCATGTTCTATGTCGAAATGGCCTGGCTGACGTCGCTGCAACATGAACTGGGGTTCAGCCCGGATCTGGATTTCCGGGCCTTTTCCACACCCCACACCAGCGATCCGGCACTCTACGATGGCTTGAACAGCCTGTACGAAACCCTGGTGGACGACAACCTCGCGCTGCTGGAAAAACAGTGCGCCCTGGTCGAGTTCTTCACCCTGCTGCAGCACCGCTTGAACCCGGCGCCACGACCGGCCCGGGAGATCAACCAGAAGCTCGAGCGGGCCGCGGCCTATATTCACAAACACTGCACCGAAGCCCTGAAGCTGGAGGACATCTGCGAAGCCGCGCAGTTGTCGGCGTCCTACCTGACCCGTGCCTTCAAGCAGCATTACGGGATGACGCCCCACGCGTTCCTGGTCAACCGACGCATCCAGTACGCGCGTAACCAGCTGCGTCGTGGCGGTCTGATCGCCGACGTCGCGCTGGAGGCCGGCTTCGCCGACCAGGCGCATTTCCAGCGGGCCTTCAAGCAACACCTGGCCGCGACACCGGGGCAATATCGCGGTTGATCCGCCTCAAGGCAGCAACAGGTAAATCGCACTGAGTGCCAGCAGCAAGGCCATCAGCCGGTTGAACAGGCGCATGCCCTTGGGGTTGTCCAGATAGTGACGTAAAAAGGTCCCGGCGAACGCCCAACAGGCAATCGAGCCATAGCAGATCACGAAATACACCGCCGCGAACTGCCACACCAGATGCGCCTCGCCATTGGCCACAAATGCACCCATCCCCGCTACGCAGGCCAGCCAGGCCTTGGGGTTGAGCCACTGCATCACCGCACCGACCGTCATCGTCGGGTGTTTGCCGGGCTGGCGGGTATTCAGGCCACCATCGTCGACTGCCAGCTTCCAGGCCATGTACAACAGGAACGCCACCCCGGCCAACTGGATCCCCCGGGTCAGGCTCGGCACGAACAGCAGCAGTTCATTCAACCCAAGGCCGATCAACACCAGCAACAGGGTGAAGCCCAGGGTCGCGCCGGTCACGTGCCTCATACTGGCACGCCAGCCAAACTGCGCACCGGCACTCAGCGCCACGATATTGACCGGGCCGGGGGTGATGGAAGAGGCCAGCGCAAAGGCCGCCATGGAAACAAGGATGCTCATCGTCTACCTTCTGCATGAATGGATATCGACGCTGAAGGTACCCATGCGCACGGGGCGCGGTATTGAAGAAAACTCCCCTGTACAGCCTTTTGCCCACAGGCGAAATGTTTCATCCAGCAAAACGCTCAAGCGGCGTAAGATGGACAAGGTATTATTCGTGCATCGCATCCAGCCTGGGGAAACCGAACCATGAAGCCGAACCTCGTCAAAGCCGCGCTGGTGCTGAGCGCCCTGCTGTTGGGCGCCTGCTCCGGCACGAGCACGATGACCAGCAACAGCGCCTGCTATACCGAAAGCTGTAATCAACATTATGACAGCCACCCCGTCACCCAGAGTTTTGGCGGCTCGAACCTGGGCAGCAGCTTCCGTGAGTACGGCACCAGCATGCTGCGCGACTAAGCTCAATCGCGAGTCATCGACTGGCTGCATCCCCGGCAGCCACGTTGATTTGCGCGCAAAAAGCCAGGCCCGGTCCTGCTATTCCATAGGAAATGTCCGACTTTCCACTCCATAGCTTTGCGTCGATTATCTGAACCTGGACCGCTGCCCCCGACAGCGCCTGCCCAGCCCTCGCTTTTGACCGGAGCCTGCCGCCAGGCGGTGCCTTCTGGTCACTTGTCCCTTGCAGGAGATACGATGAAGCTCTCGATGAACTTATACGACGCACTGACCACCATCAGCGTGCCCCCGGACAAGGCCAAGGCGGTTGTAAATGCCTGGGAGTCGGATATGGAAAAATTCGCGACAAAGTCTGATTTGCTCCGAACAGAGACACACTTGCAAGCGTCGATTACGCAACTGGGCTCAGAAGTTCGCTCACTGGGCACTGAACTGCGTGCACTGATCAATGAACAGGGTGCGGAACTGCGAGAGTCCATGACAAAACAAGGCGCAGAACTGCGATCCGCCATTACAGAACAGGGTGCAAAATTCCAGGTATCTGTTGCTGAAATGGACTCACAGAACAAGATCCTGCGCTGGCAGCTCAGCATCCTGCTCGTCTGCATCACCATTCCCCTGCTCAAGCTGGCTTACGATATGTTAATCAAGTTCACCTTGAACTGAGTCACTCCAGCCCCGCGCAGACTTGCCGAAGGCACCCGCGCAACCAGCGATGTGCGGGATCGGCATCCAGCCGCGGATGCCAGAGCATGGCCACCGTGAACGTCGGCAGCGAGAACGGAAGTTCAAAGCTGTGCATACGGGTACGCAGGTTACCTGTGTGGCGTTCGGGCACGGTGGCGATCAAATCGGTAGACCGGGCCAGTGACAGTGCGGTCGAAAATCCGGCGACAAACGTAGCCACCTCACGACAAAGCTCAAGCCGCTCCAGCGCCTCATCGACGGCACCCTTGTCGAGTGCTCGTCGCGAAACGCCGATATGCTGGCCAGCCGCATAGCGGGCTGCGGTGATTTCCCCCTGACTCAGCGGATGCTCCCGGCGCACCACGCCAATAAAACGATCGCGAAACAGCGCCTGGGTCAACAACTCCGGACCTTGGCTGCTGCCCACCACACCGGTTTCCAGATCGACACTGCCATCGCGCAGTGGTGCGCTGTCCTTGTCCGGTTTCTGCAGGAACCGTAGGCGCACTCCGGGCGCCTCTTCAGCGATCCGCGCCAGCAGCGCAGGAGCGAAGTTCTCCACAAAACCATCACGAGTACGCAAGGTAAAGGTGCGCACCAGTTGCTTGAGATCCAACTGCCCGACAGGGCGCAGCACGGCTGCGGCGTCCTGCACCAACTGCGCGACTCGCTCGCGCAACTCCAGCGCCCGGGGCGTAGGCACCAGACCGCGCCCGGCCCTGACCAGCAGCGGATCGCCGGTGGTTTCCCGCAGACGCGCCAGCGCCCGGCTCATCGCCGAGGGACTGAGGTGCAAGCGCCGGGCCGCGCGCGCCACACTACCTTCGGCCAGCAGCACATCCAGGGTGACCAGTAGATTGAGATCAGGTGTGGCCATGGACCGCCCCTTGGCATGGCTGGATCGGATAGCGCGCCAAACGCACGAGTACAGTGCAAATGATGCGCCTTCCGCCATATTAGGCGCCGGCGTAGATTTCCGACAGCTCCACGTTGGGAGTGGCCGAAAAGAGAAGCCGCATGAAACCGATCCTTGCAGAACCCGACAAATTCGCGACGGACGCCGAGCCGCATACAGCTTCGGCGCGCTGGGCACTGGCCGGCTTGTCACTGTCAATGCTGCTGTCGTCCCTGGGCACCAGCATCGCCAACGTCGGCCTGCCCACCCTGGCACAGGTGTTCAACGCCTCCTTCCAGAGTGTGCAATGGGTCGTCCTCGCCTATCTCCTGACGATTACCACCCTGATCGTCAGCGTTGGGCGGCTGGGTGATCTCAGCGGCCGGCGGCGCCTGCTACTGACCGGCATCGCCCTGTTCACCCTGGCCTCGACGCTATGTGGTTGCGCCCCCACGCTGGGCCTGCTGATCGGCGCCCGGGCGCTGCAAGGCGTCGGCGCGGCGATCATGATGGCCCTGACCCTGGCGTTTGTCGGCGAGACAGTGCCGAAGGCCAGGACCGGTAGCGCCATGGGTTTGCTCGGCAGCATGTCCGCCGTCGGCACTGCCCTGGGCCCATCGCTGGGTGGTTTCCTGATCGCCGGGCCGGGCTGGCGCGCACTCTTCCTGATCTGCGTGCCGCTGGGCGTGCTGACGTTTGCCCTCGGCTACCGCCATCTGCCCGAGGATCGTCAGGGACCTGCGCGCGGGCGAAGCGGTTTCGACCCACTGGGCACCCTGCTGCTGGCGCTGACACTGGCGGCCTATGCCCTGGCCATGACACTGGGACGCAGTCACTTCGGCCCACTCAATATCAGCCTGCTGGCCGCGGCGGTCCTTGGCCTCGGCCTGTTCGTGCTCACCGAGGCGAAAGTGGCCTCACCGCTGATTCGCCTGGCGATGTTCCGCGACCTCAAGCTAAGCGGGAGTCTGCTCATGAGTGCGTTGGTCTCGACGGTGATGATGGCGACGCTGGTGGTCGGGCCCTTTTATCTGGCGCAAGGACTCGGGCTGGACGCGGCCTCGGTCGGGCTCGCGCTCTCGGCCGGACCCTGCGTCTCGGCACTGACCGGAGTACCGGCGGGCCGACTGGCGGATCGTTTTGGCGCACAGCGTATGAGCGTTACCGGGTTGATGGCTATGGCGATCGGCTGCCTCGCATTATCGCTGTTACCGCAACCCCTTGGTCTGGGCGGCTATATCAGCCCGCTGGTGGTCGTCACCTTCGGCTATGCCCTGTTCCAGGCCGCCAACAACAGCGCCGTCATGAGCGAGGTCAGCACGCAACAACGAGGCGTTGTCTCCGGCCTGCTCAATCTGTCGCGCAATCTCGGTCTGATCACTGGCGCATCGGCGTTGGGCGCGGTGTTTGTGCTCGCCTCAAAGGCCGCCGACATCAGCACCGCAGCCCCCGAGGCCGTCGCCAGCGGCCTGCAAGCGACCTTCGCCACGGCACTGGCGCTGGTTGTCGTCGCACTGGCCGTTGCACTGATCGTCAAGAAAAGGTGAGCATCGATTTTGTCGGAGCTGGCTTACCGGCGATGGCAACCGAACAGACGGTGCAAGGCTTACTGGCCTCATCGCCGGCAAGCCGGCTCCTACATTTTTTGCGGTGTTTTCAAGATCCCATTTCATCCAGACTCTGTACAACGCCGCGACTACAGCGCAGGACGCTGAAACCCGACCCACTCCTGCACGGCCGGCCGTTGCCATTGGCGCCGCGCGTATTCCGCCAGGACCGGCGGCACCACATCACCGTTGAGTACCAGCCGGTTGAGCATCAGCGCCAAGTCGACATCGGCAATCGACCATTGACCGAACAGGTGCTCGCGACCGTCCGCCAGCAGCGCCAGGGCCGCCGCGAACAGCTTGCGCGTCGCCGCCTCGGCCGCCGGCGACAAGGGCCCCGACTTGATGCCATAGAACACCACCACGGTGGAGCGCTCCTGCCGGATCGGTATCAGGTCACTGCGCAGCCAGGCCTGGATCTGCCGAGCCTTCGCACGTTGTTGACGGTCCTGCGGATAAACCGGCACCTGCGGGAAGGTTTCTTCCAGATATTCGGCAATCGCCGACGACTCGGACAAGGCAAAGTCGCCATGCACAAGAGTGGGTACCCGTTGGGTCAGCGACAGGCTGGCGTAGTCCTCTGCCTGATTTTCCAAGGTCTCGAGGTCCAGCGGGATCACATCAAAGTCGATGCCCTTTTCCCGCAACACAACGAAATCCGACATGGCATAAGGGCTGGTGAATTGGGCATCAACGTACAGGCGCAGGCGAGAATCACTCACGACACATCTCCATATCCATAGGCGGGAGAGGACACGCTACGAGATTCGGCGCCATAAATAAAATGCATGATTTTCATGCGCGCATTCCCGACGGGAATACCGTGCTTTCAGCGTGCCAAAGCGCTCTGTACGCACCAGGACAATGGCAACGTCAGCAGCACCGTGGCCGCCAGGGTCATCACCGCGACCGGGATACCCGTCACATCCCCCAGCCCGCCGAACAACACCGGAGCCAGGGCCCCACCGCCGATGGTCCCCGTATAGAACAGCGCGAACGCCTGCTCGCGCTTGCCCGCTTCCGACAACTCCGGCACCACGCCATAGAGCACCGACGATGTCCCGTTCAGGACCAGCCCCAGCAACGGCAGCATCGCCATGATGGCGGGCAGCGGCAGATACACCGCCAGCACGATCAACAGCGCAGTAGCCGACTCCGTCAGCCACACGGTTTTCATCATGCCGATACGCGCCCCCAGGTAACCGCAGAACAACTTGCCGAACGCACCGCCCACGAACAACAGCATCAACGCCAGGCCGATGCCCGCCGTCCCGGCTCCCTTGCTGCTCAACAGGAACGGCAGGAAGGTGAGAAAGCCCATGCGCACCGCACTGTCCAGCGTGCCCGTCAGCAGCAACGCACGCAGCCCGTCGGCGGAACCTTTCCCTGTCAGGGCCGTGGAGGTTTTGCGCGGCCCGAGCGAGTTGAGCGCCGATGTCGGGACCAGCCACCACAGCAGCGCGGCCGCCGCCAGGCCAAGCACGCCCATCAGCGTGACACTGGCACGCCAACTGACAACCGTCAGTAGCAGACCGACCAGTCCCGGGAGCAACGTCTTGCCGATATCGCCGGAAAAGTTGTATTGCGACAGCGCCTCCTTGACCCCACCGCCCGCCTCGTGGGTATCGGTGATCAGCGAGGACGCCAACGGGTGCTGGGTGCTGGCGCCCAATCCGCCCAGCAACAGCGCCAACAGCAACACCGTCAAGCCGCCGGCCTGGCCGACGAGCAGGTACGCCAAGCCGGCCAATGCCGTGCCGCCCACCAGCAGACGCTCACGTCCCCAGCGCCTCGCGGCCCGGCTCGCCAGCAGTTGGAAACCGGCCATCATCCCGGAGTAGGCACCGCGCAACAGCCCCACCTGCGCGTAGCTCATACCGAACTGCGCCTGCCAGATCGGCAGCAACACATAGATCACGTCGGTCAGGCCATCATGCACCGCATGGGCGCTACAGGCCGCCAGCAGAGATCGGCGACGCAAAGAGGTCTCGGCGGGTTGCGGGTCGCCCAATGTGAGCTGGCTTTTCAGATCATTCATCGTGTTAACTCACCGAGCCTCTCGTTTTATGACGAAAAGGCTTTATAGAATACGTCGGCTAGCGAAGACCAATACCAAATTCGAACCGATCAATACCCAAGGACCAGGATGCTCGATCTACGCAGGTTGCGTTACTTCTTGACCGTTGCCGAGGAGCTGCATTTTGGCCGCGCAGCACTGCGCCTGCATCTCGCCCAACCGCCCCTGACCCGGCAGATTTCAGCCCTGGAAGTCGAACTGGGGTTTCGCCTTTTCGACCGCACCAGCCGCAGCGTATCGCTCACACCCCAGGGCCGCACCTTCCTGCCTTACGCCCGCGCCGTGCTGGAGCAAGTCGACCTCGCCACCGTCATCGCTGGCAAATTGGCGGCTGGCAGTGCCGGCCAACTTGTCCTGGGGTATGCCAGTTCGATTGCCCTGTCGGATATTTTCAGCCAGGCCATCCGGGCCTTCGCCGAGCGTTTTCCGGAGGTTCAACTGACGTTGCTGGAAAGTGCATCAGGAGCCCTGGTGGCGCAGATCGTCGACGGGCGCATCGATATCGGCATGAGCCGCCTGCAGCCGTCTGGCGGGCAAACCGAGGTCCATTCACTGTCCCTGGGCGAGGAGCAACTGGTGGCTGCCCTCTCCAGCGACGACCCACTGGCCGAGCAATCCGAGGTGACCCTGGCGCAACTCAGTGCGCAGCCGTTGATACGCTATCCGACCGATTACGGCTCGGGGCTCAACACGATTATCGAGCACCTCTACCAACGCCATGGTCTACCCTTGCAGCCCGGGCCGGCGGGGCGGCAAATCACCTCGATCATCGCCCTCGTGGCCGCCGGCCAGGGTGTCGCACTGGTGCCCCACTGCACCCAAACCCTGGCGAAAAAAGGCGTGACCTACCGGCCCCTGACCGATCTCGATGCCTGTGCGCCTCTGCTGGTACTCACTCGCGCACAAGGACGCAGCCTGCTGGTCGAGGCGTTCATGGGGGTGATCGACGAACTCCGTCAAGCCAGCGAATCCCAGGTAAAAACAAACAGTCCCTCCATCTGACAAGCGTCCTTTTGGGAAAAAGACAGAGCAATCCCAAATTGCCATCATCCTGATGAAAAGGAATACTCGGCCCTCAAGCTGATACGAATCGCCCTCTTCTGTACACCAAGGACCGGTTAGCCAATGAAACTCGCCTGCCTGGCGCTTGCCGCGTGTTTGATTTTCCAGCCTGCTTTCGCCAGGTCTGATACTGATCGCCAAATCGTCACCCCTGACGAATCGCAGCTGATCGAACATGGTTCATATACCAATAAAGACGGGAACACCGTACACAGCCCTGCCCACACCAAGTCAGATCAAGTGCCGGAAGGCGCCACGGCCAAGTGCAGCGACAAGACTTACAGTTTTAGCCAACATCGGCGGGGGACCTGCTCACGGCATGGTGGTGTGATGGCTTGGTTGTAGAGAGCGTCCAGGAAATAATGAAACGCTTATTCGCAATCCTCCAGGAGCCAGACAATGACGAAACCCTTGTGCGTCACCCTCGCCTTCACATTGCTCCTTGCACTATCAAATGCAGCCTTCGCTGAAACGGCTAATGAAGCAGCCCGCAGCTTCATTGCCCAATCCCATGCTGGCGATGATCTCGCCGCCATTGCACTGTCGGCCGCCAAGCGCACGCAAACTTATGGGACGCTCGTTGCAAAGCTGGGGGATGCCGAGGCCAACACTACCTTATCCCACGAGATCAACGCCCTACTCCCGCAGTACCAGCCGAAATGGGACCAGAATCTTGCAATCGCTTATGAGAAGTCGTTCTCTCCAGAAGAACTGTCATCACTCGCGTCTAAAGGTCGAGACTCAAAATACGCAGGCAAGGTGATAGAGCGACAATCCGAAATCGGAAAAGCAATGCAGTCGAGTTCAGGCCCGATTTTGATTTCCCTGGTCACTGAGGCACTCGAGGCATGTCTTTCCAAAAATGGCCTGTAAACAACACTCCCTGTCACAAACTCTCATATCCCTTGAGCTATCCTCGGCGGACTGGACCGGATCCACACCAAAGGAATGAAGATGACATTGACCACCGAAGGTTTGCTCAGTTTGGCCATGGCTAACCCGGTAAACGCTCAGATCGCCTCGCGCCTGCCTTCCCTCGGCTTGAGTCAATGCATGCTCACGGCGGGCTGCCTGTTCCAGGCCGCCTGGAATCAGCATTCGGACCTGCCACCCGAGTGGGGTGTCAAGGATTACGACGTTTTCTACTTCGACAATGACCTCTCCTGGGAAGCCGAAAACGAGGTTATCCAGGCCACCCAAAAGCTCTTCCAGGACCTTGGCGTCAACATCGATATCAAAAACCAGGCGCGCGTCCATCTTTGGTACGCCCAGCGGTTCGGGCGGACCTATGCTCGGCTGGAGTCGGCCAAAGACGGTATCGATCGTTACCTCATTGCCGGCACCTGCATCGGGCTGGATGTTGCCACGGGAGAGGTCTATGCACCCTACGGCCTGAGCGATATCGAGCAGGGCCTGCTTCGGATCAATCCAGCCCATCGCGAACCCGACTTGTTCGAGCACAAGGCGAAGAGTTATCAGGCTCGCTGGCCTTGGCTGAAAGTCGTGGAAACCACCCCATCATAAAGGCCGACAGTCTTGCCAGGCGGCTCAAGGAAGTTGGGCCGCCTGGCAAGAATGGACAACACTTGCGCGAGCGCGTCGTGGAAAAATCGGTTTGCCTCCTGAATATGTCTGTTTGCACACATTTTTATCCGGAACCTAATGTCAGAACCGATCATTTCTGGCAATAATCCACCTGTTTTGCCAATAAGCGGTCTCCCCGCGCGCAGGAATCCCCTAGCCCCGCTCACCGCCTCCGGACAAGGACCGTCGCCACCATGCCCTCGATCTACCAACTCAAACCTCGCTTCCAGAGCCTGCTGCGGCCCGTCGTCCAGCGCCTCTTCGACAATGGCACCAGCGCCAACCAGGTCACCCTGAGCGCCGCCGTGATTTCCTTGCTGGTGGGCGCCGTGGTCGCCACCTTCGCCGGATACGCCGGGGTGTTTGTGCTCATCCCGCTGTGGATGATCCTGCGCATGGCCCTGAATGCCATCGACGGCATGCTCGCCCGGGAATTCGGTCAGCAATCGAAGCTCGGCGCCTACTTGAACGAACTCTGCGACATCGTCGCCGACAGCGCGTTGATCCTGCCGTTTGCCTTGTTGCCCGAGGTCAGCCTGCTGGCGGTGCTGCTGGTGACCCTGCTGGCGCTGTTCAGCGAATATGCCGGCGTCCTGGGACCGATGATCGGTGCCTCACGCCGCTACGACGGCCCCATGGGCAAGAGCGATCGCGCATTTGCCCTGGGCGTCATTGCCACCGGCGTGGCCTTCGGCCTGATCAATGCCCAATGGATAAATGGCCTGTTCGGACTGATGGCCGCGCTGCTGCTGGTCACGCTGGTCAATCGGGTACGACAAGGTTTGAAAGAAGCCGGAACAATCGCGGAACAGCCGGTCCAATAACCCGAATCGCAAAACCGCTGCCACAGAGATTTGCCCCCAGCCTCCACTCTCCAAAATCCGGCAAAAGGACATTGCAATGCGCGACGAGCAAACCCAGACTTTCAGTACCCATGATGGCGTTGAACTGTTTTATCGCCACTGGCCAGCCACAGCACCTGTCGCCGGCGAGCCACGCAAGGCCATCCTGCTGTTCCACCGCGGGCATGAGCATTCCGGACGGATTGCCCACCTGGTGGACGAACTCGACCTGCCGGAGTTCGATTTCTTCGCCTGGGACGCCCGTGGCCACGGCCAGTCGCCGGGCGCACGTGGCGACAGCCCGAGCTTCGCCACCAGCGTGCGGGATGTGCAGACCTTCTGCGATCACCTCGGCGCTACCCTCGCGATCGCCGAAGAAAATATCGCGGTGGTCGCCCAGAGCGTCGGCGCAGTGATCGTCGCCACCTGGGTTCATGACTACGCACCCAGAATCCGCGCCCTGGTACTCGCCTCCCCAGCCTTCAAGGTCAAGCTCTACGTGCCTTTCGCTCGCCCGGGCCTGGCCCTGATGCGGCGCTTTCGCGGCAACTTTTTCGTCAACAGCTACGTCAAGGCCAAGTTTCTCAGTCACGACCCGGAACGCATTGCCTCCTATGACAGCGATCCGCTGATCACCAAGGCCATTTCGGTGAATGTCCTGCTCGGGCTCTACGAGGCCGCCGACCGCGTGGTCGCCGATGCCAATGCGATCCAGGTGCCGACCCAGTTGCTGATTTCCGGCGCGGACTTCGTGGTCCACCGCAAACCCCAGGAACAATTCTTCCAGCGCCTGGGCAGCCTGAAAAAAGAACGGCACGTACTCCCCGGTTTCTTCCACGACACCCTTGGCGAGCGCGACCGGCACCTGGCCGTCAGCCGCGCCAAGCGCTTTATCGAACAGAACTTCCTCTCGCCGGTCAACCGCCCGGCCCTGCTCGATGCTGATCGCATCGGCGAGACCTGTGCCGAATCCGAGTCTCTGGCCGCGCCCTTGCCGCACAACTCGCCACGCGATCTCTACTGGCGTCTGACCCGCGCCAGCATGGGTCTGGGCAGCAAGCTGTCGGCCGGGGTCAAGCTCGGCTTCGACACCGGTTTCGACTCCGGCAGTACCCTGGACTACGTCTACCGCAACACCCCCACCGGGCATACCGCGCTGGGCCGGATGATCGACCAGAACTACCTCAACTCCATCGGCTGGCGCGGCATCCGCCAGCGCAAGCTGCATGTCGAGGAGCTGCTGCGTCTGGCCATGGCCCATCTGCGCGAGCAAGGCCGCGAAGTGCGGATCGTCGACATCGCCGCCGGCCACGGGCGCTATATCCTTGAAGCCCTGCACGGAGTGACGCCGCTGCCCGAGTCGATCCTGCTGCGCGACTACAGCGATATCAACGTGCGTGACGGCAGCGCGCTGATCGTCGAAAAAGGCCTGGGCGATATCGCCCGGTTCGTCAAGGGCGACGCCTTTGACCGCGCCGACCTCGCCGCACTGGAGCCCAAGCCGAGCCTCGCGGTGGTGTCCGGTCTGTACGAACTGTTCGCCGACAACACGATGGTCGGCAACTCACTCGCCGGCTTGGCCGAGGCCTGTGAACCGGGCGCTTATCTGGTCTATACCGGGCAACCCTGGCATCCGCAGCTGGAACTGATTGCCCGCGCCCTGACCAGTCACCGTCAAGGCCAGGCCTGGGTCATGCGCCGTCGCAGCCAGGCGGAAATGGACCAGTTGGTGGAGGCCGCCGGGTTTCGCAAGATCACTCAACGGGTCGATGAATGGGGGATCTTCAGCGTGTCCCTGGCGCAACGCGTGCAATGATGAACAACACCCCCCGCGAAGCCGGCCTGCTGAAACGCGCCGTGCTCTGGCTGGTCCTGCTGGCGCCGTTGTTCTTCGCCAGCTACGGCTTCGCCACCTGGTACACCGCCCGGCGCAGCGATGTCGGCAGCTATGTGTTCGACTGGGAAAGCCACATGCCGTTCTGGGCCTGGACCATCGTGCCCTACTGGTCCATCGACCTGCTTTACGGCTTGTCGCTGCTGCTGCCCAGGAGCAAGCGTGAACTCGATCGACACGCCTTGCGCCTGCTGACAGCCCAGGTGATCGCCGTGTCCTGCTTCCTCCTCTGGCCGCTGACCTTTACCTTCACCCGGCCACCGCTGGACGGCGTGTTCGGCTGGCTGTTCGCGGTGCTGGCGGGCTTCGACAAACCCTTCAACCAGGCGCCTTCGCTGCATATCGCCTTGCTGGTGATTCTGTGGGTCATGTACCGCCGGCATTTCAGCGGTGCCGGGCGCTGGCTGGTGCACGGCTGGTTCGCGCTGATCGGCGTGTCGGTGCTGACCACCTATCAACACCACTTTATCGACCTCCCCACCGGCGCCCTGGCCGGCTGGTTGTGCGTCTGGCTGTGGCCGGACGATCGTGCCAACCCGTTGGCCGTCGCGCGTCTGGCGCGCAATGACAACCGCTTCGCCCCTGCGGCTTACTACGGGCTGGGAGCGGCGCTGTTGGCCATCGCCGGCTCCAGCTTCGCCGGTGCCGCGTTGTGGTTGCTCTGGCCGGCTCTGGCCTTGGCGCTGGTGGCACTCAATTACGCGGTGTTCGGCGCCCAGGGTTTCCAGAAACGCGCCGACGGCAGCTTGAGCCCGGCGGCACGCTGGCTGTTTGCGCCTTACCGGGCGGGCGCCTGGATCAATTCGCGGCTCTGGACAAGATCACATCCACAACCCGACCACGTTATCGACGACCTTTGGCTTGGGCGACTGCCAAGCCGACGCGAACTTCAAGCCGGCTCGTTCGCCGCCATCGTCGATCTGTGTGCCGAACTGCCGCTGGCTCCACAGGGCCGGACCTATCGCAGTATCCCTGTTTTGGACCTGATCACACCGTCAGCCGAGCAATGTCGGGAAGCCGCCCTGAGTATCGATGAACTGCGCCAGCACGGACCGTTGCTGGTCTGCTGCGCCCTGGGCTATTCGCGCAGTGCCACGGCGCTCGCCGCCTGGTTGTTGCACAGTGGTCGAGCGCCAGAGATCGATGAGGCCTTGGCGCTGATACGCGCGGCACGTCCCGGCGTGGTCTTGCATCCTCAGCATCGCCAGGCGCTGGAGGCGATGCTCGACCTCATGCCCATTGACGCATCCGACCGTTTGAGGAGCATCGATGTCCGCTGACCTGCAACTGCACGTGCTCGCCAGCCTGCTACGGCGCGGCCGCGCACTGGACCAGCTCTCCATGGGGCTGACCCTACTCGGTGTTCTGCTGGGCCTGGCACCGCTGCTCCTCAGTTGCTTCAGCCTGTGGTGCCTCGCGGTCAGCGCCTGGCTGGTACTGTCAGGCCTGCTGCAAAAATACTGGGCCTTGCGCGTCGCTTTCGACGCCGACCTGTTCCAGTTGATGGCACAGGACCCCAGCAATCTGAGCGAGCGCACCGAGGCACTGGACCAGGCATTGCAAGACCTCGGCCTGCAATCGCGGCAATCCACCAACCGCCCCTGGACCGAACGCAGCCGCGGCGCACTGGGCCTGCTCAAGCGTCAGGCGTTGTTGCTGCTCGTGCAAATTTCTCTGCCACTGCTCGTCATTCTGGCCAGCCCCTGGCTGCCCTTCGCCGGATAAGGAATCGTCATGTTCGAACCCGTGGTTGCCACTCTCATCACCTCCGGCGCCCGCCTGATCACCGGCGCCCGCAGCCTGTGGATCGGCTGCGGGCCCAATCCGCAGCAGCGCATCTACTTCGCCAACCACAGCAGCCACGGTGACTTCGTCCTGCTCTGGGCCTCGCTGCCACCGGCGCTACGCAAACTCACGCGGCCGGTCGCCGGCGCCGACTACTGGAATAAAAGTGCCCTGCGCCGCTACATCATCAAGCGGGTCTTCAACGGCGTGCTGATCGACCGCGAACGCAAGGCGCCCGGGGACAACCCGCTGCAACCGATGCTCGATGCGCTGGAACAAGGCCACTCGCTGATCATTTTTCCCGAAGGCACACGCAACCAAGAGGACGGCCTGCTGCCGTTCAAGAGCGGGATCTTCCACTTGACCCGAAGCTACCCACAGGCGCAGTTGATTCCGGTGTGGATCGCCAACCTCAACCGGGTCATGCCCAAGGGTCGTGTACTGCCCCTGCCCCTGCTGTGCACCACCAGTTTCGGCGCCCCGCTGCGACTCGAAGACGACGAAAGCAAAGAACACTTCCTGCAACGCAGCCGCGATGCGCTGCTGGCCCTGGCACCGGAGCAACACTGAAATGGATAGGCAGACCCTGATGTTATTCGCCGGGATCGGCATGATCCTGGTCCTGGCTTCGCTGATCGGCTTTGTCCTCAAGTGGCGTACCCGTGGCACGCCGAACGCGGTCATCGACAACCTCAACGCCCGGATCAATGCCTGGTGGGTGATGGTGCTGGTGATCGGTATCGCCTTCTGGCTGGGCACCGGCGCGGTGATCCTGCTGTTCTATGCGGTGTCCTTCTACGCCCTGCGCGAGTTCCTGACCCTGACGCCAACCCGGCGCAGCGACTACCCGGCGCTGGTGGCGGCGTTCTACCTGGCGCTGCCGCTACAGTACCTGCTGATCTACAGCGACTGGTACGGACTGTTCTCGATCTTCATTCCGGTCTACGTGTTCCTGCTGCTGCCGATCCTCGCTTCGTTGGGCGGTGACAGCACGCACTTCCTCGAGCGGGCGTCGAAAGTCCAGTGGGGCTTGATGATCGCGGTGTTCTGCGTGTCGTTCGTGCCGGCGCTGCTGACCCTGGAGATTGCCGGCTATGAAGGTCGCAACCTGCTGCTGATCGCTTACCTGGTGATCGTGGTGCAGTTGTCCGACGTACTCCAGTACGTCTGCGGCAAGCTGTTCGGCAAACGCAAGATCGCGCCCAACCTGTCGCCGTCGAAAACCGTCGAAGGCTTTGTCGGCGGCATTACCCTGGCCTCGTTGATCGGTGGCGCGCTGTTCTGGATTACCCCGTTCAATCCCTGGCAAGCGGCACTGATCGCATTGTTGATCAACCTGCTGGGGTTTGCCGGTGGCATCGTCATGTCGGCGATCAAGCGCGACCGTGGGGTCAAGGACTGGGGCCATATGATCGAAGGCCACGGCGGCATGCTCGACCGGCTGGACTCGGTGTGCTTCGCCGCGCCGATCTTCTTCCATCTGGTGCGCTACTGGTGGACATGAAGAAAACCACCAGCCTTCGCGCACTGAGCGTTGCGCTGCTGCTCGCCGGGTGCACCAACGTCAAGGGCAACGGCAATGAGTGAGAAAGCCAGCGCAACGCCCGACCGAAAAGCGCCCTGGCACACCAGCCACCCACCTTGCCGGCCGCCGGCCTTATGCGGGGGCCCATGCCGTTGAAAAGTCGTTTCGCAACCGCCGCTCTTGTCCTGGTGGCCATCATGCTCAGCGCCTGCTCCAGTGTGGTCGAGACCCTCAATGATGGCATGGAGTATTCGTACGTCGTGGCGTACCCCATCCGAGGGCCTGAATATGTTCTGAGCGATCTTGGCGGCGAGCGGTATCTGCTGGCACAGCAATCCCTCGACTATCGCGGTCAGCTGTCGAAGAACCTTCGCTACTTCGACCGTCGCACGGGCGTGCTCACGCCAATGGGAGACGTGTTCCTGAACAGCGAGGACAACATCCCCATCCGCTATTCGAGCGACGATCCCCAGGTGGTGGTATTCCTACAGTACGGCGTCTCGCGCGATCTGAAAAAAGAATGCCTTCGCGGCTCCACGCTGGAAGAACGCTTGAAGACCCACTGCTACTACATCCGCATCGAGCTTTCGATGGACGGCGGCAAGACTTTCGCACTGATGCATGTGGAGGTTCCATCGGTCTTGAACGCTGGCAGCGGCGAGAACAACTTTGCGTTTGCAAGCGTGCGCAAGCATGTTCTGTACGTCGGCCTCAAGGCCTACAACGACGACAGCGGCCAGACAAAGGTTGCGCTTCGTCGCATGCTGACGCGTCCCGGTTTCAACGGCGTGATCCTTGCCGCGGCGCTGCCGCCGCAAGGCCGCACCCCGGAGCGCATCAACAATCCGCACCTCGTTGCGGACCGGCTGACTGGCAAGGAACTGGAAGACTTTGTCATCGAGCCGGCCCACAACACCCTGCGCGCAGTGCCAAAGGAACTTGACCTGCAATACGGCATCGCCATCCACGCGAGCGAAAGACACAAGTACGTGGATGAACTAAGCGCCAGCTATCCGGAATGGGCCAAGCAGCAGCGACTGGACATTCCCGAAGAGCCCCAGGAAGAAAATCGCGACGAACAAAATAAACGCGCCGCCGCGATACCCGCATGGCGTGACGATCCCATCGAATGGATTCGCTTCGGTGAAGGTGGCTGAAATCATGAAAGAACTCATTCCCCTCGAGCGGGATCGCCGCGCACGGGCGATCAAGGTGCTCGAAGGCCCGCTCGACAACTTCCGGGTCGCCGTCACCACGTCGATGGATATCGGCCGAGTGCGGTTTGCTCTCGACGGTATCGTGGTCGACGCTCGCCTGCGCGAGCAGAACACCACCCCCGAGACGCTGCAGATCCTGGCCGAGCAACGCACGCCGGTTGTGGCTGGCGTTTTCGAGCTGCACGACGGCGCGCACAGACTCGACTGGCTGCTGCCGCAAGGCGCGCAGCAACCCATCGCACCCGAGCCACCGCAGGTGCGCGCCGAAAAGACCTGGCGCTCGCTGCCGCGCGCACTGCGGCTGGCCGCAGCCGGCGGCCTGATCGGAGCTGGCGCGTTCTTTCTGGCGCTGCAGATCAAATCCGCCTGGAATTTCCCGTTTCTGATTGTCGGAGCCCTGGCCATGGCAACCTTGATATTCTCATTGTTGCAGATCGCCTTTTCCTGCAGCGATCTCTGGGAGAGTTTCAGCCGCAGGCGGACCTTGCAGTTGATGGCAGCGGTGAGGGTGAAGTACTGCGGGGTACACGCTGATGGCCGCTGAACTGCCCGACATTCAGCGGGTCGAGGGACGGCTGAAGAAGCTGACGGCGAAGTCGCTCTACAAGCGGGGTAACGCCTACAGCTTCGTCGTCAATGGTCAATCGATGTGGTTCCTCACCCGCGAGCGTTCATGGCACCCGAGCGCACCTTTCCTGGCCGAAGGGGACCGCGTCGAGCTGGCCGTGCTGGAGACGCCGCTCACATCAACCGGCGAGCAGCGGGTGTACGCCCTGCGCAACCTGGAAGACGATTGCGTCTACGTCACGCACTTCGCCTGGCAAGGCAGTTCGGAGCCTTATGCCGCAACACGCATCCCACCCGGAAGCGAATACCGCTACGTCCTGGCATCGACCGCTCTGCTGATTGCCATTCTCGCAATGGGGGCCTGCATTGGCGCGGTGACGGGAAAGAACGACTCATTCTCGCTCTTTCTGGGTGGCCTGTGCGTCGGTGCATGGCTGCTCTTCGCGGTTCCGCTGTCCGTCATTCGCTGGCGCTGGAAAGCCGGACTCCCCACACGCAGGCAGCGTGTCATGGAGGCCGCCTATCGCTGCCTGGCGCTGGGGTCGCCGCTGGCGCCGAACAGGTCCGTTCGGGCCGTGTAGTGGGCCGCAGGATCGCTGGCGTCAATCGGGAGTGGTGCGCTACTGATTGGCCGCCTGAACCCGCTGCCAGAACATCGTGTTCGCCAGAATGAACGCCAGCCCGCACTTGCGGCGCGGCTCTTCGAGCTGGCGGTCCTGGCGATCACGCATCAGGTCAGTGTCACCGGGAGTGAGGGGGCCAGCAGCCATAAAAAAAGCCGGAGCACGAGAACCTGCTCCGGCGGCTGATTCAGCCCAGGTTGTCACGCCAGCTCTTTACGCAGTTGGCGCGCGGCGCTGACCATGTGCACCAGGGCCGCTTCGGTTTCCGGCCAGCCACGGGTTTTCAGACCGCAGTCCGGGTTGACCCACAGACGTTCGGCGGGGATACGCTGGGCGGCTTTGCGCAACAGGTTGGCCATCTCCGAAGCATCCGGCACCCGTGGCGAGTGAATGTCGTAGACACCCGGCCCGATTTCATTCGGGTAAGCGAAGGCTTCGAACGCATCCAGCAGCTCCATGTCCGAACGCGAGGTTTCAATGGTGATGACGTCGGCATCCATGGCGGCAATGGACTCGATCACATCGTTGAACTCGCTGTAGCACATGTGGGTGTGGATCTGGGTTTCATCACGCACACCGCAGGCGCACAGACGGAAGACCTCGGTGGCCCAATCCAGGTAGTGCTGCCATTGCGCCCGGCGTAGCGGCAGACCTTCGCGGAACGCCGCTTCGTCGATCTGCACGACCTTGATGCCGGCGGCTTCCAGGTCCAGCACTTCGTCACGAATGGCCAGGGCCAGTTGGCGCGCCTGCTCTTCACGGGACACGTCTTCACGGGGGAAGGACCACATCAGCATGGTCACCGGGCCGGTCAACATGCCCTTCATCACTTTGTCGGTGAGACTCTGGGCGTAGCGGATCCACTCCACGGTCATGGCCTTCGGACGGCTCAGATCGCCGAAGATCAGCGCCGGTTTCACGCACCGCGAACCGTAGCTCTGGACCCAGCCAAAGCGGCTGAAGGCATAACCGTCGAGTTGCTCGGCGAAGTATTCGACCATGTCGTTACGCTCGGCTTCACCGTGCACCAGCACATCCAGGCCCAGGCGTTCCTGCACTTGCACGGCATGGCGAATCTCGCTCTGCATCGCTTCGGTGTATTCAGCTTCGCTCAATTTGCCTTGCTTGAACGATTGGCGCGCCAGGCGGATGGCCGTCGTTTGCGGGAATGAACCGATGGTCGTGGTTGGGAACAGTGGCAGATTCAGGCCGGCACGCTGCTTCTCGATACGGGTGGCGAACAACGAGTGACGCTGGCTGTCCTTGGCGGTAATCGCGGCAACACGAGCCTGCACAGCCGGCTTGTGGATGCGCGGCGAGGCGGCACGGCTGGCTTGAACCGCACGGCTCTTGGCCAGTGCTTCCAGGACTGGAGCCGCTTCTGGTTCGTTGATGGCACGAGCCAGAATCGCGACTTCTTCACACTTCTGCACAGCAAAGGCCAGCCAGCTCTTCAGTTCGGCGTCCAGCTTGTCTTCACGGCCCAGGTCGACCGGGCTGTGCAGCAACGAACAGGAAGGCGCGACCCACAGGCGATCGCCCAGGCGTTCATCGGCGTGTTGCAAGACCGCCAGGGCTTTTTCCAGGTCGCAACCCCAGACGTTACGGCCGTTGACCAGGCCCAGCGACAGTACCTTGTAAGCAGGCAGACGATCGAGGATCGTCGGGTACTGCTCAGGCGCCCGAACCAAGTCGATGTGCAGACCGTCGACCGGCAGGTTGGCCGCCAGGCCGAGGTTCTCTTCCAGGCCGCCGAAGTAGGTGGCCACCAGCTTCTTCAGTGGATCGCGCTGGATCAGGTTATAGGCACGCTCAAAGGCGTTTTTCCACTCCTGCGGCAGGTCCAGGACCAGGATCGGCTCGTCGATCTGAACCCACTCAACGCCCAGGGCAGCCAGGCGCTGGAAGATCTGACCGTACAACGGCAGCAAGCGCTCGAGCAGATCGAGCTTGTCAAAATCGCCACCTTTGGCCTTGCCCAGCCACAGGTATGTCAGCGGCCCGATAACCACGGGCTTGACGTTGTGGCCCAGTGCGCGCGCTTCTTCGACTTCTTCGAACAGCTGATCCCAGCCGAGCTGGAACTGCTGGTCGGCGCTGAATTCCGGCACCAGGTAGTGGTAGTTGGTATCAAACCACTTGGTCATTTCCTGGGCGTGCGCACCGCCGCAGCAGCTGTCGCTGACGCCACGGGCCATGCCGAACAGGGTTTGCAGGGTGGCGGGGCCTTCTTGTGGGCGGAAGCGCTCCGGGATCACGCCGAACATCAGCGAGTGGGTCAGGACCTGGTCGTACCAGGCAAAGTCGCCGACCGGCAACAGCTCGACGCCGGCTTTCTTCTGCAGGTCCCAATGCGCCTTGCGCAGCTCGCTGCCCACGGCACGCAGGCCCGCTTCGTTCAATTCACCTTTCCAGAAGGCTTCTTGAGCTTTCTTCAGTTCGCGGTCGCGACCAATACGCGGAAATCCTAGGGAATGAGCCAAGGCCATGACAAAAAACTCCAATATGTTTGATGGGAGCCATTGTCGACACTCAGGCCATACTGAGACAAACTCATTTTAATCCAGATGATCACAAGTTTAATTCATGATTCTGGAATCTATATTGCTCACGTGAAAGCCCTTCAAGACCGGGCATCGGCATTTAGGTTCTACACTAGGCCGGAACTTGCCTCGCCAAAGGTAGCGCCCAGATGGAACGTCTCACCGCGAAAGACTTTGCCCCTGAACTGCTTGAGCTGTACGACTACTACGTCCACGGCAAGATCAACCGCCGGGAGTTTCTCGATCGTGCGGCAAAGTTCACCCTCGGTGGCCTGGCCGCCAGCAGCCTGCTGGCGGCGTTGAGCCCAAACTATGCGCTGGCCGAACAGGTGCCGTTTACCGACCCGGACATCGTCGCCGAATACATCACCTACCCCTCCCCCAAGGGCCACGGGCAAGTGCGTGCTTATCAGGTACGTCCGGCCAAGGCCAGCGGCAAGGTGTCGGCGGTGGTGGTGGTGCATGAAAACCGTGGGCTCAATCCCTATATCGAGGACGTGGCCCGGCGTGTGGCCAAGGCCGGATACATCGCCCTGGCCCCGGATGGTCTGTCATCGGTCGGCGGTTATCCCGGCAATGACGAAAAAGGCCGGGAGCTGCAGCTGACCGTCGACCCGGAAAAGCTGATGAACGACTTTTTCGCCGCTATCGAATGGCTGATGCACCACGACAGCACCACCGGCAAAGTCGGCATCACCGGCTTCTGCTATGGCGGCGGGGTCGCCAATGCCGCCGCCGTGGCCTATCCGGAACTCAGTGCCGCCGTGCCCTTCTATGGCCGCCAGCCAAAGGCCGAAGAGGTGGTGCGGATCAAGGCGCCCCTGCTGCTGCACTATGCCGAACTGGACAAGGCCATCACCGACGGCTGGCCCGCCTATGAGCAGGCCTTGAAAGCCGCCGGCAAGGTCTATGAAGCGCATATCTACGCCGGGGTTAACCACGGCTTTCACAATGACTCCACGCCGAGGTACGACGAGGCCGCCGCCAAACTGGCCTGGGACAGGACCCTGGGGTGGTTTCGGCGTTATCTGGTTTAGGGGGTTATGTCGGAGAAATCGTGGCCAGGAGGCCAATCGCAATCGTCAGTATGAGAAATCCACCCAGGAACATCGCCATCTTGGCCATAAGGCCTCCTCAACTATAAGGTCAGGGCATAACGCGGGTCGCGTAATGAGTTTACGGAGCAGAGCAAACAGAGGTCCGTGGCCCTGCATCACAAGCTATAGCCCCGGGCATCTGCAGAAGGCTGATCCGTAGGTTCATTGTCGGCCGTGGGCCAAATACATTACAGAGGCAGATGATGATGAAAAATACGGATCAGAACAGCGGCCCGAGCACCCCTTGCACTTTGACCAGTGCAATCCGAAGGGTCTCCATGTCCACGGAACCCAAGGCCAGGCGGATCGCATGGGGCACATGCACCGAGGTTGTAAAAGGCTCGGCGGTGGAGACTGAAATCTGCTCGCGCATCAGCGTCACTGCGATCTGATCGGCCCGCGCCTCTTCCGGCAGGGGCAGCCAGAGAAAGTAGGAAGACGGATGGCGTACGGTGCGCAGCCCGACCAGCAGCTCGTCAGCCATGACCTGCCTAGCCTGGGCATCCTTGCGCTTTTGTACCTCGAGTCTGGCGACGGTGCCGTCCTCGATCCAGGCGGTGGCGATTGCCGTCAACACACCCGGCGTGTTCCAGGTGGTCGCCCGGATGGTTCGTTCCAGCGCCGCCACCCGCTGCAGCGGCGCCACGACAAATCCGACCCGCAACCCGGCTGCCACGTTCTTGGACAGACCGGAAACATAGAGAGTCCTTTCCGGCGCCAACTCGGCTAGCGGCGGCGGCGCTTGCTCCGCCAGGTAGGCGTAGGCCGCGTCCTCGATAATCAACAGATCATGCTGGCGCGCAATCGACACCAGTTGTTCACGCTGATCGGCCGCCATCACCCAGCCCATCGGGTTATGCAGGGTCGGCATGCTGTAGACGGCGCGCACCGGACGGCTGCGGCAAAGTTGCGCCAGGGCATCGAGATCGGGTCCCTGGTCGGTGACGGGAATCGGCACGACCTCAAGGTGCAACGCCTGCGCCAACACCTTGAATCCGGGGTAGGTCAAGGCATCTGCGGCGATCACGTCGCCGGGTTGCAGGAACGCCATTAGAACCACCGTCAAGCCATGCTGGGCGCCGCTGACAATCAGCACCTGCTCGGCCGCCACCCTCAGTCCGCGCGTCCCCAGGTGACGGGCGACCGCTGCTCGTTCGTGCAAGCGACCGGCATGCGGGTGGTAACGCAGCAAGGACTCCAGGTCGCCGGACAACGCCAACTGACGCAAAGCCATACGCAGTTGCTCGGCCTGTCCTGGCGACGACGGATAGTTGAAGTTGAGATCGACCATCCCCAAAGCCACGTCGGGTTGGTCGATGCCCAGGCCGGAAGGCAGGGACGTCTCCCGGACAAAGGTGCCACGCCCCGTTTCCCCGCTGACCAGGCCCATCGCCTCAAGCTCCGCGTAGACCCGACTGGCCGTGACCAGAGCCAGGCCATGGGTCGCGGCCAGTTGGCGATGGGTCGGCAAGCGGGCACCGGGCGGCAGGCGCCCCGAGCGGATATCGGCAGCAAAAACGTCAACCAGCGACTTGTACCGGGAACGCGGCATGGGCAGATGTATCCATGACAATATTTTGATTGTATCAATAGTCAATCATAGGATGTGCCTCAAGCAACCCGAACCTTGAGTGTGACGCGAAAATGGAACGTATCTCGCCCCTGAACACCCCGGCGATCGCCAAAAGCAGCCGTGGCTGGCTCAATGGATTTATCGGTGTATTGATCTTCAGTGGTTCGTTGCCCGCGACACGGGTGGCGGTCCGGGAGTTCGACCCGGTGTTTCTGACCGTGGCCCGGGCGAGCATCGCCGGGGTTCTGGCGCTGTGCCTGCTGTTGCTGTTCAGGGAGAAGCGCCCTGCCCGCCACCAACTGCTGTCGCTGCTGGTGGTGGCCATCGGTGTTGTACTGGGGTTCCCGCTGTTGACGGCACTGGCGTTGCAGTACGTGACCTCGGCGCACTCCATTGTTTTCCTCGGCCTGTTGCCGCTGGCGACCGCCGCCTTCGGTGTCCTGCGCGGTGGCGAGCGGCCACGGCCGGTGTTCTGGTGCTTTTCCGTGCTGGGCAGCCTGTTGGTGGTGGGGTTCGCCGTGTCCCAGGGGCTGAGCGCCTCGCCCCGGGGCGATATCCTGATGCTGCTGGCGGTGCTGGTCTGCGGCCTGGGTTATGCCGAAGGAGCGAAACTCTCCCGGGCGCTGGGAGGCTGGCAGGTAATTTCCTGGGCGCTGGTCCTGTCGCTGCCGGTAATGCTCGTGCTGACGGGGTTGCTGACGCCCCCCTCGTTCACAGGGATCAGCACACCGGCCTGGTTGAGCCTGGCATATGTCTCGTTGTTCAGCATGCTGATCGGTTTTGTGTTCTGGTATCGCGGTTTGGCCCAGGGCGGGATTGCCGCCGTGGGACAGTTACAACTCCTGCAGCCGTTTTTCGGCTTGGCGCTGGCGGCGACCTTGCTCCACGAGCAGGTCAGCCTGGGCATGTTGGGGGTCACGGTGGCGGTGATCCTCTGCGTGGCCGGCGCGAGAAAATTCTCCAAATAAACGCCGTCCCTTGTAGGAGCCTGGCTTGCCAGCGATGAGGCCCTCAAGCCCTGCATCGATCATCCGACCGCCATCGCCGGCAAGCCGGGCTCCTACATTGACCGCGTTGACCTGAAGACGGTATCGCCCGCCCTACACCCAGCGCTTGAACAACACACTGGCATTGACCCCACCAAAACCGAAGCCATTGGAGAGTGCATACTCCATAGGCAACTGCCGGGCCTGACCACGGATCAGATCAAGACCTTCGGCGAGGTCATCAGGGTTATCCAGATTGAGCGTCGCCGGCGCCACCTGGTCACGCAATGCCAGCACCGTGAAGATCGCCTCGATCCCACCCGCGGCGCCCAACAGATGCCCGGTAGCGGATTTGGTCGAACTGATGGCTGGACCACCCGCTGTCCCGAACACCGCCTTGATGGCCGCCAATTCGCCCTTGTCACCCACCGGCGTCGAAGTGGCATGCGCATTCAGATGCTGGACCTGCGACGGCTCGATCCCGGCCTGGCGCAATGCCTGCTGCATGGCCCGACGGGCACCGTCACCGTCTTCCGGGCCGGCAGTCATATGGTAGGCATCGGAGCTGGTGCCGTAGCCCACCAACTCGGCGAGCGGTTTGGCGCCACGCGCCAAGGCATGCTCCAACTCCTCGATCACCAGCAGGCCGGCCCCCTCGCCCATGACAAAGCCATCGCGGGCCTGATCGAAAGGCCGCGAGGCGAGCTGTGGCGTCTCGTTGTAATCACTTGAAAGCGCCCGGGCCGCCGCGAACCCGGCCAGACTGACCCGGTGGATACACGCTTCCGCGCCACCGCAGACCGCGACATCAATCTCCCCCGCACGGATCATCCGGGCAGCATCGCCGATGGCCTGGACGCCGGCGGCACAGGCGGTCACCGGAGAACCCAGTGGCCCCTTGAGACCGTAGCGGATCGAGACGTGACCGGCCGCCATATTGCTGAGAAACGAGGGGATGGTGAACGGCGACAGACGCCGCGGCCCCTTGCTGTCCGTGGTCCGCACCGCTTCGGCGATAGCCGGAAAACCACCGACACCGGAAGCAATGATGGTTGCCGTGCGCTCCTGCGCCTCAGGGGAGTCGGGCGCCCAGCCGGCCTGGGCCAAGGCTTCATCCGCCGCCGCCAGGGCGAACAGGATGAAGCGGTCCATCTTGCGCTGCTCCTTGGCCGCCAGCAGTTGATCCGGATCGAAGCCGGCCTCCGGGTCCTGGGCACGGTCCGGGACCTGGCCGCCGATGCTGATCGACAGGTCGCCGATCAACTCCGTCGGCAACTGTCGGATCCCGGACTGTCCGGCCAGCAGGCGCTGCCAGATCTGTTCGACCCCGCAACCCAGCGGGGTCAGCGCGCCCATGCCCGTGACAACGATGCGTTTGTTCATGACGATCCAACTCCTTCAGGTGATTGAGCGAGGTAATGGCTTGTGGACGCTACTATCATCATGAAAGTAACATACCCGCCTCACAAATATCCGAGCACCCCGACAGGAACCACCATGCAACGCAAAACCCTGAGCCATGCCGAATGCCCGGTTGCCCGCAGCCTTGAACGGGTGGGCGAGTGGTGGAGTATCTTGATCATGCGCGACGCCCTGCATGGCCTGAAGCGCTTCGACGAATTCTCCCGCAGCCTGGAAATTGCCCCGAACATGCTGACCCGGCGCCTGAATGCGCTGGTGGAGGCGGGCCTGCTCGAACGCGTGCCCTATAGCCAGCGCCCGCTGCGCTATGAATATCTGCCAACCACCAAGGGCGAGGATTTTCGCGTGGTGCTGATGGCATTTGTGGAATGGGGTAATCGCCATTACGCGCCGGAAGGCGAAAGCGTGCAAATCGTCGAATGCGAGAGCGGGCGACCGTTGCAATTGATGATGGCGGATATCGCCGATGGGCGTCCGGTGCCGTTGAGCCGGAGCACCGTGCAAGCCGGGCCGGCAGCCAGTGAGCAGATGCGTCTGCGGCTGGCATGATCTCAGGTACGAGAAGGAAAATGGCAGGGGCGGCTGGATTCGAACCAACGCATGGCAGGATCAAAACCTGCTGCCTTACCGCTTGGCGACGCCCCTGTAGCTGTTGCGACGAGTGCGTAACACTCGTGTCTTGACCTTGCAGCTTGCGAACCCGAGAAGGGCCACTGCAAGAGTGCGCGAAATTTATCAACTTTCGCGGCGCCTGTGAAGCCCCCTCTTACACAAATTTGTTTTAAAACAGCGACTTATTCTTGGTCGCGGCCAAGGTCTGCGCGCAACTGGCTGATTCGACGATTTTTGCTCGCCGCTCTACGTTTGGCACCGATGAACCGTACACCTGCGTGACAAGTTTCAGGCACAGATGGGGAAAGGCTCCGACGCTCTGGCGTCGGATCAATATTGTTGTCGGGGCCGCTTCGGTGCTGCTGATGGCGCGACGGGCCTGAGTATCTGGCCCCATCCGTTACTCGTAAACCGAGACCCGATTGCGCCCACTCTTCTTCGACGCATACAACGCCTGGTCCGCCCAGGCGATCAGGTCGGCGTGACTGATTGAAGGCAGGCTCAGATCAGCCACCCCCAGGCTGATGGTGAAGCGGATGCTCTGGCCTTCGTGCATCACTTCCAGGCCTTCGATCGCCTTGCGCAAGCGTTCGGCAAAAAAGCGCGCGCCGGCCTTGTCGGTGTCCGACAGCACCACGCCAAACTCTTCGCCGCCATAACGTCCGGCCACGTCGCTGTCGCGCACATGCTCGCGGACCATATCGGCCACATGCTCGATGACCTTGTCCCCCGCCTGGTGGCCATAGGTGTCGTTGACCCGCTTGAAGTGGTCGATGTCGAACATCACCAGGCTCGTGGCATTGCCATACCGCTGGTTTCGGGCATAGGCGGCCTTCAGGCTTTCCTCCCAGTGCCCACGGTTGTACAGGCCGGTCAGGCGGTCGGTGCTGGAGAGTTTCTGCAGCTTGGCATTGGCGGCCTGGAGCTGGTGGCGGTTGGTGGCCACGTCGGTGACGTCATAGATCACCAGGCAGATATGGGTGATGCTGCTGTTGGTGGAACGCAACGGCAACATGGTGGTGTTCTGGTACATGAAATCTTCCTGGCCGGTGATCGGCTGGTAGTTCTTGAACCGCACCAGATAAGGCCGCTGCTCCCAGATGGTGAACGCCGGCGTGCCCAGGGTCGCGACACTCTCGACCTTGCGGCTGAACCATTCGCGGTCCACCTCGGGAAACAGGCTGAAGAACGACTGGCTGTTGGCGTCCTTGGGCTGCACCCCGGAACGGTTTTCCATGAAGGTGTTCCAGACCTGCACACAGTAGTCGCGGTCCAGCACCACCACGCCGACGTCGATGCTCTGGACAATCGCCAGTAACCAGTGAAACTCGTTCAGATCGAGAGTGTCGTTCATGGCTCAGCTCATCAGGTAGGCGAGTTTGTCGGTCAACCGCTGGATGGAGTCTTCCGTGAACAGCAACAGCAAGTCGAAATGAATATCGTGCCCTTCCAGGCTGTAGCTGATTTCTACCGCCAGGGTCTTTTTCCAGCGTTGCTGGTTGACCCGGATCAGTTCGTCGATGGCCGCGTGCTGCCCGAGAATCTGTGGGTGGCCCTGGGAAAACACCACGTCGATCTGTTCGGCAATACTGCTCAGGCACGCACCGATCAGCACACTGGAGAGGTCCAGCAACATTTCCAGGTCCGAATACTCGGTGCCCTGGCGCTGCATCAACTGCGCCATGTCGGCGATTTCCGAATCATGGAACATCAGCAAGGCCTCACCGGCGATACCACTGCCGATAAAACCCTGGCAAATGGCGGTGAGCTGGTTGCCGTTGCCAGCATCCATCAGCGCCATGTGCAGTTCGCCCACCTCGAGGATATTCACGTTCGGCACCGGCAAGTGCACAAACACCCCGAGGACCTTGGCGATCAACGCCGCCGCGCGACCAATGGCGACGTTGACCGTTTCGCGAAAGGCATCGCGAAAGCTGACTTCAGCCGTCGGTTCAAGGCGAGCGGCCAACGGCGCCGGACCGGGAGCATTCAGCAGCCCCAGTCGGTCGAGGGTCTCGCGCAACTCGTCCTGGTCAAACGGCTTTTTCAGGAACGCCAACGCACCCAACTCGTGCACCCGGCGGACCGCCTCTTCCTGGACATCGCCGGAGATCACGATCACCTGTGCCTGCAAGCCTTCGGCACGGATCGCCGAGAGCACCTGGTAACCATCCATTTCCGGCATGGTCAGGTCGAGCAACACCACCTGCCCCAATCCCTGGCGAATGGCATCCAGCCCCTGCCGACCATCGCTGGCCTGGGTGATCGAGACCTGCCAGTCTGCCGGCAGCGCCCGTAAAACCTGCTTACGGGCCATGTTGGAGTCGTCACACACAAGTAGGGGAATCACTGACACAGACCGGTGCTCATCTTATTGGGGTATCAGGGAAAACATTAATGGCATGATGCCATAATTTTTACAAACCATGCTTAACGTACAGGTTTATTGCGAACTACGTCCGATATTCCAACAGCTTAGGTGTATTCGATGCTCAGGGGATGGCTTAGGTCAACGAAGTGGATCGACGGCGTCACCCAGCGGGGTCTTATGGCCGCGCTGAAAAGCGCTCGCGATAGGCCTGTGGCGTGACACTCAGGGCCCGCAGAAAACTGCGGCGCAGGGTTTCCTCGCTGCCGAAACCACAGCGGCTGGCGATGCGCTTGATCGGCATCGCGGTGTCGCCCAGCAGGCGCCGGGCGGTTTCCACCCGGATCTGCTCGATGGCCCGGGCCGGCGTCTGCCCGGTTTCGGCGCGGTAGTGACGGACGAAACTGCGCTCGCTCATGCCCGCCTGCTGCGCCAGGATCGAAATCGACAGGTCCTGCGCCAGGTGCTCGGCGATCCAGGCCTGCAAGTCGCCGAAGCGGCTGCCGGCCTTCTGCAAGGACAGGGTCGCGCTGAATTGTGCCTGCCCGCCCGGACGCTTCAGGAACACCACCAGATGCCGGGCGACCTCCAACGCCACAGGACGCCCCAGGTCCGCCTCAACCAGCGCCAGGGACAAATCGATACCCGCCGTCACCCCGGCCGAGGTCCAGACCGGGCCATCGTTGATAAAGATCGGATTGGGCTCGACCTGCACCCGCGGGTACTGCGCGGCCAATTGTTCGCAGCGGGTCCAGTGGGTCGCCACTCGCCGGCCGTCCAGCCAGCCGCTGGCCGCCAGCAGGAACGCCCCGGTGCAGACCGAGGCGACCCGTCGCGCGCAACCGGCCTGCTGGCGCACCCAGGCCACCAGCGCCGAGTCCTCGGCGGCCGCATAAGTGCCCCAGCCACCCGCGATGATCAGGGTGTCGCAAGGCACCCCCGTCGCCGGTAAAGGATTGGCCACCAGGGCCAGCCCCGCCGAACTCATCACCGGTTCGCGCTGGTCGGCAATGACGCTCACGGCATAAGGCAGCGGCAGGCCCTCGGCACGGGCGAGGTCGTTGGCCGAGGCAAAGACCTGCAACGGCCCCGTGACATCGAGCACCTGCACATTGGGAAACGCCAGGATGCGGATCGTTCTGGGTGTGTTCATGGGTATTGGCGTGAAACGTGGGGTCAATGGCAGATACGCCAAAGCCTACGGAACTACAGTGAAACCGTCCAGCCTTGCAGGACCCGCCCATTTACTTCCAAGGAGCTATTACATGACGCTGCATATCGGCTTTCTGTTGTTCCCCAAAGTCCAACAGCTTGACCTCACCGGCCCCTACGACGTCCTGGCCTCGTTGCCTGATGCACGGATCCACCTGATCTGGAAGGACCTGGCACCCGTCACCTCCAGCACCGGCCTGGTCTTTACGCCGACGACGACTTTCGAAGACTGCCCGCCCCTGGACGTGATCTGTATTCCAGGAGGGGCCGGGGTAGGCCCCTTGATGGAAGATGCCGAGACCCTCTCATTCATCGTCCGCCAGGCCGCCCAGGCGCGATATGTCACCTCAGTCTGCACAGGTTCTCTGGTGCTGGGCGCCGCCGGGCTGCTGCACGGCCGCAAGGCCACCACGCACTGGGCCTATCACGATCTGCTGGCGACTCTCGGCGCGATACCGGTGAAGGACCGCGTGGTGCGTGACGGCAACCTGCTGACCGGCGGCGGCATCACCGCAGGGATCGATTTTGCCCTGACCCTGGTCGCTGAACTGGTGGGGGCGCAAGAGGCCCAGGCGATCCAGTTGCAGCTGGAATACGCACCGGCGCCGCCGTTCAATGCCGGCAGCCCGGAGACGGCGCCCGCGGACGTGCTGGCCATTGCCCTGCAACGGGTGGCGGAGTCGCAAAAGCAACGCACTCTGATCACCGAACGTGTCGCCCAGCGCTTGAAACAAGTGGGTTAATCGCGCTCCCACGGCATATCCAGCAACGCCGAGCCCAGGCTCTTGCCGTGGGCATCCAGCGCCAGGGAACGGGTCACCCCGCCACGGAGGATGCCCGGCAAGACAAAATTCAAGGCGCGCACGCCCGGTACCGCGTAACGCCGTACCGGTCCGGCTGCCGGATCGAGCAAGGACGCAAAGTAGTCCGCCACCCGCTCGGCCGTCAGCCATTCGCATAACCCTGGGTAGTCCTCGGCACGGTAGGCGATCACCGAGATATTCGAGGTATCGCCTTTGTCGCCCGTGCGCGAATGGGCAAAGGCGCGCAATTCAAGACCGCTCATGACCGCTCCTCCAGATGAACCGTTGCCGCCAGGTGTTCCCGTGGCAACAGCAGCGACGCCACCGCCACCACCTGCCGCACGCTTTTACTCGCACCGCCACCGCCTGACGGGCCGTTGGTATACAGCGTCTCCACTTCATTGCCGATCCGCAGCGCATCGGCTCGCTCAAGACAACGCGCCGCCACCCGCAGGCGCACCTCCCAGGGCTCGCCCTGCCCTCGCGCACTCAGCACTTCACCATACAGGGCATCGACACCCATCAACTCCGCGCAGACTTCCTCAGCCTTGACGCCGATGATTTCCAGGCGCTGCAAGACAATCTCCCGCGCCAGCCGCGCCCGAGCCAGTGCACCCGGTCCGCCGTAGGACATCTGCCCCTCACCGATCCAGCCGTCCAGGTAACCGACCGAGACCTTCAGGGTGTCCGGCCGCTGGCGCCCACTCGCGCCCTGCACGCCGACCCGGTTCACACCCTGCTCGACAAAACTCACATTCTGGAAGTCCGCCGTGACATCCGGCGTCAGGTAGGCCGCCGGGTCATGCACTTCATAGAGCAATTGCTCCGTGCAGGTCGCTGCGTCCACCCGCCCGCCGCTGCCAGCGACCTTGGTAATGGTCGCCCGGCCCTCGGCATCCACTTCGGCCAGGGGAAAGCCCAGGTGCGCCAGGTCCGGCACCTCCTTGACGCCCGGATCGGCGAAGTACCCACCGGTAATCTGCCCCGCGCACTCCAGCAGATGGCCGATCAGGGTGCCACGACCAAGGCGCGGCCAATCGTCCGCCGCCCAACCGAACTCGAAGCACTGCGGCGCGAGAAACAGCGACGGGTCGGCCACCCGGCCAGTGATCACCACATCGGCATCGGCCGCCAGGGCCTGGACAATGCCTTCCGCGCCCAGGTAGGCATTGGCCGAGACCAGCCGCTCACCCAACTGCTCGACCCGCAAGCCGTTGTCCAGCAAACGACTCGGCTCGGCGCGCAGCACCTCAAGCACATCGTCGCCCGTCACCGCGGCAATCTTGAGTCCGTGCAAGCCCAGCTCGGCAGCGATCCGCCGGACCTCCCGCGCGGCGGCCAGGGGATTGGCCGCGCCCATATTGGTGATGATTCGCAGGCGCCGTCCGGCACCGGCCACAAAGGGCAGCACCCGCTCCATCCGCTCACGCAACAAGGGGTCATAACCGCCCTCGGGATCGCTGAGCCGGGCCTGTTGCGCGAGGGCGATGGTCCGTTCGGCCAGGCACTCGAACACCAGGTAATCCAGCTCGCCCTTGGCCGCCAGTTCCACCGCCGGTTCAATGCGGTCGCCCGAATAGCCGGCACCGGAGCCGATACGCAAGGTTTTCATCGCCAGGTCCCTCATGTCAAAAGATGCCCAGAAGCAACGCCGTCAGGGTCATCAGCACCGAGGCGGCGAGCAGGAAAGGAATAGTGAAACGCTGGTGATCGGCCAGTTCGATCTTGCACAGACCCACCAGCAAAAAGGTCGCGGGGGTCAGCGGGCTGACCGGGAACCCAGTGGTGTGCACGCCCAGCAACGATGCCTGGGCCACCTGCAACGGCTCCACGCCCAAGGCCTTGCCGACCTCGGCAATCACCGGCATCACCCCGAAGTAAAAGGAGTCCGGGTCGAACAACAGGCTCAGCGGCATCGACAGGAAACCCACCAGCGCCGGAATCAGCTTGCCGTGGCCGGCCGGGATCTGCGCCACCGCCACTTCGGCCATGGCCTTGAGCATGCCGGTGCCCTGCATGATGCCGGTAAAGACCCCGGCCGCCAGGAGAATGCTGGCCATGGTCAGGGCGGTCTTGGCGTGGGCATCGATGCGGGCGCGCTGGGCGTCGACATTCGGGTAGTTGAGGCACAGCGCGACCACGGTGCCGAGCATGAACATCACCACCGGGTCGACCCAGCCAGCGATCATCACCGCCATCACCAGCACCGTCAGCAGCAGGTTGGCCCAGAACAGGCGGGGGCGACGCAGGACTTCTTCCGCCTGGCTGATCACCCGGCTCGGCACGCCGCCCGTGGCCAGATCGGCGCCCAGGCCCAGACGCCGTTCTTCACGCCGGCCCAACCACCAGGCGCAGGCGAAGACAAACAGCAAGCCGACGATCTGCACCGGAATCAACGGCTGGAACAGATCCGCCACCGGCACATGCAAGGCCGCCGACGAACGCAGCACCGGGCCGGTCCAGGGCAGGAAATTCACCCCGGCGGCCATGGCCGCGACACAGGCGAGGATCCGTCGGTCAATGCCCAGCCGCGTATACAACGGCAACATCGCCGGGACGGTCACCAGAAAGGTCACCGCCCCGGAGCCGTCGAGGTGCACCAGCAACGCCAGCAAGGCCGTGCCCATGACAATGCGCGTGGGCCGCGTGCCCACCGTGCGCAGGATGCGGTCGATGATCGGGTCGAGCATGCCGGCATCCGTCATCACCCCGAAGAACAGGATGGCGAACACGAACATGCCCACCACCGGGGCGACGTTCTTGATGCCGGTGACGATAAAAGCACTGGTTTGCAGACCGAAACCGCCGAGCAGCGCGGCAATGATCGGCAAGGCGATCAGCGCGACCAGGGGCGAGAGACGCTTGCTCATGACAGCCGCAAGCAGACAGACGATGGTGATGACACCCAGCGTGGCGAGCATGGGAAGACTCCGGGGCCGCTCGACGGCGGACAGTTATTGTTTTCCCCCGAGTATTGGAACGCGGTTAAGCTTTGTAAATTGGAATGTTCACCGCCATGCATTCGGAAAAACAGAATGAAGAACGCCGTCCAGCATATCCGCGCCTTTCTCACCGTCGCCCAGACCGGCAGCTTCGCCCGCGCCGCTGTCCTGCTGCACCTTTCGCCTTCGGCGCTGACGGTGCAGGTCCAGCAGTTGGAAGAGTGGCTCGGCGTGACCCTGCTGGAGCGCAGCCCGCGCCAGGTCAGCCTGACCGGCGCCGGCCAGCAGGCCCGCGGGCCCATGGAGAAACTGTTGCTGGACCTGGACAACATCGTCAGCGGTTCCCGTGACCTGGCCAGCCTGCAACGCGGCGTGGTAACCCTGGCCGCCTTGCCGTCGATCTGCTCCGGCGCTCTGCCACCGTTGCTCAAGCAGTTTCGCCAGGCCTTTCCCGGTATCGAAATCCGCCTGCGGGACGTGGTCGCCCAGCGCATCGACAGCCTGGTGCGGGAGAACGAAGTGGACTTCGGGCTGGGTGTACGAGCCCGGCTCAACCATGGCCTGGACTTTGAAGTGGTCATGGTCGATCACCTGTGCCTGTTCCTCCCCGCCGAACACCCGTTGGCGCACCAGACAAGCATCAGCCTGGCGGATATGAGCGGCCAACCGATGATCCTCACCGGACGCGACAGCAGCGTGCGCGAACGGGTCGAGCAACTCTTCGACGCACAAGGCCTGACGCTGGTACCTGGGCTGGAAGCCAACTATATGTCCACGGTCCTGGCGCTGGTGCGCCAGGGGCTGGGCATGGCGCTGCTGCCGGAGTCGGCGGATGACGGCCTGAGCGGCTTGCACAAACGCGTGGTGGAACACCCTGGCGTCAGCCGCGAGATCGGTCTGATCACCCGTAGCGGGCAACCCTTGTCGCCGGCCGCGACGCGATTCGTGAGCTTGATTCGAGAAGGCCTGGCCCCGCCCCGACTTCTTGACAAACCTTGAACCACTCGGGCATTGTCTGACAACCTGACTACCGAGCCCGACCTTCATGCTGGAACTCCAACGCCCCGACTCCCTGGTTGAACGAGTGGTCAGTGCCATTCGCGCGGAAATCGATACCGGGCGGCTGGCGGCCGAAGCGCGCCTGCCGACTGAACAGCAGTTGGCGGAACAGTTGAATGTCAGCCGCTCGGTGGTCCGCGAAGCCATCGCCCAGCTCAAGGCCGACGGCGTACTGATCGCCCGGCGCGGACTCGGCTCGTATATTTCCCAGACACCAGCCGGCACGGTGTTTCGCTTTCCCAAGAGCGAGGGGCGCAAGACCGATCTGGCGCAGATGTTCGAAATGCGCCTGTGGATCGAGACCCAGGCCGCGTCGATTGCCGCGCAACGGCGTGACGAAGCGGACCTGCAACGCATGCAGGCGGCCTTGCAGGAAATGCACGACAAACGCACCGACTTCGATGCCGCCGCCGCCGCCGATGTGGCCTTTCACCGGGCCATCGCCGAGGCCAGCAAGAACGAGTATTTCGTCGCCTTCCATGACTTTCTGCGCGGCCAGTTGGCCGAAGCGCGGCGCACCGCCTGGGAAAACTCCGCCAGCCGTTCCGTCGGCGGTTCGGCCGACGCCGGGCGTGAACACCAGGCCTTGTACCAAGCCATCGCCGATGGCAATCGCCAGGCCGCCGCCGCTTGTGCCGAGGCGCATCTGCGGGCCTCGGCCAAACGCTTGCAACTGGAACTGCCGGCCATGAACTGAATCGATCCGCCCTGCGCTGCACCCGCAGCGCCCGGGCAAGCAGACCCAATTTGGCGTGCCTGCATTAGTCTGACAACCTGATAACTAGACATGAACAATAACAAGGTAGGTTCCCTGCATGATTTATGACTTCTGCATCATCGGCGGCGGCATCGTCGGCCTGGCCACGGCCATGGAGTTGCTCAAGCGCCAGCCCGGCGCCTCGCTGCTGATCCTGGAAAAGGAAGCCAGCCTCGCCCGCCACCAGACCGGTCATAACAGCGGCGTGATCCATGCCGGTATCTACTACGCACCGGGCAGCCTCAAGGCCGACCTGTGCAAGCGCGGGGCCCAGGCGACAAAAGACTTCTGTCGCGAACACGGAATCCGCTTCGAGGTCTGCGGCAAGTTGCTGGTGGCCTCCACCGCCCTCGAAGTGCAGCGCATGCAGGCCCTGTATGAACGCTCGCAACTCAACGGCATGCGCGTCGAGCGTCTCGACGCCGCTGAGCTGCAGCGGCGTGAACCAAACATCGTCGGCCTCGGCGGCCTGTTCCTCGACGCCACGGGCATCGTCGACTACCGCGAAATCTGCCAGGCCATGGCCCGAGTCATCACGGCCGGCGGCGGCGAGATCCAACTCGACACCACGGTCACGGCCATCCAGGAAGACGGCGACAAAGTCACCGTCAGCAGCCACGACCGCGTCTGGCAGGCCCGCAAGCTGGTAGCCTGTGCCGGCCTGCAATCCGACCGCCTGGCGAGACTGGCCGGCATTTCCATCGACCATCAGATCATTCCCTTTCGCGGCGAATACTTCCGCCTGCCAGCGACGAAGAACAACATCGTCAATCACCTGATCTACCCGATCCCCGATCCCGACCTGCCGTTCCTCGGCGTGCACCTGACCCGGATGATCGACGGCAGCGTCACAGTCGGTCCGAACGCCGTACTGGGCCTGGGCCGGGAGAACTACCGCAAGTTTTCCATCAACTGGCGGGACGTCGCGCAATACGCCGCCTTCCCCGGTTTCTGGAAAACCCTGTGGCAGAACCTGGGTTCCGGCAGCCAGGAAATGAAGAACTCATTGTTCAAGCGTGGCTACCTGGAACAGTGCCGCAAGTACTGCCCATCCCTGGTCGTCGAAGACCTGCTGCCCTATGAGGCCGGGATCCGCGCCCAGGCGGTGATGCGCGACGGCAGCCTGGTGCATGACTTCCTGTTCGCCGAAACGTCGCGGATGGTCCACGTCTGCAATGCACCGTCGCCCGCCGCCACCTCCGCCATGCCGATCGGCGAGATGATCGCCGACCGGCTGTTCGCCCCTCATTAACCAGAAAATCCTCCCGCGTACAGGAGTACGCCCTCTCCGCCGGCCCTGAAAAGGCCAACGGGGCGCACCAGCGATCACTTGAAAATAACTATAAAGACCTACAAGGAACCCACTGATGTCGGTATATAAAGCGTCCGAATCGCCCGTCGAAACCCCGCAACAGACTCGCAAGCGCCTGCGCAAGGTCGCCGCCGCGACCATCTTCGGCTCGATGCTGGAGTGGTATGACTTCTACCTCTACGCGACCATGGCGGCGATTGTCTTCGCGAAGATCTTCTTCGACGCCAGCAACCCGCAAACCGCCTCGCTGCTGGCCTTCTCCACCTTTGCCATCGGCTTTATCGCCCGGCCATTCGGCGGCATCCTGTTCGGCTACCTGGGCGACAAGTTCGGCCGCAAGCAGGTGCTGGTCCTGACATTCTGCATGATGGGCGTCTGCACCACGCTTATCGGTCTGATTCCCAGCTACGCCGCCATCGGTCTCTGGGCACCCGCCCTGCTGGTGGTGATCCGCATCATCCAGGGCCTGGGGGCCGGCGCTGAACTCTCGGGGGCCGCCGTGACCTCCTATGAACACGCCGCCCAGGGCAAGCGCGGCAGCCAGGGCGCCTGGCCGGCGCTGGGCCTGAACCTCGGCCTGCTGCTGTCCTCGCTGACCATTTACCTGTTGACCCTGAACGGCAATGCATTCCTGCTCGAAGGCGGCTGGCGCATCCCCTTCGTCTGCAGCATCGCCCTGGTCGGGGTCGGCCTGTGGGTCCGCAACAGCATTCCGGAAACCCCGGAGTTCAAGGAACTGAACCAACAGAAGCGCGCGCAACCCAAGGTCTCGCCGCTGAAAGCGCTGCTGAAGAACGACCTCAAAGGCCTGGCCGTGGTGTTCTTCGTCGCCATCGGCTACAACGCCCTGAGCTATATCTTCAAGACCTTTTCCCTGGCCTACCTGACCCAATACAAAGGCGTCGACGTGCACGTGACCTCTTTGTCGGTGACCCTCGCCAGCCTGGTAGCCATTGTCGCCGTGCCATTTTTCGGCTGGTTGTGCGACCGCTGGAGCAGCAAGGCGGTCCTGGTCCTGGGCGGGGCATTTTCACTGCTGTTCGCCTACCCCTTCCTGATGCTGCTGAGCAGCGGTGAAAACTGGCAGGTCTACCTGGCGATCGGCATTGGCACCGGGGTCCTGGCCCCCATGATGTTTGCGCCGCAAGGCTCATTTCTCAGTCGTCAGTTCCCGACCCAGACCCGCTCCTCGGGCTTTGGCACCGGGCGCGAAATCGGCACGGCGGTGGCCGGTGGACTGGCACCCCTGGGTGCCCTGTCGCTGGTCTCGGCCTCGGCGACCCACTCCACCGACGGCGTGGCCCTGATCCTGGCGATCGCGGCAGTCTGCGTGGTGGTCTTCGCCTTGTGCGACCAGGGCAAAAAGCACTCGGCGTTCAAGAACTGACAGGGCCTGGCAGTCACCTAGAACGTCATTGAATGCTTGCGATCCAGGCTTTCGCCAAAGCCGCGGATCACCTCCAGCAGCGACTTCACCCGCAGCGGCAGACTCCCGGCCGGATACACCGCGTGCATCTGCGGGCTCTCGCCGCTGCTGGAAGTAAGCTTGTATTCGGGGCAGACCCGGACCAGGCGCCCGGCGTCCACCTCGGGTTCCGCCAACCAGTCCGCCAGCCGGGCGATCCCAACGCCCGCCAGAGCCGCGTGGAACACCGCCGCGCCCGAGCTGAAGCGAAATTTCGGATGCACCCGAAAGCTGATGGCCTGCTCTTCGTTGCGAAAATTCCACTCCTTGAGGATCCGTGGCGCCGTATGCAGGATCAGCGAGTGCGCCTCCAGCGCCTCGATCGAATCGGGCATCCCGCGACGCTCCAGATACCCGGGACTGGCATACAGGTAGCGTGAGTAACTCCAGAGCGGAAAGCCGATCAGGTCGCTGGATTGCGGAAACGCCCCGCGAATCGAGAAGTCCAGCTTGCTCTTGGCCGGGTCGAGGGTCTCATCGGTGAAAATCACATCGACACTCACATCCGGATAACGCTCGCAGTACTGGGCGATCAGCTTGGGCAAGACCCCATGGCCGAGAAACTCGGGGGCGGAAAAGCGGATCCAGCCGTGGGCCAGGCCGCTGAGACCGGCCAGGTCTTCATCCGCCTCACGTTGCAGATCCAGCATTCTGTAGGCGTGGGGCAAAAAGCATTCACCGGCCTCGGTCAGGCTCACCGCATTCGACGAGCGGTTGAACAACTTGACCCCAGCGCTTTCCTCCAGGGCCTGCACGGCACGGGTCAACGAGCTGGGAGAGCGCCCCAGCGCGCGGGCCGCGGCGATAAAGCTACGCTTACGTGCCACTGTCGCGAAGGCTTCCAATTCCCCCAACATATCCAGGGCCATTTCCTCACCTCATTGCACTTTTCACAATATGGCATTGCAACACAAAAAAGGCCCTTCCGTTAGCCTTCCCGCTCAACCCACAGGGACGTAGGCAAACAGGAGCAAACGGACGTGTCAAAGCTGGATGAAATAGTCGGGAAATCTGCGGCGCTGATCGGTGAAGAAATTCGCGAATGGCTGGGAAAAAAATCCGCGACCTCGACCCGACAGGGGATACCGCAGCTTCATGTGTCATTCGAAGAACAGCGTGCCCTGCACGCCGGCCTGGCGTCACTGGCCGTGACCGACAGTGCCTCGGGCATCCGCGACATGCCGGCCCTGGGGCGGTTGTTGGAGAGCATCCTGGACGCCGAGAAAATCCAGCAACTGCGCGACTTCCCCACGAGTCGTAAGGTGGCGCTGATCGTCAGGGGACTGCCACTGGACTCGCAACTGCCCGCCACGCCTTATGACACGGACCCGGACATCGAAAACCTGCCGGTTCTGGCCGGTGCCATTCTGGCCGTGCTGCAAACCCTGCAAACCCGTCCAGTGGCATACGAAGGCGAAAGCGACAACAGCGTGTTCCGTCATGTATCGCCCAAGTACAACCGCGAAGCTGAAAAGAGTTCCTTTGGTTCACGCATGGACCTGGGCATGCATGTCGACAACCCGCACCTGCCCCTGACCTGCGAACCCGTCACGCAGCTGTCGGCCTGCCCGGAGTACCTGTCCCTGACCGGTCTGCGCTGCGAGCTCGACGTGCCGACGCGCATCGTCGCCATTGCCGACGTGTTGGCCATGCTGCCAGCCTCGGTCGAAGCAGAATTGTCGCGACCGCACTTCGCCATCCGCCGACCGGCCTCGTTTGGCAAACAGGGTAATGTGCTGGAAAACGTCCCCCTGCTGTACAGAAACGCCAGCGGTGGCCTGTATTGCCGCTACAACAAGGCCAGTGTCGCCGCGACCTGCGCCAATGCGCAGTTTGCCCTGCAACTGTTTGCCGCCGCCGCCAACCACCCCGATGTCGTGCACCAGATTCTGCTGCAACCGGGGGACATGCTGATCTTCAAGAACCAGCAAACCCTGCATGCCCGGGACGGTTTCCCGCCCCGCTACGACGGCCGCGACCGCTGGATGCTGCGCGTCTTCGGGGTCGACGACCCGGCACGCGTGGTGCCGCTGGACCCTCACCAACCTTTTATTGTCAGAGCCTGATTTCATGGTCGATATTGTCATCCTTTGCGTGTTCGCCTTTGCCGCCGGCCTGATCGATGCGGCGGTGGGCGGCGGCGGACTGATCCAGATACCCGCGCTGTTCAACGTGCTGCCCACGGCAACACCCGCGGCGCTGCTGGGTACCAACAAAGTCGCGGCCGCCTGCGGCACGGCCTTCGCGGCCCGGTCCTTCGTACGCAAAGTGGTGATCGACTGGAACCTGGTGATTCCCGCCGCCTGCGCGGCCTTCGCCATGTCCTTCTTCGGCGCGGCCACGGTGTCGGTCGTGCCCCAGTCGGTGATCCGCCCGGCGGTGCTGGTAATGATCGTGCTGATGGCGGTCTACACCTTCTGGAAAAAGGACTTCGGCGCCCTGCACAAACCGATGCACATCGGCACCCGGGAAAAACTGCTGGCGATCGTGATCGGCGGGGCCATCGGTTTCTACGACGGACTGTTCGGCCCCGGCACCGGCAGCTTCCTGATCTTCCTGTTTATCCGCTGCTTCGCCTTTGACTTCCTGCATGCCTCGGCGTCGGCCAAAGTGGTGAATATCGCGACCAACGTCGCGGCCCTGATGTTCTTCATTCCGACCGGCAACGTGCTCTACCTGATCGCCATTCCCATGGCGGTCTTCAACATCCTCGGCGCGCTGACTGGCACCTGGCTGGCGGTGCATAAAGGCGTACCCTTTGTCCGGGCGCTGTTCCTGGTGTTGCTGGTGATCCTGATCAGCAAACTGTCCTATGACCTGATTCTGCAAACCTGATTTTGTAAACCTGATGTTGTAAACCAGAGGAGAACCCCATGTATCCGATGTTCGATCGCCTGGTAGAGCTGCTTGATGCCCGTGCCGCCTCCTACCGGGTGTTGCTGCACGACGCCGAGGGCCAGTCGGCGCGGGTCGCCGAAATCCGCGGCACCGAACCGGGCCAGGGCGCCAAGGCCATGCTTTGCTCGCTCAAGGGCCAGGCCGAACCCTATGCCCTGGTGATCCTGCCAGGGGACCAGAAGCTCGACATGAAGAAGGTCGGGGTGGCCCTGGGCGGGAAAAAAGCCGAACTGGTGAAGGCCGAAACCGCCATGGAACTGACCGGCTGCCGGATCGGCGCCATTCCGCCTTTCGTCTTCGATGAACGGATTCAATTGATTGTCGACCCGGCCTTGACCACCCGCTACGGCGAAATCGCCTTCAATGCCGGTCGACTGGATGCCTCGATGGTGCTCGATACACAGGATTACCTGGCGATTGCCAAACCGTGGTTGCTGGATGTCAGTCAGGCCTGAGCAGACCGCGGCTGGATTGGTCCGCCTGTTTTAACCTGGAATGGCCCTTGCCAAGCCGATCCCGGCTACTTTGTAATGCTCGCTGAAACCCGCACTGCGAGCCCTGCCCCGTGAAAAACCTGCACTTGCTGCAATCCCTTGAAGGCGACCGGTTGCTGCTGCGGCCACTCCAGCCCGACGATGCCGACGCCCTGGTGGACGCCGCCCGGGACGGCGAGCTGTGGAACCTGCCGTTCACCGTGGTACCGGGGCCCAACACGGTCGAGTCCTACCTGCACAGCGCCCTCACGGGCCGGGAAGCCGGCACGGTGATGCCGTTTGTCATCGTGATCAAGGCCACCGGCGAAGTCATCGGCTCCACGCGCTTCTGGAAGATCGACCGCCAGTACCGCAAGTTGGAAATCGGCAGCACCTGGATCTCGACCCGCTGGCAGAAAAGCTTCGTCAACAGCGAGGCCAAGTACCTGATGCTGCGCCATGCGTTCGACGTGCTCGATTGCGTGCGTGTGCAGTTCACCACCGATGAGATCAATGAGAAATCCCGGGCGGCGATCCTGCGCCTGGGCGCGAAGCAGGAAGGGATCGTGCGCAACGAGCGGATCATGCCGGACGGGCGCAAACGCAACTCCGTACGCTTCAGCATCATCGACGCAGAGTGGCCCGACGTTCGCCAGGGATTGGAAAGGAACCTGCACCGATAACGCCTGCAAGACTTCCCACGCCGCCAAAAGCAATCATGAAGAAATCTTCAGGGGCCACCGCAAAAAGGCTTGGCCGCTGCCTCACAAGACTTTGAAAATAAACGATTTAAATTCTAAACGAATAAAACTTCTTTCACTGTGAGCAAGGCGCGGGCTGTTTATATTTCTACCGGCTTCTTTGGTGAAACCTCTTATTGGCCCGCATTCCTTGCGGGCCTTTTTTTGCGTAGCCCGCCGGCTACGCCCGCGCCCGTCGATTACGACAGAAAGCCGGTACTGACCGCGACAAGCAGGAAAATCCCCAGCACCGCGCGATAGATCACGAACGGCCAGGTGGAGAAACGTTCGAGGAAGCGCATCAGGCCCCAGATCGCGCAGAACGCCGAGACGCTCGCCACCACCAAACCGAACAGCAGATGGGTCCAGGCTTCCGCCGGGATCTGCGCATGGTGCAGCACCCACAACTCCTTGAGCCCGGCCAGCGCGATTGCCGGCAAGCCCAGCAGGAAGGAGAACCGCGCGGCCTCTTCGCGTTTGAAGTTGAGAAACAGCGCCGCGGTCAGTGTCGAGCCGGAACGGGATACACCCGGGATCAGCGCGCCGACCTGGGCGATACCGACGATCAGCGCATCGCGCAGGCGCATCTCGCCCACCACTCGCTGATGGCGGGCACTGAACTCGGACACCGCCATCAACACCGCCATCACCAGGCAGGAAATGCCGATCACCGTCAGACCGCGCAAGGGCGAATCGCAAGCGTTGAGCGTTGAAGACAAGGCCAGGCCGGCGATCCCGATGGGGATGGTCGCCAGGATGATCGCCACCGCCAGCTTGAACCATGGGCTGTTGTAATCACCCTGGCGCACGGCGCCGATACTGCCGCCGACCACATCGCGCACATCACGCCAGAAATAGCTGACCACAGCCGCCAGCGCGGCCAATTGCATCGCCGCCGAAAAAGCCGAGCCCGGATCCTGCCAACCGAGTACCGCCGGGACGATGCGCATATGCGCCGTGGAAGAGATAGGCAGCAGTTCCGTGATGCCCTGGATGATACCCAGAATGCCGATTTGCAAGTAATTCAGCGAAGCGAAGCCAATATCGAGGCCGCTGGAGCAGACGTTAGACAAAATAATTTCCCGGAAGAAGGCTAATTTCCCACCGCTCTCCAAGAGGTGCGGCGCAGACCTGTGAAGCTTAGACAGCAACGGGAATGATGGGCCTGTTTTTTATGATTTTCCAGCATCAATAAAGCTCAAAACACAAGTTGGGAATTACTTCATTTTATGACGAGCCATCCATGGCGTATTCGAGATCCCCTCTCTCAACCCGCCGAGGAGTCCACGGCAGCGGGTGCCGCATCCCCGTAATAACGCCAGCAGCAATGATCCCGATGCCCCGGCAAGATCACACAGCCGCTCAGACTCAGCAGTAACACAGCTGCACCCAGCAGCGAAAGACGACGTGACATGATGGTTTCCTCAAGGGGTTCAATGGACGGAAGCCGCTCAACGCGCAGGGCCAGGGCACCTGCCTATTGCTACGGTTATAGGTTGAACGTGACAGCGGCGGCCAATCCGTCGCTGCCCCGAACAATTTCATCAAGCACCCACCTTCCCTGCGCAATACTGCCCTCGCACATCCCCTCAGAATGTATCGATAAAAAAATGATTTTTGCTCGCGACGGATTTTCCCGGCACCTATCGTTCAACTCATCAGCAGCGTTCACTTTCGTACGCAGCCTGAAGGAGTTGTCATGAGACCTACACGCCCCCTGGCCAAATTGCGCCATGCCCTCCTGCTGATCCCGCTGGCGTTCGCCGCGCTGACCAGCACGCCAACCTTTGCTCAGCCCGAAATGATCATCCGCGAAGCGCCACCGCCGATGCGCGTCGAGGCGATTCCCATGGAGCGTCACGGCTACGCCTGGGACCGCGGCCACTGGCGCTGGGAAGGCCGGGGTTACGTCTGGGTACCCGGCCACTGGCAGCGGATGATGCACAATGCACGCTGGGAGCCGGGTCACTGGGAACCCCGCGGACCTAACTGGCGCTGGGTCGAAGGACACTGGGTCCGCTGATCCCCGGGCCGGGCGGCGCTTCTGCGCCGCCCGGCCTTGTCATACCCGAACCCATCACCGGACCGAGACTTGCCCGATTGAAAGAAACTGATCCGGACGTTGAGCTGCTGGCCCGTATTGGCAACAAGGAGCCGGCCGCCGTCAACGAGATGGTGTCGCGCAAGCTGCCCCGTTTACTCGCGCTCGCCAGCCGGATACTGGGCGATGCCGACGAGGCCAAGGATGTGGCGCAGGAAAGTCTCCTGCGCATCTGGAGGCAAGCGGCGAGCTGGCGCAGTGGCGAAGCCCGTTTCGACACCTGGCTGCACCGGGTGGCGCTGAACCTCTGTCACGACCGCCTGCGCAAGCGCAAGGAGCGCCCGCTGGAGGACGACGAGCCCGGCAGCGAGCCCGTCGACAACGCGCCAAGCCCCGATGAACAGTTGGAGGCCGTGGCGCGCAGTGAACAGATGGCTGCCGCCCTGGCGGCGTTGCCCGACCGTCAGCGCGAAGCCATCGTGTTGCAGTACTACCAGGAGCTGTCGAACATCGAAGCAGCGGCGCTGATGAATATCAGCGTCGATGCACTGGAAAGCCTGCTGTCGCGGGCCAGGCGCAACCTGCGCAGCTACCTCGCCGAAACGCACGGTCCAGATAGCCTAGGAAGGGGAAGACGATGACGCCCGAACGATTTGCTTATCTGGCCGACGCCTACGGCGCGGACCTGCAACGCTGGCCGGCCGCCGAGCGCAACGCCGCCCTGGGGTTGCTTGAGCGCGGCGACGCCGCCTCACTCCAGGTGCTGCAACAGGCCCGGCAACTCGACAGCCTGCTCGACAGCTATCAATTGGCGGCCCCCGATCCGGCCCTGGCCCGGCGTATCGCCGCTTCGGCGATCACAACCAGGCCGCTGTCGTTCTGGAGCCGTTATGCCGACTGGCTGTCCCGGGTCGGTTTCGTCGGCGTGGGCTTGGCGGGGATTGCCACCGGCATACTGGTGGTCTCGCTGAGCCTGCCGCTACCCACCGCATCCGAAGCGCTGCCGAGTGTCTTCGACCAGGGCGATGCCGACATCGTCTTCACTGTAAACGCCGAGGAAAGCGAGCAATGAGTCAACCGTCCAAGACCATCAAGAACTTCCTCCTGGTGTCGTTGATGCTCAATGTCTTTCTGATCTGTGGCATCGGCGGTGGCATCTACCACTGGTTGGTCAATGCGCAACCGGCCATGGCCGCCGTCAACCAGCACGGCTTGCGCCAGGCGATAGTGCAATTGCCGGAGACGCGCCAGCGTGAATTGCGCCACCTGTTGCGCCGCAATCGAGCCGACAGCCAGCCGCTGATCATGGCGGGCCGCCAGGCGCGTCAGGATGTGATCAAGCAGCTCGAAGCGCCGACACTGGATCGTCCGGCCTTGCTGACGGATCTGGGCAAGGCCCGCGAGGCCGATATTGCGCTCAGGGCGCTGGTGGACAACACCCTGGCGGAATTCGCCGATACGCTGCCCCAGGAGGAGCGTCGCAAGCTGGTCGACTCGCTGTATTTCCGTGGGCAGGCCAAAGGCAAGGCGATGCAAAAAAACCTGTAGGCGCGACGGGTTTTGCCGCTGGCAGCGTTTAACCCTTGAAGCCCGCCAACAAGGCGACGACTAAATCCCCAGCAAGGAGTTACGCAATGCTGCGAATATTCAAGAGCGCGCTTATCGCCAGCCTGATGGCCGCGTCACTGGCCGGCTGTATTGTCGAGCCGGTGCATCCGCGTCGACCACCGCCCATGGTCGAAGTCGTACCGGTCCTGCCGGCACCGGGTTATCACTGGGTCGCCGGACATTATCGCTGGGGCGGGAATCAGTGGATCTGGGTGCCAGGGCATTGGCGCTACTAGGTAGGAACAGAGCCAAGGCAAAAGCCGGCGCAGTGGCGGGCCCTCCATTTGAACGCCATAGGTTATGCCTGGCGGAACAGTACGAAATTTCCAGCACTGCCTGCGCTTACAGCAAGGGAATAACCGCGCGCCTGCAAGCGAGAGCTTGAAACTCAGGCCGACATCACCACCTCGAGCCCCGCCGCCTTCCACTCGGGAAAACCGTCTTCGAGCCGCCTGATCCGATAGCCCTTGGCCCTGAGCGCGGCAATCACTTCGAAGGACAGCACGCAGTAAGGCCCACGACAGTAGGCCACCAGGTCCTGCTCCCGGGACAGGCTGGCCAGGCCCTGTTCCAGCTCATGAAGCTGGATATTCAAGGCCCCGGGCAAATGCCCCTGGGCAAACTCGTCCTCGGGTCGGACATCCAGCAGTGTCACCGTCCCGTCTTGCAGACGAGCGAGCAGATCCTCCCGGGAAACCGGCTCAAGGTCATCCATCCGATCGTAATAATCACTCACGAAGCATTGCACTTCGGCTCGATTGACTTCGGCATAACTGCGCAATCCGGCAATCAGCGCGGTGATCGGCCCTTCCCCCAACCGATACAACACGTGCTTGCCGTCACGCCGAGACTGGACGAACCCGGCCCGACGCAAATGTTGAAGATGCTGCGAGACATTGGCCACGGAAAGCCCGGTGAGTTGGGCCAGTCGTTCGACCGAACGCTCCCCCTGGGAGACGTGTTCAAGGATTTCCAGGCGATGGGAATTTCCCAGCGCCCGCGCCAGGTCCGCCAACTGATCGAACATGAATTTCTTTGGATTCAACATGAGCAAAATCGTATCAGCGAAAAATCATTCAATCAATTCATTGAATGATTGATATATAGTCATGCATCGTCAAAAACCTGCCCCCGCAGAGGGAAGAGGATTTACTTATGCGCAGTCGTCCCATGCACCGCCAGGTGCTTTTGCTAGCCAGTGCCCAGGCACTGTTTCAGACCGTCTCGGTCCTGGTGATGACGGTGGGAGGACTGGCCGGCAGCCAGATTGCCACTCGGCCGGCGCTAGCAACGCTGCCCATCGCGACGATGTTCCTCGGCACGGCGCTGATGACCTTTCCCGCCTCCTTATGGATGGCCCGCGTGGGACGCCGCGCGGGGTTTATTGTCGGGGCGTTGCTGGGCGTGCTGGGTGGCGTCATTGCCGCGGGTGGCATCGCGCTGGGTTCGCTGGGACTCCTGTCCTGCGGTACCTTCCTGGTCGGTGCCTATCAGGCCTTCGCGCAGTTCTACCGCTTTGCCGCCAGCGAGGTGGCGGACGACAGCTTCCGTCCCCGGGCGATCTCCCTGGTGTTGAGCGGCGGTATCGCCGCCGCGCTGGCAGGACCTTTGCTGGGGCGCTGGGGCAGCACGCTGATGAATGCCCCGTATGCGGGCTCATTCCTGCTGCTGGCCGTCGCCTCGGTGATTGGCGCCGGTGTATTGCTCGGGCTGCGTATTCCGGCCAGTCGGGACGACGCTGGCGCAGGCCAAAAGGCTCGCCCGTGGAAACAGATCATTTCCCAGCCCGCCTACCTGGTGGCGCTGTTTGGTGCGGCAACCGGCTACGGCATCATGATCCTGGCCATGACCGCGACACCGCTGGCCATGATGCAGCACCACCATGATTTATCGACGGCCGCCACCGTCATCCAATTGCATGTGCTCGGGATGTTTCTGCCGTCGTTTTTCACCGGTTCGCTGATTGCCCGTTTCGGCGTGCTACGCATCATGCTGATCGGCGTCGGATTGCTGACGGTCCATGTACTGACGACCTTGACCGGCACCGGTTTCAACTCCTTTGCCAGCGCACTGGTGCTGCTCGGCGTGGGCTGGAACTTCCTCTATATCGGCGGCACCACCTTGCTGACCCGTACCTACATCCCAGCGGAAAAAGGTCGCGCTCAAGCCACCAACGACATGACGATCTTCGTGGTCGGCCTGGCCTGCTCGTTCAGTGCCGGGGCGTTATTGCAGGTGCTGGGCTGGGAAAAGATGAACCTGTTGCTGTTGCCATGGCTGGGTATGACGGCTCTGGCGCTGGTCTGGTTGGGTTATCGCCAACGTCGAGGGACGACCGCCATGGCGGTCGGTTAACGCCACAACCTGGTCAGGGAGAGTAGGTATGGAAACCTGAACTTCCCGGCGGCGGCACCACAAAACTGGCCTTCATGCGCTTGATCTCTTCAACAGGGCTGCTGCCGAACAGCCGCTTGAACTCACGGCCGAATTGCGAAGCGCTTTCGTAGCCCACTTCCAGGGCAGCACTCGCGGCGCTCACGTCGTTCCTGAGCATCAGCAGCCGTGCCTGATGCAGCCGGATCGACTTCAGGTATTGCAGCGGTGAAGTCTGGGTCACCGACTTGAAATGACTGTGGAACGAGGGAATGCTCATGCCGGCTTCAGCGGCCAACTGCTCAACGCTCAGCGGCAGGCTGTAAGCCCCGTGAATTCGGCGAATGGCCTTGGTTATCTTGCCGAACTGACCTTGCTGGGTGAGTGCCGCGCGCATGGCGCCGCCCTGCTGGTCGATTTGCAGTCACCGATTTCGAGCGGATCGACGCAGCGGTTGCCGGCTCATCTGCTGCTGGGCAGTGATGCACTCACGCTGGTTCGGGAAAAGCTCGCCAGCTATGCCGCGGAGCTCGACGCCTGGGAAGCGCTGACCCGCTCCACGGACTTTGACGCGGATTAACGCTTCTTTTTCTGCAGGCTTTTCAGGCGTAGCGTCGCGCGTTGCACCGCGGCCATTTTTTCCGGGCGCTTCATGCGCTTCCACTGCTTGATCTCTTCCTTGGAACGGCCACAGCTCAAACACATCTCGCTGTTGAGCTGGCACACGGAAATACAGGGATTGTCGATATCCTTGGCCATGGTTCAGTGGCGCCCCGGGCGCGGACCGCGGGCAAGGTGCTGTTGCCAGTGACCGGCGCTCACCTGCTGGCAATGTTCTTCGCTGTCGAACGCCAGATGAGCCGCGACCTGCTTGACCTCGACGTCCGCTTCGCGCAAGGCGGCGGCGGTCAGTTCAAGCATCCGGGCTGACTCGCCGGCCAGCGCCTGGTCACGGTTGGCCCGGGTGTCGAAAACCCAGGTCACCCGCAGGCTGGAGGGAAAGCGCGCGAAGTCCACCTCGTGGGTCAGCCAGGCGAACCCCTCGATCCTGGCCTTGGCCGTCTCGCAGGCCTCGGTCAGGGTGGCAACCAGGCGACGCTCGATCCGCGCCTGCTCGCGTTTACTCAACAACATGCTTTGATCCTTTTCATCTCGACGGTGCAGAGTATGCCGTACGAACGTTGGCTGCGCGCCCCTGCACCGTTGGTTTTTCATCCACGACAATGCCTGGCGAACAGCAGGCACAACGCCGCCGCCGAGAATGCGGCGCCGACGTAGAACGTCGCCGCCGCGCCATGGACCTGCCACAGCCAACCGGCGATAACACTGGCCAGGAGCAAGGCAACCCCGCTGATCAAATTGAACACCCCGAAGGCCGTGCCTTTCAGGTCTGTGGGTGTAGTGTCCGCCACCAGCGTGGCCAGGATGCCCTGGCTGAAACCCATGTGCAGCCCCCACAACGCAACCCCCAGCAGCAACCCGGAAATGGATTGCACATCAGCCAGGGTGATATCGGCCAGGATCAACAACACCAGGCCGGCACCGAGCAGCGTCGTTCGGCTGACACTGTCCGACCATTTGCCCACCGGATAAGCCGACAGCATGTAGAAGCCTGCCATCACCACCATAACCAACGGCACCCATGTCGCGCTGAACCCGGCCTGCTGGGCCCGCAGCACCAGAAAAGCCTCACTGAAGCGCGCCAGGGTAAATGCCGCACCGATGAACACCACCCACCAGTAGTCCCGAGAAAAACGACTCAGCGACTGGAGTCGTATGGGCGAACGCAAGGGCTTTCTCCCCGCCTCATGCTCAGGCTCGCTGACCCCGAACACCAGCAGCCCTACAGCAACCGCGGCGGGAATCACGGCAAACCAGAGCACCCGGGAAATGTCACCGGTAAAGCCGATCATCAGCACAATGGCCAGCAACGGCCCCAGGAATGCACCGATGGTGTCCATCGACTGACGCAGCCCAAAACAGGCACCACGGATGGCGAAAGGGGCAACATCGGCAACCAGCGCATCGCGCGGCGCACCGCGTATCCCCTTGCCGATCCGGTCCAGGATTCGCGCGGTAAACACCAACTGCGCCGACACCGCCAGTGGGAACAGCGGTTTGGTCAGGGCCGCTAGGCCGTAACCCAGAATCAGCAGTTCTTTGCGGCGACCGATAAAATCACTGAGCGCCCCGGAAAAGACTTTCACGATCAGCGCCGTAGCCTCCGCGACCCCCTCGATGATACCGACGGCCAGCATACTGACACCCAGCGTTCCCACCAGGTAGACGGGCAAGAGGGCATGCACCAGCTCCGACGAGAGGTCCATAAACAAGCTGACAAAGCCCAGTGCCCAGACCGTGCGCGGAATGGATCGAAAGGTTTCAGACATCACACCAGCCCTTGGCGATAGGCAGTGCGAAGATCCGTCGGTAGACCAGCTCCAGTCCATCGAGCAGACGCACGCTGAACGACCCGAGGCTCAGTGCCAACGCCACCACCCAGTTGCTGACGAGCGCCACCCCCAGGGACCCGACGATATCCAGGGGGAAATGCACGCCCAGATAGATACGGGCCCAACCGACCGCCCCCCCGAGAAACACCAGCACCACACCGGTCCGACGCAAGGTGTTGGCGATGAAGGCAAGCCCAAGGGCAAAGAAGACCACGGCATGATCGCTGGGAAACGAGGTTTCCGCTTGATGGGGCAGGAAGGTGTGACCCAGGTCGATCATGAATGGCCTGGGGTGCGTCCAAAAGAGGCCGATCAGCTGATTGATCGCCAAGGCGAGCAGAACGCTGAGCATGGCCACCACGGTAGCCACTCGCGTCTGCCTGCTGCCCCATGGCCAGAGCCCGGCCAGCAGCAACGGGATGCCATAAATCAACCACTCGGCCAAGGCGGTCAGCATGAACAGCGTGCCGGAGCCGGGCTGCGCATCGGCATTGAGCAGCAGGAACAGCGAACGATTGAGTGTTTCCATGGTGCGGTCTCACGGATTGGACAAAGGGGTTCGGCGCAACGAGTGGGCGACGTCGGCGTCAAGCAGGGTCCCCATGTCGGCAAGGCCGAATAGCACAGGCACAAACATTCGACAGTTCATCCGCCGCCCCCAAAGCTGAGCGAAGAAAAAGACAGGGACAGCACCGATTGATCGGCTAAAGGCGACCAACAGGAGACAACGCCCTGAACAACAACGATTTTCATCAGTATGCGGGCGGCAGCCCCAACATGGACCCGCTCGCCGGCTGGCCTCCGTAGAAAAGCCACATAAAGGAATCGCTCTCTATGATGATTGATGTGGATCTCTTGAAACCCTATCTGACGGCCGCGGACAACGCCAGCGAAATGGCCAGGGGCTACGAGGTGTCGTTACCGGTGTGGGCCACGCGGACTTCCAGCGGCGCTGCGCCGACAAACTGGCGGCAGGCCTCGATCTCCACGGGATTGATCGCCCGACCCATGGCACCGAACAGCGTGAAACCATGGGTCAGCAAGGTGCTGCCGGCAAGCATCGATCAGGATTGAGGATTAATCCAGCCGTTTGAACATGTGTTCTCCATCGTAGAAATGCCCCTCGATACTCATCGCGCGGGGCTCGACGCCAAATTGGATAAACCCGGCAGCCGAGTAGAACTTCTTGGGCCCCGAGCAGCCCTCATGAATGGATACTCAAGCGAGCAATCTGATCACACGCGGCGTTCAGCATCTCCCAGCCTTGTTGTTGTAGGGTCATCAAATTCAGATATTTTTCGGCGGAAAGACTGTTCAATAGATCGATCCCCATTTGTTCGTGCTGGGCATCCGCCTGCGCATGAACTTCAAAGTAGTCCGTCTCACCATAACGGCGCATGACTTCATGAGCGGCACTGAAAAATATATTGGCGCTCGCCTCCAGGACCAGGTGAATCAATACGGTTTTTTCTTCGTTGTCCAGCGTGAACATTTTCCAGGCAAACCAGGCCGCAGTAGCCTCCAGAATAGGATGCCAGGTAGGCGCTCGATACTTTCTGTCCTTCATCAGCTTGAAATTATGGCCAAACTCTTCATTCAGATGGGCTTGCACCACGGATGAAAATTGGCGATTTTCACAAAAAACACTTCTCAACATGATGGTTTTTTGGAAGTAATCGGAAAACACCTGGATGGCGTCCAGTAAACGCTCTCGGCTCGCTTTGTCCTCCATCTGTTTGCTCTGAATCAAACACATAAGAGCACTGCCTTTATAGCCGTCTGCAAGGCGCCTATTTTCCTTTAACAATGATTCAAAATTCGCCTTTCTCACAGGCATATGCAACGTAATCACATTCGCATCCTCAATTATTACAGCGTGACTTCCTTAAAAACAAACAGCGCCCTTGCATTATTTAAAGCTGTCCATCACTCCTTGGGTTTTGATCGGGTCAGTAATCCAGGGAAAAAAAGCATTCGCATCATCAAATCCATTCGCCAATGTGTCAGCCAACCCCGACAGATGTGCGGCTGAACGTAAAAGCTCCATAACATGCTTCGGAGAACGCAGCAGCAGTATATTTGACCAGTTCGTCGAGGCCTGTGCATACCGTCGCCAGTAGCACTCAAACAGCCTTTGCATCCAGGCCTCATCAAAAGGCTCTTTATTGCGTTTCACTATCCAATCAAAATAAACACCGGCACATTTCGTCGCATTGTTCGCCCCTTGACCAGCAATCGGATCATTCAGCACAACAGTATCTGCCATACCAAGAACAAACTGTCCACCTGGCATTCTGGCCGTCGGGTGCTTCACGAAAGGTGTATAACTTCCTTTCAGGTGGGCGTGCCTATCTGACAACTTAATACCGACGGATCTTTCTGCTTCCCATGGCATATAACGCGCGAGCAACTCTTGACTGACACTCAACTGCTCATCCGCATCCGACACATCACTAAAGGCATCAAACGCGCGACCGGGAATACCTTCGAACAACATCATTTCACATCGCCCACCCAACGTTAAACCAGGCATTGTGATGTACTCTCCAACCTCAGGAATGACATTCACCCGAACACCAGGAAAACGCTCAACCGGCCACATTCCTGTCACATAAAAACAGGCAAGCGTTCGTTGCGGCGTTTCGAATATCGAACGTTCATGATCACGCAAAAAACAGCGACCAATCTCCCCCTTACCGCTGGCGACAATCGTTAATTCGTGCCACTTGGAAATCTCGTCAAGGTCTGCCAACGCCACGTCCTGGATGATTAAACGCCCTCCAAGACTCTGAAAAACGTCAAGCCAACGGGAAAATTTCAGCCGCTGATCAACCGACTGAAAGGGTCGTTGAGTTTTACCTTTCCACTCAACATCTTTTCGAGCCGTGTCCTGCTCGCTCAATGTAAAAGTCACCGACGTATTCCAGGGACATTCTTCATCCCAAAAATTAAGTCCCCAGCGCCGCTCAATCTGTAAAGCCGTATCGAACATCCCCTGGCTGGACATAATGTTTCCATCGCGAATTTGCTCAGCCGTTCGATCACTGAACAACGTTATATCGTAGCCTTTTTTTTAAGCGCTATCGCCAGCAATAGTCCAGCTTGCCCGGCACCCACAATCGCAATATGTCTCATTGAATAACCCTCGTAAATTTCAAACCCGCTCAACCGAACTCGGCCTTGACAGACTTATAAATTGAAGCCGCTCGATGAGCCTCCTCATACACGCCCTTGATTTGCCTGAGTCCGTGCACAACCTCTTTGAGATTGATACCGCTGATCTCATATGAAAATTCTCCAAACAGTATATTTTTACGAGCCTCCGTGTATTTATCCGTACTTTTCCGTCCTTCCTCAGTAACACTGAGTTGTACCTGCCGATTCTTGAACGGCTGATACTTCTTCACCAACCCTCTCTCGCTGAGCTTTGTAACACAATAATTAATATTGAAATGATCAGGACGATTCAATAGCCGCCCCACCTCCGCAATGGTTTTAGGCCGATCGTTCATGCGAATAACGTGAAGCACCGCCAGCTCATCCACTGATAAATTACTATCATTGACCATTTTTTCGCACTCCAACTGCCAACGTTTGAAGGCATTAAAGGCCCTCCACAGCTGCAGCTCGCACTCAGCCCAATCCACTTCGTCACCAGTGATAGCTAGATGCCACGTCTTGTCGATATACATAGGTGGGCCTTCAGTCTTTGATTGAATCAATTTCTACATATTTTGCCTAGCTTGGCAATGGATACACCAAGAAATTAACCTGATCGTACAAACCCGACCAGCATCCTATACATCGCAAAGAATTAACCTACAAAAATCTCAGCAATAAGCGACATAAGCCTCTATTGAATGACCCGCCTATTCGCTTTATAAATTTTAAACCGAATCACAAAGCAAATCGTCCCAGGGAACAGAGGGAGCTTCTTATGTGCCAAAACACCCATCCGAACAGCGTCAGGCTCCCGGTCAGCAAGCAAACCCTCAGCCGACACCTACAGGAGCCGTTGACTGAGATCATGAAGACCTTCTGGAAGCTCAAGTCAGGGGCCAGGAAGGCGGACAGCATGACCTTGGAGCAAATGAAACAGTTCATGGCCCACTTCGAAAAAAGTTGCTCTGACCTCGAGCTTTCGGGAGCGGACATGCTTAAATTTTTTCAATGTATTGCAGAACAAGCCAAGGAAACTCCCTCCATCGACAGCCAATCGAGGCAGAGCACCTGGCTCTCCATATTGATTGTTGACGATGATGAGCGAGTGCGCGAGTTTCACTGCAGGATCCTGAAAAGCCTTAACTGCAGTGTCAACATAGCCAGCAATGGTTATGAAGCCTTGGGTATGTTGTGCAAATCCTACGATGCCATACTGATGGATATCCAAATGCCTGGAATGGACGGTATTGAAACCGCCATAAGGATTCGCCAACGGGGCTTTGACCCTCGGACCACCCCGATTATAGCCATTACTACCCATTCTCTGGATGAGGTGCGTGGAAAATGCCAGGCGTCCATATTCAACGAGTGCATGCAAAAGCCCATGGATATCAACAAACTTCAAAAAACGCTCGAAAACCTGACCACCCGATAAGGGTTGAAGGGTTCTCCTCAGTCAGTTCCGTTTAAATATCGCCCATTGTCGTAGGCTGATTCACACCCATTTTGTCCTTGCGGTCTGATTTTCGTCGATGAACAACGTCGCTACCATCGGAGTATTGCATCCATCAATCAAGTTCCTACAACGGATCCTCCAGAGCCTGAACACTTGAGAGGGATGACTTAAGGAAGCGTCGGAGCGATCCCTGATATCGCTTCTTGTCCATTGACCCTCGAGAGGCAGCCAGACTCATGTCACCCATTGCCCAATTGCCGACTCCCAACATCGACCGTGTCCTGATCCTGCGGATTGAGCTGAAGTGGATAACACCCACGATCTGGCGCCAGGTAGCGGTCCCTGAAAACATCACCCTGGGCAACCTGCACCAGGTCATTCAGGCAACGATGGGCTGGACCGACGCGCACCGGCACGAATTTGAAATCGCCGGTGACAGCTACGGCGTTTCAACCTCGAATGCCGGCTGGAAGCCACCGGTCGTTGCAGAGAAACGCCAGACATTGATCGGCGCCTTGCGCGGGAAACGGACCTTCCGTTACGTCTATGATTTCAGGGATGGCTGGGAACATGTGATCCGGGTGGAAAAAATCATCCCCGCTGGCGTTTGCCCCCAGTTGCCCTACTGCATCGACGGCGCCAACGCCCGACCGCCGGAAGATATCGGCGGCATGCTGGGCTACGATGAGTTTCTGACGGCCCTGGCGGACTCCGGCCACCCCGAGCATGACAACGTGCTGGAGTGGTTCGGGGATAACGACTTTGATCCGACGACCTTTGATTGTGTGCGTATCAACCGGTCGCTGAAGCAGATCAGGCTCCAGCGATCTTGATAACGACGTTACCAAAGGCACCTTTCTCCCTGGTTTTATCCATATCGACTTCAGCGCCGCCACTGCGAATGTGTTCGAATTCGGCGGCACTCACCCGCGGGCTCATGGCCGCATACCCACCTCGGCGACTTGAGCGGTCCAGGCTTTGACCTGCTCGCTGAGCGTCAGCCCCAGCCCGGGACGGGTGGGCACGAGCATGCGACCGTCATGGGTTTCCAGACGCTCGTTGAACAGTGGTTCGAGCCATTCGAAATGCTCGACCCAGGGCTCCGTCGGGTAAGCCGCTGCCAGGTGCACGTGCAGTTCCATGGCGAAGTGCGGCGCCAGCATCAAGCCGGCTTGCTCGGCCATGGCCGCCACCTTCAGGTAAGGCGTAATCCCACCCACTCGTGGCGCGTCGGGCATCAGGAAGTCGGCGCCGCGCAGCTTGATGAACTCGGCGTGCTCGGCAACGCTGGTGAGCATTTCACCAGTGGCAATCGGTGTGTCGAATTGCCGGGCCAGGGCGGCATGGCCTTCGGCGTCGTAGCAGTCCAGCGGTTCTTCAATCCAGATCAGGTTGTATTGTTCAAACTGGCGACACATGCGCTGGGCCGTCGGGCGATCCCATTGCTGATTGGCATCCACCATCAGTGGGAAGTGCTCACCCAGGTGCTTGCGAACGGTGCTGACGCGCTGGATGTCGATGGCGCAATCCGGCTGGCCGACTTTCAGCTTGATACCGCCAATGCCCTTTTCACGAGACAGGTCGGTGTTCTTCATCAGTTGATCCAGCGGGGTGTGCAGAAAACCACCCGAAGTGTTGTAGCAGCGCACCGAATCACGTTGGGCACCGAGCAGACGCGCCAGGGAAAGGTTGGCGCGCTTGGCTTTCAAATCCCACAACGCCACGTCGAAGGCGCCGATAGCCTGAGTCGACATACCGCTGCGCCCCACCGATGCTCCGGCCCAGCACAGCTTGGTCCACAGCTTGGCAATATCACTGGGGTTTTCGCCGATCAGCGCCGGCGCGATTTCCTCGGCATGGGCGAATTGCCCCGGGCCGCCTGCCCGCTTCGAGTAGCTGAAGCCGAGGCCACGGTGACCGTCGATGGTTTCGATTTCAGCGAACAGGATGACGATTTCAGTCATCGGCTTTTGCCGCCCAGTCAGCACCTTGGCATCACTGATCGGATTAGCCAGGGGCAAGATCACCGAGGACACACGCACCCAGGCAATACGGTCGTCGTCGGAGGATTTGATGGCGTGTTGTGCTGTGAGCATGTGGGCTCTCCTTGAACAGTCATGAGATTTTAAAAAGAGATCAGCTGTGCTGATGAGCCAGTTCGGTATTCACCGGGGCGGCTTCGACGGTCTTGGCCGGTGGGTCCTCGAAATCATCAAGCTCCAGGCGCTTGAGTGGCCCGACAATGAACAAATAGGAAAACGCCCCCAGCAACCCCATGCTGGCCACGTAGATCAGCGCGACATCGAAAGAGCCCAACTGGTTAATCATCACACCGATGGCAATGGGGGTAACGATGCTGGCGAGGTTGCCGCAGAAGTTGAACATGGCCCCGCTGACGCCCATGGCCCGTGCCGGTGAAACGTCACCGACAATGCACCAGCCCAGGTTGCCGACCCCTTTGGCGAAAAAGGCGATGGACATCACCAGAATCACCAGGGTGATCGACTGGGTGTAGTTGGCGACCATGATGCTGCTCGACAGCAACAAGCCACAGATGATTGGCGTCTTGCGTGCCGCGGTGAGACTGAAGTTCTTACGTAGCATCCAGTCCGACCAGACCCCGCCGATCATGCCGCCCAGGCAACCGGCGATGGGTGGAATGGCGGCCACCAGCCCGACCTTCAGCAGGGTCATGCCCTTGGCTTCGATCAGGTAGGTCGGAAACCAGGTCAGGAAGAACCAGGTGATCGAGGTCAGGCAGAACTGGCCCAGGTAGATGCCCAACATCATTCGGTTGCCGCCGATGGCCTTCATTCTTTTCCAACTGAAGGGCGTCTTCACGTCACCGATGGTGGGTAAGCCCCCGCCCGCTTCGATGTAGTCGATTTCAGCCTGGTTGGTGCGCTTGTCCTTGCGCGGTTCCTGGACCATGCGGAACCACAGCAAGCCGATCAGGATGCCCGCCGCACCCGTGACCCAGAACACGTGCTGCCAGCCCCAGGTGCTGACCAGCCAGACCATCAACGGGGTGAATGCCGCCAGGGCAAAATACTGCGCGGACTGGAACACCGCCGTGGCCAGGCCCCGTTCATGACGTGGAAACCACATCACCGTCAGGCGGTTGTTGGCGGGAAACGCCGGTGCTTCGGCAACCCCCATCATAAAACGCAGGACAAACAGCGCGAGAAAGGCCGAACTGAACAGGTCGACGTAGCCTTGCAGGAAGGTAAATACCGACCAGATGATCAGGCTCATACCGAGCACGAGACGCGAGCCGAAGCGGTCGAGGACAATGCCGCCGGGGAGCTGCATCCAGGTGTAGGCCCAGCCGAAGGCCGAGAAGGCGATGCCCATGGTCATGGCATCGAAGCCAAGGTCGGTGCGCATGCTCGGAGCTGCGATGGACAGCGTGGCCCGGTCAACGTAGTTGAACACGGTGACAATGAAGATCATCACGAGGATGAGATAGCGGACGTTGGTCTTCACGACCGATTGCGTAGGCTTGATCACTATTATTTTCCTTATTGTGAGTGCAGCGGTGAATCCCTGTGGCCCTGACGGCTCCTGATAACGGCACGTTAACGAAATGATTGCGCAATCATTTCAAATTTTAAAAAAAGGCCCTTCCCGGCAAACCAGGCGACCTTCGGGCCGATATTACACTGATTGCGCAATCATTCAACCGCGCGTTGATCGCCTGATGAGGCTTTTCAACTCAAGTGCTGGCGCGGTCGATCAGGGTAAAGCCCGTGTCGATTCGCACAGGCTGATGACTGCCGGCGGGAGAGTCGAAGCGCTCAAGTAGCGCCTGGGCCACTTGCAGGCCAATGTTCTTGCCATCGACGCTGACGGTCGACAAGGCCGGATAAACCTGTGCCGCACTGCTCAGGTCACCGAAGCCCATCACGGCGAGGTCCGAGGGTACTTGCATCCCGCGACTGGCGGCTTCCGCCAGGACCCCTTGGGCCACGGTGTCGGAACTGCACACCACAATTTCGGGCGGCACTGGCTGCTCAAGCAGGCGCCGCAGCCCTTCCCTGCCCACTTCGAGGGTAGCCGGCGGCGCGAGGACCGCCATCGGCACTTCCTCGATACCTTGCCGTTTGAGCTCGGCAATCAGGCTGTTGCAGCGACGCAGGCCACGGGGGTCACTGAGGGTGACCACCGAGAAGCGTTTGTAGCCCTTTTTGAGTAAATGGCGTGCGGTCTCCTCCCCGACCTTTTCATGGGAGAAGCCCACCAGCATGTCCAGGGGATCTTCACTCAAGTCCCAGGACTCAACCACCGGGATACCCGCCTGGGCGAGTCGCAGACGACTGGATTCGGTGTGCAGCGTACCGGTAAGGACAATACCGTCCGGGCGTCGGCCGAGGACTGCTTCCAGCAGCTTTTCTTCCTGCTCGGCGGAGTAGCCGGTCAGCCCCAGCAAGGTTTGATAACCCGCCTGGGTCAGGCGATCCATAAGTGATTGCACGGTGTCGGCAAAAATGGAGTTGGCGATGGTCGGGAGAAAAATCGCTACCAGACGGCTTTTGTTGCTCGCCAGACCACCGGCCAGCATGTTTGAAACATAGCCGGTCCTGCGCACCGCCTCGCGGACCTTTTCCCGAGTCTCCTCGGTCACCAGCTCCGGGCGATGCAGTGCCCTGGACACGGTCATCGGCGAAACGCCGGCGACCTTGGCCACATCGATCAAGGTCAGGCTGGCACCCTTCTTGGACGCGGTGATCGAAGTGTCAGTGGGGGACGCCGCTGGTTTCTTGGCCATGAACCTTTCCGAATCTGAAGCTCAGTCTCTGAAGCTGCCCGGCAAGGCAGTCTGTAAGCGCGGCGAATCTACCAAAACCCCGCACAACATTCACGATACTTGGTTTTGGCTCGATCAGAGCGCAACGATCAACCCGGCGGTAACCTCCTCTTGTGCCCTGCCCCGACCGATCAACCAGCGCTGAAAGGCCCGACATTGGGCTTTCTGCAGGGTGTTGGGGTGCCAACTCAGGTAATACGGCGACGGCAGCGGCATGGCGCGCCCCCAGGGAATGACCAGGCGCCCTTCATCAATATCGCGGGCAATCATCGAGAACTGCGCCAACACCACGCCCTGGTGATCGATGGCGGCTTGAATGGCCATGCTGGACGACGAAAAACTGCGGCGGATGACAATCGCCTGCTCGACGGCCACACCTTCACGCTCGAACCATTCGGCCCAGGAAGGCGGTGAGTCGAATTTCGGCCGCGAATCGATACGCATCAGTGGGTATTGCAGCAGGTCCGCGGCCTGTTCCACCTGACCGGGATAGCCTGGCAGGCCCAACAGCCTCGGTGAACAGGCCGGCACCACACAATCGCGGAACAGCACGACGCTATGCTCGGCATATTGACCAGGCTCGCCATAGTCGATCCGAAAATCCGCGTTTTCCTCTTCCGACGTATCCGCCAGCGTGCCATCCAGATAGATGTCGAGATCAGCGTGCTCATGCTGCCATTCGTAGGTCAGGGGCGCCAACCACTTGGTCATCAGAGACGGCAGGCCACTGACATACAGATTGTTGGGATTTTTCGAACGTTCGACTTCGGAAACCGCGGCCCTCAGCTCTTCAAAGGCCGCCGAACAGCGCGCATGAAAACGCAGGCCAATGGCGTTCAGCCGCAAGCGCTGCCCCTCCTTGACCGTCAGGCTCATGCCCAGCGCCTCATCCAGCAACTTCATCTGCTGGCTGACCGCGCCCACGGAGAGGTTCAAGCGTTTTGCCGCTTGGGAGATACCGCCGCAGTGACCGACGGTTTCGAATATCTGGAGGGCCCGCAAGGGCGGTAAGCGACTCATGGCGACACAACACACTCGGAGGCTTTTAATGTTTAGAAATTCTATTAAAACTGACAGAAATTGCCATATTTTCTTCATCTAAAAATCGCTTTAGCCTTCTCCCACGCTCAATCGAGCGAGGGCTCGGCCGGTCCGGCCCCCCTCCATCATTTCCCGGGAGTTCGCAATGAAAGCTCATCCACAGCAGATCACGCAGGTCGTTCTTGGCGACAGAGAACCTTCCATCGAAGAGTTCGTCGCGGTAGCCCGTTATTCAGCCAAGGTGTCGTTTTCCGAGACCTACAAGAACCGGGTGAAAAGATCCCGTGGCCTGGTCGAACGCTTCCTCGATGAAAATCGCCTGGTCTATGGCGTGACCACGGGGTTCGGCGATAACGTTCGGCATGTGATTTCGCCACAGAATGCCAAGGAGCTTCAGGTCAATATCGTGCGCTCCCACGCCGTCGCGGTGGGCGAGCCGCTCAAACGTGAACAGGTTCGGGCTATCCAGTTAATGCTACTGATCAGCCTGGGCAAAGGCTTTTCCGGGGTACGCCTGGAGTTGCTGGAGCTGATTGCCGGCCTGCTCAACAACGAAGTGGTGCCGTTTGCACCCGGCGAAGGTTCGGTGGGTTATCTGGCTGTCGAAGGGCACCTCGCCCTGGTCCTGCTGGGCGAAGGCAAAGCCCGGGTCAATGGCGGCGAATGGGTCGATGGCGCTACCGCGCTGGAACAGGTCGGCCTGCAACCGACGGACCTGCAGTGCAAAGAAGGCCTGGCCATGCTCAATGGCACCATGTCGGTGACCGCCATCGCCATTCTGGCCCTGTACAACGCCATGCAGAGCGCCTCGCTGGCCGATGTCGCCGCGGCCCTTTCGCTGGAAGCGCTGAAGGGCACGATTCGCGCCTTCGACCCGCGTTATCACTCGATCAAGGCACACAAGGAGCAAGCGCAAACCGCCAGGGATATAAAGGCGATGCTGCATGACAGCCAACTGATCGCCGAAAACATCGACTATCGGTTGCAGGACGCCTACAGCTTGCGGGCCATTCCCCAGGTGCACGGCGCTTCAAAACGATTTATCGAGCACGCCCGGGAAAATATCGAGAACGAAATCCACTCCTCGGGCGACAACCCGATCATCTACCCACTGGAGGACGGCGACGGCATTGCCATCTCCGGCGCCAACTTCGACGGCAGCTATATCGGCATGTCCGCGGACTCGTTGTGCGTGGCGCTGGCCAGCCTGGCGAAGATCTCCGAGCGCCGTATCGACCGCATGGTCAACTCGCACTTCAGTGAGATGCCGGCGTTCCTGGTACGCAACCCGGGCCTTAACAGCGGCTACATGATCCTTCAATACACCGCGGCGGGCCTGTATGCGGAAATGAAGGCGCTGTCGTTCCCCTCCACGGTCGACAGCTTCTCCACCTGCGCCAACCAGGAGGATCTGGTCAGCCTGGCGTATAACGCCGCGATCAAGGCCTACAAGGTTTCCGAAAAGCTCGAATCGGTGCTGGCGATTGAACTGCTGGTAGGCTGCCAGGCCCTGGATTTCCATGAGGTGCACAAGGCTTCCAGCGTCACCAAGGCGGTTTACGACCTGGTGCGTAGCCGTGTGCCGGTGGCCGAGCATGACCGTGCCTTCTATTTGGACATGGTGAGTGTTACCGAACAGGTCCGCAGTGGCGAGGTACTGGCCACGGTGCAGAAAAACCTCAAGTAAACAGGTTGCCCCCAGGCGCTCCTTTAGCGGTCAAGACAATGCATTTCGCTGCCTCTCGACCACCAAAGGACCGCCCTCCTCGCCGCACCCGCACGCCCCCCAAAAACGTTCCCCATCGCGCACCAACATCTCTCAAACTGTCACCGAGCGCCCCAACGCGGCGCAATTCCCAGCTCAGGTAACAGTCGTCACTGCGCTACCCAAGCTCTCGGAAAAAAAACCTCTACCGCCAAGCCCTTGTCCTACGGGCGTTTCAGCCAAATCCCAGGTTTTATTGAGCGGCAAGCCAATAAGTTGGCCGCTTGATTGCATATGCTTGTATGTACAAGTAAATGTGTGTGCGTATAAGTCGCCCACAAAACCTGTTTCCGTTTGTGCCGGGGTGTCCCGCACAAGCTCACTCGCCCACTGCCTGGGCTGGTTCGGATTGATCGCAGAGGAGTTGTTTCGTGACTGACAATACCCAGAAGCCTACCAAGCGCCGTGACGTTGAAATCCGCGCCGCCCGTGGCAACAAGCTGACCGCCAAAAGCTGGCTGACCGAAGCGCCGCTGCGGATGCTGATGAACAACCTCGACCCGCAAGTGGCCGAGAACCCCAAGGAGCTGGTGGTCTACGGCGGTATCGGCCGGGCCGCGCGGAACTGGGAGTGCTACGACAAGATCGTCGAGAGCCTGACCAACCTGAATGACGACGAGACCCTGCTGGTGCAATCCGGCAAGCCGGTCGGCGTGTTCAAGACCCACAGCAACGCCCCGCGCGTGCTGATCGCCAACTCCAACCTGGTGCCACACTGGGCCACCTGGGAACACTTCAACGAACTGGATGCCAAGGGCCTGGCCATGTACGGCCAGATGACCGCCGGCAGCTGGATCTATATCGGCAGCCAGGGCATCGTCCAGGGCACCTACGAAACCTTCGTCGAAGCCGGTCGCCAGCACTACGACAACAACCTGAAAGGTCGTTGGGTCCTGACCGCCGGCCTGGGCGGCATGGGCGGCGCACAGCCGTTGGCCGCAACCCTGGCCGGCGCCTGCTCGCTGAACATCGAATGCCAGCAGGTCAGCATCGACTTCCGCCTGAGCAGCCGTTATGTCGATGAACAAGCCAGCGACCTCGACGACGCCCTGGCGCGTATCGCCAAATACACCCAGGCCGGCCAGGCGATTTCCATTGCCCTGCTCGGCAACGCGGCGGAAATCCTCCCGGAACTGGTCAAGCGCGGCGTGCGTCCGGACATGGTCACCGACCAGACCAGCGCCCACGACCCGCTCAACGGCTACCTGCCGGCCGGCTGGACCTGGGAAGAGTACCGCGCCCGCGCCAAGACCGAGCCGGCGGTTGTCGTCAAAGCCGCCAAAGCCTCGATGGCCGTGCACGTCAAAGCGATGCTCGACTTCCAGAAACAAGGCATCCCAACCTTCGACTACGGCAACAACATCCGTCAGATGGCCCAGGAAGAAGGCGTGGAAAACGCCTTCGATTTCCCGGGTTT
>NZ_JBWKTH010000012.1:0-172104 GCF_059420225.1 Pseudomonas sp. GW821-FHT04D07
CTGCCACCGACCGTTTACGAGCGGGCGATGGTGTCAAAATTACCTATCGAGGTGTCCGGAATTAGTTGACCACTACATCGTTCTTTCTCCGGCATTCAGGGATTTTGCTGTGCCAACGACACTTGCCCATGGCAATGAGAGCAGCCGCTAATCCGTTGCATTGGAGAACGATCAAATGAAACGCACGACCCTATGGATCCTGGTACTTTCCAGCGCCCTTCTATTGGGGGGCTGTTGGCCTTATTGGCATGATGACGGGCGTGGCGGGCATGAGCATGGCCGCTACTTCGGTGACGAGAGAGGAGGGAGTCAGGAGTATCGCGGGTAAATTCACCGCAACAGGGCGGTTAAAGACCCGCCCTGTTGCCGATGTGACCTGGGGTAAAGCTGACCGCCAGGGTCAGCTGTTGAGCTTTTTCGGGTACGAATCCAACAGTACCTTGTCCTGCAGGCCGGCCAGGATCTCCTTCAAGCGCGCAGCGCCCGCGGGTGTCTGGTCTGTCTTGTCCGGGTGCAGTGCCTTTTCCAGCACGTCGAGGAAACTCTGGGTTTTCGAGGAACTGACGGGCGTCGTAGTTTGCTCTACCAGATGGCCCGTCACGTATTTGGAAATCCGGGTGGATTGGCTGGCCGACTGGCTGACCGACGCATTGGTCAACTCACCCTTTTTATAACTGATATTGGTCTGGCTGCTGGCGTTGTCGTCGACCTGGTAGAACAGGTAGTTCTGCGAGTCCGCATTGCTGGTCAGCTTCAGCTTTTGACCCGGGTACAACGCCTTGTGATAGCTGGCGTTCAGGTTCGATTGCTGGTCCTGCTCAATGGAGCGATTCTGCGGATCATGGCCGCTGAGTCGAGTGGTTTGGGACACGTTATAAGCAAAGGTATCCCGCTCGCTGAGACGCATCGGGTTGCTCGCCTGGGTTGTCTGTGTCATCGACGCGGAGAAGTCCGCCATGCCGGTCAACAGGTTGCGGTCCAGAGCGGTGGGCGCCAGTGGGTCGACGGTTGCCGGCGTGGAGGCCCCACGGCTGGCGGGATAGTTGCTGTTAAGGGAGGAGAACGCATCCTTGAACATCGACATCAAATCGCGGTCGGCGTTACCTCGGGCGGCGGCGGCATCGATCTGCTTGAGGTAACTCTGCAGGGCCTTGGCCTGTTGACTGGCATTGCCGAGAATCGCCTGGTTCTTCAGGTCCACGGACAGTTGCAGATCACCCGAAGGTCCACTCATGCGCACCGAGCGTTGCTGGTTGTCGGCGTGGAAATCCAGGGTCTGGACGCCTTTGTCATCCAGCTTGAGCTTGGTGCTCAGGTCGACCGACGAAAATACCTTTGAATCAAACTGGGTCAGGGCATCCAGTTTCAGTTGAGGTGGCTTGGCGGTCAAACCGTCGATCGCGGTCTGGAAACCGTTGGCCATCTTGGCCAGGGCCGCGCTCTCTTCATTCGTGAGGTCGCCGCCCTCCACCTGGGCCTGCACGGCCATTCCACCGTCCTGGTTCGCCAGGCTCAAGGTCACGGTTTTACCGCTGGCGGTCTTGAGGGTCAGGCTGATCGTGCTGTCGGCGCTGCTGCTGTGCAGCTTGGCTTGCGCGGCCAAAAGCTCGGCGGCGTTGAGCGGTTTGCTGCCGGACTGCGGGACAACCGATTGCGAGATGTTCTTTTTGCCGTCGGCCAACTGCGCCAGCAACGCCGCACCCAGGCCGGCAAAGCGGGCGGAGTTGGACGTACTGGCAAGGTTGCCGCCCATCGTGAACGACACCTTGTCCAGCGGACTGTTTTCCCAGGCAGGTAGCAGCACGGCGTTAGGCAAGGCTCCACGGGCATTGTAGGTGTTGATTTCGACCACATTGGTCTGGCCGAGAATCACGCTGGACGCCGGTGCGGAAACGGCCGCGGTCGTTTCGACAGACTGGACGCCCGCCGGCGGATTACCAACAAGCTGGGAAGGGTTCAGCGTCAAAGCATTGATCGACGATATCCCTGTCATGGAACCTCCTGGGGCAAGAGAATTACTCTATGTACAGGAGTGTATCGACTACGACATAAATAACTTTAGAGCGTCGGCCACGGGTCGAAGCGCCTTTGTCCAGCGCATTGAGGGGCAGTGACCGCAGGCTTGGGAGCCTATCCCCGGATACCGTGTCGCTATCATGCTCGACTAGAGTCCGCTGAGCCTCGGGAGCAGCGGTTGCTCCTGGTATTTCAGATCTTGTTGCCAGGCCCGCAGGCCATAGATCGCCAGCGCCACGAACCCGGCGTACAGCGCCGCCGTCAGTTGCAGGTCCTTGAACAGGAACAAGCCGACGTAGATCACGTCCAGCACAATCCACAGCCACCAGCTGGCGACATACTTGCGCGCCGCCCAGACGCTGGCCACCAGGCTGAAGGCGGTGAGCGAGGCGTCGATCCAAGGCACCGCCGCATCGGTAAAGCGGACCATCAGGCCCCCCAGCAGCGCCGCGCCCACGGCTCCGCTAAGCAAGCCGAGCAGGCCTTCGCGCAAGGACAATCGGGCAACATGGACTTTGCCAGCGCTCAGCCCGCCCTGGCTCCAGCGCCACCAGCCATACCCTTGCAGCACGGCGAAAATGCCTTGCAGCAAGGTATCGGAATACAGCTTGGCGTCGTAGAAAATCCAGGCGTACAGCAGCACGGCGATGACGCCGACCGGCCAGCACCAGCGAATACGCCGGGCGGTCAGCCAGACGCCGAGGACATTGACCAGGACAGCGATGATTTCAAGTGTGGACATGCAGGGGGGCCTTGACGGAAACACTAGCGGCGTCTCGTGCCCAGGCGCGGGGTGAGAGGCCGACATAGTTTGGTGTCGGAATCGATACTTATCAATGAATTAGCGCAACATCTTCTGAATGGGCCTTTCCAGGTCAAAAAATAGTGCGAAACATTTTGAATATATTTCGTTCTGGACAAATTGACGCCATTGAATTGTCGCCATAGTATCGCCGCCGGCTGATGGCATAGAGCTATCTGAAGGGCGCTCAGTCGCCTCCCTTGTATCGAGATCCCGACATGGACGTTCGTCAGTTTGCCTTCCCGGCTCGCCAGCCTTGTCAGGCCGGAGAAGTGGGTTCAAAAACCATTCTGTGGAACGAAAGCATGGATCCTTGGCGACCTCAGGATAAAGTGCCGGAGCTGTACGACTTGAAGGTGGCCGTATCTCCATCTTTGCCATGGAGTACCGATCCTGGCAGGGCTGGTGATTCCTTAGCGGCTCGCTGGCCTCGGTTTTTCGCTCGAATTTTTGATGTGTGCTGGGAAATTGCACTCGTAGCCGTAATTTCGGGTTTTGTATTAGCTAAGTATTTCCCTGGTTTCTTTGATTGGACTCATAAACCAGGAGCCGCTCAGTTGCTCCGCGTCTTATTCCTCCCGATGGCGCTTATAGTAGATGCTTTGTTACATCGGGTGGCCGGAAATACACCCGGCAAGGCATTGTTCAGGCTAAAAGTTGAAGCATTAGATGCGAAGTCATTAGATTTTTACCAATACCTCCATAGGAACTCTTTAGTGTGGGGTAGCGGGCTCGCTTTTGGGCTGCCTTTAATTAACTTATTGACGATGGCGAGTCAGGCGCACCGGCTGGGAAGTGGGCGGCAGGCGAGTTATGACGAATCCTTAAATTTTTGGGTACGTTCAAGGCCTTTAACCAGGGTGCGTAAAATTGCTTCTGGTTTCGTCTTTGTGGGGGTTTTGGGAGGTATCTCAGTATTAAGTTCCTTGGATCCGACTGCTCAGCGTGAATGGGTACAGTACATCATGCAAAAAAAGAGCTATGTTTGGGAAAATCCACTTACCCATCTTGATGCGAAGCTTGAGCCATGGTGGGGCGTTTCTACTAAAGCAAACAAAGAGGGCCAGCCAATATATGTGTTCTCCGAGAATACCGGCCGAGCCAAAGTTGTTTTTGCTATGGAGCAGAGAGGTTATACCCTGGATGAGTACGTACGTGCATTTCAGAAGAGTACGGCTGTTGATGTGCGCTTCTCGGACAGGGGACGTTTTTTTGAGAGAGCGGGACGTCAACATTGGCAAGGTTATGGCGGAATGGTTAAGGGGGAAGGTGTCCGGCTTAAAGTTGAAATTGTTCAGTCGGGTTCCATTTTTTGGAGAGTTGTGACAACCCAAACAGCTCCGTATGATTACACCGATGTATTAGTAGAGAGGCTCCGCGTTGCGCTTTGGAGTACGGTAAAGTAGTCGGTGGTGCAAAAAATGGGGCACATGCTTAATTTTTTTGTATATCGATTCTTCCCAGTCTCGGCCCTTGTCGGGACGGAAACGGGGACACCCATTTGCCGGTCTCGCGTTAAGGTTATAAGCGGTCATGCAGGGTGATTGCCACCTGATACATGTCCGCCTGCGCGATAAGGGTTTGATGGAGGAGTTGTGACGATTCTCCCCGAAAAAAATGGACTAGAGTCCTACGTGTTCACTAGTCGTTTGGGTATTTGTCCGGTTGCAGTTTTTTGAAGCTTAGAACTGTGTATTTGCGATAAGCGAAAAGGGCGGCAGTTATTAAATTCCGACACGGCTGTGCGTATTTAGGCCGGTATTCAGGTCGGGCGTGTGCCGGCATAGTCGGCGCGCGCCGTAGGGCTTCGAATAGGCGGCGTTCTGTGCTCCAGGCGCAGCCCAGCAACTCTCAATCAGCACGCGAAATAACCTTCTGAAAAAACTCATATTTCCCACATGCTTCAGGCATGGGAGAATATTGCGTGCGCCAAACGCCAGGGCTAGAGTTCGGCGGTCGCTGCAAATTCAGCGACTCGGGTTTTGCAGCCCGGATTTTAAGAAGGCGCACAGTGCCGCGTAAGCGGTTTTTGTGCTCGCGTTATGGCGAGCTGTGCGCAGGAGGCTTCGGCCTACCGGTTCCTTCTTACCGGTCTGCAAACCTGTGTACGGCTCGCCACCTTTCGTTTTGCAGCGTGGAGATGACGAGCTCCCTTTAGTTAAGAAGGAGCGTCACCATGTCAAAGAAAATCACCCCCGATCCACCAACCCTTCGCAAAACCCTCAGTACCGCCGACAAAGGCCTGTACCTGCGCAAACTCCCAGATACCCCATCCAACGAGCCCGAGCCGTTCCCGGCCAACACGCCTCGTTTGCTCGACACCCTCGCGTTCACCTGCTCCAAACCCGTCACCCCCGAAGCCCCCTATAAACCCACGCTGTTCGCCATCCAACCGGGCATCAACGCCCAGGACGCACTGACCTACGTTTCCAATCTGCTCGAAACCGCGGAACTCAATGGCGATGAAATCAGCCTGCATACCAACCCCGTCGAGCGGGCGTTGTTCTGGGGCATGCTGCATTCGGTGGAAGTGGCGCGTGCGGTGGTGGATGCCTTGCTTGAGGGCTCGTCCCCGTCCAATCAGCTGGCGTCCGCGCTGGACAAGCGTTCGGTTGATTGAGCTAGTGAGACGGCATTTCAGATGAGCTACAACCGCGAACCTGAATAATATTGCCGTGCTGTAGATTACCGGGTTATAGAGAGCGGCCTGGACAAGGTAGGCTTGCCAGCCGCCCTTTCAATCCGACATTCGAACAGCACCACGCAACACTCCAACAAAAAACAAGGATCCGTTCATGACGTTCAATCTCCCCCGCACCGTATTGGCCACCACCCTCGGCCTGGCCCTGGCCTGCGGTTTCGCCGCCCCGGCCTGGAGCGCCGAACCCCATAAACAAATCCAGGCCGACGCCGAACAGTACAAGGCCGAGGCCTTGAAGTTGCTGGAGCGCCTGGTGAATATCGATTCGGGTTCCGGCTACGAGCCTGGTCTGACCCAAGTGCGTGATATCGCCGTCGATGAGCTGAAAAAACTCGGCGCCACCATCGAACTGGTCCCCGATGCTCACGCCAGCAACAGCCATGTGCTCGCCACCTTCAAGGGCACCGGCAAGGCAAAAATCCTGCTGATGGCGCATATGGACACGGTGTTCAAGGAAGGCTCGGCGAGCGAGCGGCCGTTTCATATCCAGGACGGTCGCGCCTATGGCCCCGGCGTGATGGATGACAAGGGCGGTATCGTTGCCGGGATCTATGCCCTCAAGGTGCTGAAGAACCAGAACTTCCAGGACTATGCGCAGATCACTTTCCTGCTCGATGCCAGCGAGGAAACCGGCTCGGAGATCGGCTCCGAACTGATCCGGAAAACCGCCAAGGCCCACGATGTGACCCTGAATCTGGAACCCGGTCGTCCGGCCGATGGCCTGGTGGTCTGGCGCAAGGGCAGTGCCACCGCGGTGGTCGAGGTCAAGGGCAAGGCCGCGCACGCCGGCGTGGCACCGGAGTTGGGGCGCAACGCGGCGATGGAGGCGGCCCACCAGATTCTGCAACTGAGCAAGCTGGGCGACGAAGAGAAGAAAACCACCATCAACTTCACCGTGCTCAAGGCCGGGGACCGGGTCAATGTGATTCCTGACCAGGCCACCGCCAAGGCCGATGTGCGGGCGGCGCTACCGGAGGAGTTCGACCGGATCGAGAAGGACCTGGCACGGGTCTCGGCCAACAAGCTGATTCCGGACACCGAGGTCAAGACCAGTCTGCTGCGCGGCCTGCCGCCGATGCCGCAAACCGCCGCGTCCGATGCGTTGGTGACCATCGCCCAGGGGATCTACGGCGAACTGGGCCGCAAGCTGACCATTGAGGGCAGTGGCGGGGCGGCGGATGCCAGCCTGTCGGCGGGTGTGGGTACACCGACACTGGACGGGTTCGGGATTGTCGGTGGCAATATCCATACCCCCGAGGAATACGCCGAGGTGGAAAGCGTGTCCCCCCGGATCTATCTGCTGAGCCGCATGATCATGGAACTGGCCAAGCGCTAGGGCTTGGTCTTGTCAGATCGTTCCCGCACAGCCGGGAACGATCTGAGTGCTGGTAACCCTGGATTTACATCAGTTCACCTGGGCATAGCGCTCAATCGGTGGTTGCTCGCGATGTTCTGCTTGCCACAGATCATAGTCTGCTTGAATGCTCAGCCAGAGACGTGCAGTACTGATCCCCGCACACTCTAATCTCACAGCAAGATCTGGGCTGATGGGAGCATGACCATGCAGGATTCTCGAAAGAGTCTCTCGAGCAAAGCCCAGATGGCGAGCAAACTCGGTGAGGGTGGTCCCCAGACCTGGTATCACATCTTCGAGAAGAATCCCGCCAGGATGAGGTGGATTGAACATACCCATGAACGACCTCTGTTTGATTCAAGCGAACCAATGATCCAATCGGGCAGGAAACGCTTCTGTCGGATGCAGCTTTGATCTGTGTCGAAATTTCTCTTTTCGAGGTCGTCTAACGACAAATCGTCTGGCTACTGTGCAATTGGGCTACGCCGCTGACCTTGTTCCGGGCGGTTGGCGGGGGTTGGGACAGTGCGGGTGTGGTGGCCTTGGCGATCAACTTCGCTCCGGTCATCGACGACAACCTCTGTATGGCGCGTTCTTCCGAGAGCTTGCCAGCGTCACCGTCCTGCTTGCTCATCAAGGTCGCCCAAGCGCTCCAGGCCCTGAGTTCATTGCGTCGCCAGGCGGGTAAAGGCGATTGGTGGGGAGAGGAGTGACCAGGGTACACCGAGGTGCTTGTTCAGCTAGTGATCCTGTATAAGGACGGCTACGAATGTGTGCGGGGGGGTTATGTCTTATCTTACAAGCGCAATGCTCACGATACTGTTGGTGCCTGGACCGACCAATTCGCTGTTGCTGCAGTCGGGGGTCAGCCGCGGCCTGGGTGGTTATTCGCTGAAGCTGATTGTTGCCGAATGGACGGCTTACCTGATCCAGATTACCGCCTGGGGTCTATCCATCGATGCGCTGACGGCAAATTACGCCTGGGTCATGGTGGCGACGAAGATCCTGGCGGTGGTTTTTCTGTTCTACATCTCGCTGAAATTGTGGTTTTCCGCGCAGACGGATGTATCTGGAAAGCCCTCTGCCATCTCGGTTTCGGCGCTGTTCCTGGCCACCCTGATCAACCCGAAAGGCCTGTTTTTCGTTTCGTTCGTGGCGCCCGCCGAAACATTCATGCACATGCAAAGTTATCTTTCATTCATGGCAATCTTTTCCCTGATGATTTTTCCGGTGGGCATTGTCTGGGTGGGGCTGGGGGCTGTCTTTGGGCGAAATCTTCCGTCGCTGATCTCGGGCAGTCGGGTCAACAGGGGTGTTTCGCTGGTGATTGGCGGCTTTGCCAGTGTGATGTTGTACAGCCTGGCGTCGAAAGTGATATCGGTCTGACGGCCCCCCCTCAGTCTCAGCTAAGTTTCCCCGGGTAGTCTCCTCCCTGCGCCGCTTGTGGCGCCGTTAAGGAGACGTCCCCACATGAAAGCGCTGACCACAGCCGACTGGCTGAACAAGGTCCCGGAAGTGACGCTGTCCTTCTGGATCATCAAGATCATGTCCACCACCGTGGGCGAAACCGCTGCCGACTTCCTTGCCGTCGACGCCGGCCTGGGGCAGGGCCTGACCAGCATCGGCATGGCCGTGTTGCTGGCCATCGCGCTGTTTGGCCAATTGCGCACTCGTGCCTACACCCCCTGGATCTACTGGCTTACCGTGGTGCTGGTGAGTGTGGTCGGGACGCAGATCACCGATGTGCTGACCGACAAGCTGGGCATCAGCCTGTATGTCAGCACGGCAATATTCTCGGTGTTGCTGGCGATCAATTTCGCTATCTGGTTCGCCCGCGAACGCAACCTCTCCATCAACGAAATCGTCACGCCGCGCCGAGAGTGGTTCTACTGGACCACGGTGCTCTGCACCTTCGCCCTGGGCACGGCGGCGGGCGATCTGGCTACCGAGGCGCTGGGTCTTGGCTTCACCCTCGGTTCGATGATTTTCGCCGGGTTGATCGCCTTGACCCTGGTGGCCTGGCGCCTGGGCGGCAACGCTGTCCTGACCTTCTGGATCGCCTACATCCTGACCCGCCCATTCGGCGCTTCCCTCGGCGACTTGCTGACTCAGGCCAAGACCTATGGCGGCCTGGGCATGGGCGCGGCCTGGACCAGCGCGATCTTCCTCAGCGTCATCCTGATCCTGGTGTTGGTCGCGCAGTTCGGCGTCAGCCATCGCAAGCTTGTCACTCAATAACTTGTTCAAACAGCCCCAAGGAATTGTCATGCTCAAGGTTCAAACCGTTATGCGCAAAGCCGCTGTTCTTTCCGTGATTATCGTGCTCGGCCTGGCCGCCGGTTGCTCCAAGCCCAGCGATGCCGCCAAGGCTGCAGCGGCATCCAGTCTGGCCAGCACGCCGGCGGCTGCAAGCCTGGCCAGCGCCTCGAAACTCGGCGATCTGTCGGCCTTCCAGGGCATCGCGCTGGATGTTGCCGCGCTGGTCGACAAGAGCGACCTGGCCGCTGCCAAGACGCGGATCAAGGACTTGGAACTGGCCTGGGACTCCGCCGAAGCCGGTCTCAAACCGCGTGCCGCCAGCGATTGGCACGTGCTCGACAAGGCCATCGACAATGCGTTGGAAGCCCTGCGCGCCGGTAGCCCGAAACAGGCTGACTGCAAGGCGACGATGGATGAGTTGCTGAAAACCTTCAACACCATGCAAGGCAAAAAATGATCCCATGTCCTCTGACGTGCGTGCTGTAGGCCGGATAAATCGCTTCGTACACGGCTGAACAGGTGCTTCAATGCAGGCTCGGCAATCATCACGCAGGTGCGCCGCGTATGAGTGCCGGGCCTGTTTTCAGTGGAGAGGGATATGCGGATATTACTGGTCGAAGACGATCCGATGATCGGCGAGGCGATCCAGGGCGCATTGAAGGACGCCAGCTACGCCGCCGACTGGGTCCACAATGGCAACACCGCCCTCGCTGCGCTGGACGCCCAGCATTATGACCTGGTGCTGCTCGACCTCGGCCTGCCAGGCAAGGACGGACTCGAAGTCCTGGGCTGTATTCGTGCCCGCGACCATGACGTGCCGCTGTTGATCATCACTGCCCGCGACAGCCTCGACGATCGCCTGTATGGCCTCGATGGCGGTGCCGACGACTATCTGCTCAAACCCTTCGAGATGGCCGAACTGCTCGCCCGCATGCGCGCCGTGCTGCGGCGCAAGGGCGGCACGGCGTTGTCGCTGCTGAGCAACGGCGTGGTTTCCCTCGACCTGGTTTCGAAACAGGCCCGTAGCGAGGAAACCGCCGAGGTCCAGCTTTCCAGTCGCGAGTTCGCCTTGTTGCAGGCGCTGTTGATCCGTCCGGGTGCGATTCTCTCGCGCAGCGACCTCGAAGACCGGATCTATGGTTGGGGTAACGAAGTGGAGAGCAACGCGGTGGAGTTTCTGATCCACGGATTGCGGCGCAAGTTGGGCAGTCACGTCATCAAGAATGTCAGGGGCATGGGATGGATGGTTTCAAAAAGCGCCTGAGTGAGTCGGTCCAGCTCAGGTTGTCGGTTTCGCTGTCGCTGGCGATCCTGGTGGTTGCGTTGCTGGCCGGGGTGTTCGCCTTTGTCTCGGCTTTCGACGAAGCCCTCGAAATGCAGGACAACACCCTGCATCAGGTGGCCGTGCTGTTCGAGCGCCAGCAGATGACGTTGGTCTATCCGCGGCCGGAGCGCATGATTGCTGGCGACGATGAAGAGTCCCGGGTGACCGTGCAGTATCTGGGCGAGGGTGGTCGAGCCGCGGTCGATGTCGAAGCCGGCGGACCGCTGCCGTTGCCGGCGAATCTGGCCGATGGCCTGTCGACGCTCGCGGTCGCTGGCGAACAGTTCCGGGTGCTGGTCAGGACCCTGGGCAACGGCCAGCGTATCGCCGTTGCCCAGGAAACCGGCGTCCGCGACAAGGATGCCCGGGAGAGCGCCTGGCGCGGACTCTTGCCGTTTCTTATCCTGTTTCCCGTGTTGCTGTTGGTGGTGACGGATCTGTTGCGCAAGTTGTTCCGGCCCATTGTGGTGCTGGCGGCCGAGATCGACCAACGCGGCGATCAGGAGCTGCACCCCATCGACGAAACCCCCGTGCCCACCGAAGTCCGGCCCTTCGTGTTGGCGATCAATCGCCTGCTTGGCCGTGTCGCCCAGTCGATGGACAGCCAACGGCGCTTCGTCGCCGACGCTGCCCACGAATTGCGCTCACCGCTGACCGCACTGTCCCTGCAGGCCGAGCGGCTGGCCGCCGCCGAGATGTCGAGCCTGGCCCGGGAGCGTCTGTTCGCCTTGCGCCGGGGCATCGAGCGCGGCAAGAGCCTGATCGAGCAACTGCTGGCGCTGGCCACCGCCCAAGCGAACGCGACGCCGTCCGGCGCACCGGTCTCGGTGCGCGCGGTCTATCGCCGGGTGCTGGAGGATTTGTTGCCGCTGGCCGAACTCAAGCAAATCGACATTGGTGTCGAGGGCGCGGAGGACGTCTACCTGGCACTCAACGAGATCGACCTGTTGGCGCTGGTCAAGAACCTGGTGGACAACGCCATTCGCTATACGCCCATGGGTGGCCGGGTCGACCTGTCGGTGAGCCGGGAGCAGGGTGGGGCGTTGTTGCAGGTCAAGGACAACGGCCCCGGCATCGCCATCGAGGAGCGCGAGCGGGTCTTCGATCCGTTCTATCGCAGCCTGGGCAGCCAGGAAGTCGGCTCCGGGTTGGGACTGTCCATCGTCAAGGCCATTGCCGAGCGCACCGGGGCGCGCATTCGCCTGGCGTACTGCGATGAGGTGGCGCAACGCGGGTTGTGCGTTTCGCTGTGGTGGCCGTTGACACCAGCCTAAGCTAATGCAAAAAAGATATTTATTGATGGTTTTTAAGATCGTATAGCTTTAACCCGGCGTTGTTCAATCGCTGGGTTCCTTGTCGTTTTCCCCTGCCTTGAACAGCTGTTTATCGACGTGTCAGTTCGACTGATAGCGGGATGAATATTTTTTCAAATCACAGGGGAGTGAACCATGTCGAATTCGCTGGTTATCACCACGCTGCCTTTGCTCGACCTGTCCTTGCTCGACGGCAACGCCACACAGCGTCAGAGTTTTCTCGACGGGCTGCGCCATGCCGCGCGGGATGTGGGGTTCTTTTACCTGACCGGACATGGCATCGACAACGCGTTGTTGCAACAGGTGCAGGTCTATGCGCGGGAGTTCTTCGCCTTACCCGAGGCAACAAAAAACGCGGTGGGCATGATTCACTCGCCACACTTTCGTGGGTACAACCGGGCGGCCTCGGAGATCACCCGAGGCCAGCCGGACCTGCGCGAGCAGTTCGATGTCGGCGCTGAGCGCGAAGCCCTGGCGCTGGATGAAAACACCCCGCGCTGGGCCCGCCTGCAAGGCCCGAACCTGTGGCCTGCCGAGCTGCCACGACTCAAACCGTTGCTGCTGGAATGGCAGCAGGCCATGACCGCCATGTCGCTGCGCCTGCTGCGTGCGTTTGCCCAGGCCCTGTCGTTGCCCGAAGCGGCCTTCGACCCGCTGTATGGCGACAAGCCCAATGAACATATCAAGCTGATCCGCTACCCCGGTCGTGCGCAGAGCGAAAGCCGGCAAGGTGTGGGTGCCCACAAGGATTCCGGCTTTCTCAGTTTCCTGTTGCAGGACCAGCAGGCCGGTCTGCAAGTGGAGGTCGAGGAGGGTCGCTGGATCGATGCGTTGCCCCGGGAAAATACCCTGGTGGTGAATATCGGCGAACTGCTCGAACTGGCCACCAACGGCTATTTGCGCGCCACGGTGCATCGGGTGCAATCGCCGCCAGTGGGCCGCGAGCGTTTGTCGATGGCCTTTTTCCTTGGCGCGCAACTGGACGCGGTGGTGCCGCTGTATCCCTTACCAACGGCGCTGCAACGCGAAGCGCGCGGACCGGCCAGCGATCCGGCCAATCCGCTGCTGCGCGATGTGGGCTGGAACTACCTCAAGGGCCGTCTGCGCTCGCACCCCGATGTCGCCCAGCGTTTCTACGCCGATGCGTTACTGCCCAAGGCGCTGAGCGCCTGACTCTTCACTTGATCAAGGACTATCAGTATGTTGAAAAAAACCGGATTGACCCTGGCGGTATGGGCGGGCCTGTTCTCTTCGTTCGGCGCCCTGGCGGCTGAGCCACTGCGGGTGGCGGCGGACCCGGTGCCCCATGCGCAGATCCTGGCGTACGTGCAGAAAATCGACCCGCAGTTGAACATCAAGATCATCGAGATTCCCAACGGTGTGAACTCCAATGAGTTGCTGGCCCATGGTGATGTCGACGCCAACTACTTCCAGCACCTGCCGTACCTCAAGTCCCAGGAGCAGGCCCTCGGACAGCAGTTCGTGGTGGCGGCGAGCGTGCATATCGAGCCCTTGGGGATCTATTCGCACCGGCACAAAAATTTCGACCAGGTGCCGCAAAACGGCACCGTCGCGTTGCCCAACAATGTCACCAACCTCAGTCGCGCCCTTTACCTGCTGCAAGACAATGGCCTGATCAGACTCAAGCCCGGCTTCAACGATCCGGCCACTGACCAGGCGACACCCAAGGACATTGCCGAGAACCCGAAACAGCTGAAGATCCTCGAGATCGAATCGCCGCAGTTACCCCGCGCCCTGGAGGATGTGGACCTGGCGGTGATCAATGGCAACTACGCGCTGGAGGCCGGACTGTCGCCAGCCAAGGATGCCCTGGGCCTGGAAAAGGCGGCGCACAATCCGTACGCGAATATCCTGGTGACCACGCCGAAATTGCAGGATGACCCGCGGATCAAGCAACTGGCCAAGGATCTCAACTCGCCCCAGGTGGCGAAGTTCATCACCGATACTTACTCGGGGTCGGTGATTCCGGTGGTGGTTGCGGGCAGTCAGCCATGATCCGCATCGAGCAGTTGAGCAAAAGCTACGGCGAAGGCCAGGCGCCGGTCCTCGACCAGGTGTCGCTGAGTATCCCGGACGGCGCGATCTACGGGATTGTCGGGCGTAGCGGTGCCGGCAAGTCAACCTTGCTGCGTTGCCTCAATCTGCTCGAACGTCCCAGCAGTGGGCGGGTGGTTATCGACGGCCAGGACCTGACGTTGTTGTCCGCCCCGGCATTGCGGCAACAGCGCCAGCGCATCGGCATGATCTTCCAGGGGTTCAACCTGCTGCATTCGCGTAATGTCTTCGACAACATCGCCGTGCCGCTGGAAATCGCCGGCACCGACAAGGCTGCCCGCCAGGCGCGGGTGCGTGAGCTGCTGGACCTGGTCGGCCTGGGGGACAAGGCCGAGGCCTTTCCTTCACAACTGTCCGGCGGGCAAAAGCAGCGGGTAGGCATTGCCCGGGCCCTGGCGGTGCGCCCGGCGTATCTGCTCTCGGATGAAGCCACCAGCGCCCTCGACCCGGAAACCACGGCGTCGATCCTTGAGCTGTTGCGCGATATCAATCGCCGGTTGGGGCTGACCATCGTGCTGATCACCCATGAGCTGGACGTGGTCAGGTCGATCTGCGATCACGCCGCTATTCTGGATCAGGGGCGGTTGCTGGAGTCGGGAGCGTTGGAACCGTTACCGGCCGACCGGGGCGCACCTCTCGGTCATTCCTTGCTGTCGAGTTACAACCTGCCGTTCAAGAGGGCCGTCCCGCCGTTGAAACTGGCCAAGGTGGTGGATTTTCTCAAGCAACGCGAGATCAGGGCTGAGCCGTCATGAACCGGACAATCGACTGGAACGAGATTTTCCAACTGCTGCTCAATGCCACGGGCGAAACGCTTTATATGGTGTTGCTGGCAGGACTCTTCACCCTGTTGATCGGCTTGCCGCTCGGGGTACTGCTGTTCGTCAGTCGCCGCCGTGGCCTGTACCCCATGCCCCGGTTGAACAGCAGCCTCGGCGCGTTGGTCAACCTCGGTCGTTCGCTGCCGTTCGTGGTGATGTTGATTGCCTTGATTCCACTGACCCGGCTGATTGTCGGCACCACCCTGGGCAGCACCGCCGCCGTGGTGCCGATTACCATCGGTGCCTTTCCGTTCTTTGCGCGTATCGTCGAGAACGCCATGGATGACGTCGACAAGGGGCGGATCGAAGCGATCCTGTCCATGGGCGGCGATATTCGCCATGTGATTTGCAAGGTCCTGTTGCCCGAGGCCCTGCCGGCTTTGCTGGCGGGGATCACCCTGACCCTGGTGATGTTGATCGGCTTCTCGTCCATGGCCGGGGTTATCGGTGGCGGTGGGTTGGGGGATCTGGCGATTCGTTATGGTTATCAGCGTTTCAACAATCAGGTGATGGTCGCCACGGTGATCGTCCTGGTGATTCTGGTGCAGGGCGTGCAAAGCCTGGGCGATCGGCTGGTACGCTCCCTGGCGCATCGACGGTAATCGCCGTACGACCTGTTGTCGGCGCTCGCCAGGCCCAGGAACAGGCCTGGGCGTCCCCTGGTTTCAAGGGCTGGGGCTGGACTTGAACACACCGCTGAGGACAAACGCATAACGCTCCGGGCGGATAAAGAAGGTGGTCCGATCACAGCAGCGGCCGTCGGCAAAATACGAGGTGCGTTCCATCACCAGCAGCGCCGCGCCGCGTTTGACATTCAGGGTATTGGCCAGGTGTCTGTCGGCCTCCTGGGCGCGAATAGCCATATCGGCGCGGGTGACCGGGGAGCCGGTGATCGACTCCAGGATCGCGTAGATCGGACGGTTCTCGACCGCGCTCCAGACCACGTCCGCCAGTGCGGCCGGCAGATGGCTGCGGCCCAGGGCAATGGGTTCGTCGTCGACAAAGTGCAGGCGCTCCAGCAACAGGCAGTAATCGGCCTCTGCAAACAGAATGCGCAGCGCCTCGGGAACCGGCTGCAACTGATAATCGAGGACGCGCATGCTCGGCTCGAGACCTTGCAACAACAGCGCCTCATGAAAGCTGCGCAGGGCATCGAGACCATGGCGGACCTGCTTGGCGGCGACAAAGGTACCTTTGCCTTGCTTGCGTTCCACCACGCCATCATCGCTGAGCTTGCCCACGGCCAGGCGAACGGTCACGCGGCTGACCGCAAAGCGCTGACCCAACTCGGCCTCCGAGGGCAGCTTGCCGCTGGGCTCATAGGCGCCGCGCTGAATCTCCTCCAGCAACTGGTGGGCGATCTGTTCGTAGAGCGAGGTGCTGCTGTCACGAAGAATGGGCGTGGACACTGCGGGGTTCCGTGATCGAAGAAGCGTCGTGCTCAGGGTGCGGCCTTCACTTCTAAGGTTATAAAAATAGGTTATTGGGACGACTTGTATTAATACGTATTATGTCAGGTATTCCCATTGTAGACGACCTGATGATACTTGCCATGCCAGAAACCATCCTTCGTGCGCCACCGCCGGCCGATGCATTGAGCGTCGAGCACATCAGCTTCAGCTACGCCAATGGGCAACGGGTGTTTTCCTCGTTCAGCCTGAGCGCGGCCCCCGGCGAGTTTGTTGCGATCCTCGGGCCGTCCGGCTGTGGCAAGACCACCTTGCTGAACCTGTTGTCGGGTTTCGTCCAACCGCAGGCGGGGCAGATCCGCCTGAACCAGGCCACGGTGAGTCCCGAGCGTTCGGAGTTGGGTTATGTGTTCCAGGCGCCGCAGTTGTTTCCCTGGCTGACGGCCCTGGAGAACGTGCGTTTCGGCTTGCGCATGGCCGCCGATGTCAGCGAGTCGCAGCAGCGTGAGCAAGCCATGCAGTACCTGCGCCTGGTCGGCCTGGAGCAGGCCGCGCAGCGCTTGCCGCATCAGCTTTCCGGTGGGATGCAGCAGCGTGTCTCGTTGGCTCGCACCCTGGCACTGGAGCCGGAGGTATTGCTGATGGACGAGCCGTTCGCCGCGTTGGACGCCATCAGCCGCAACCACATGAATGAAGAAACCCTGCGCATCTGGGCCGAGCTGGGCCAGACCGTCTTGTTCATTACCCATGATATCGACGAGGCGGTGTTCCTCGCCGACCGGGTGATTGTCCTCAATATCGCGCCGGGCGGTATTCACAGTGAACTGAAGATCCAGCTGCCACGCCCGCGCTCCAATCTGAAAACCCGCCGCTTGCCGGCGTTCCTCGATTACCGCAATGAGCTGATGGAGCGTATTTCCCAGGTCATGGCGTTGTCCGAGGCCCGCGTTTGTTCTCCCTCTCTCTCCCTTGAAGCCGAGTCGATCCAATGATCAAACCTACGCTGCTTGCTCTTTTATTGTCGATTGTCGCGGTGGCCGGCAGTTCATTGGCTGTCGCCGGGGAAGCCAAGCCGCTGCGGGTGGGATATGTCTTTGCCATGGCCAATGCCCCGGCGTTGATCGCGGACAAGGAGGGCTATTACCAAGAAGAAGGCCTGAACGTAGACCTCAGGGCACTGGGGGATGGTCCGGTGATTCAGCAGGCGCTGGCCGCTGGTGAACTGGATGTGGCCTATGTCGGCACGCCGCCGGTGTACCAGTGGTTTTCCCGTGGATTGCAGAGCCGGATCCTGGCCAAGGTCAATTACGGCCAGGCGGCGGTGATTGTCGACAGCAAAAGCCCGATCAACTCATTGGCCGAGCTCAAGGGCAAAAAACTCGCGGGGGTCAAGAAGGGCAGTGGCATGGACGTGCTGCTGCGCGGTTATGTGCTCAAGGAGAAGGCCGGGCTCAACCCCGACCATGACCTCGACATTATCGACATGCCCCCGGGCAATATGAACGCCGCCCTGGAGCGCGGCATCGTCGATGCGGCGTTTTCCTGGGAACCCTTTGTCAGCCAATCCTTGCTGCGCGGTTCGAGCCGGGTCCTGTTCGATGTCAACCAAGCCTTGCCCCAGTACCCCTGGTACGTGGTGATCGCGTTGCCGAAAACCTTGCAGGAACGCCCGGATGACGTGGTGAAACTGCTGCGCGCGCATCGCAAGGCCATCGCCTTTCTCAACGAGCATCCCGATGAGTCGAATCGGATCATCGCCGAGGCGTTCAAGCTCGAAGCGGTGCAAGGGCCCGATGGCAAGACCATCGCCCCACAAACCATTGTCGCCCAGGCCCGCACCCGACTGGGTTGGTCGGCTGACCTGGAGGTCGCGGACATCCAGTTTATCCAGCGCCTGATGAACTATTCCCATGACCTGGGCTTTATCGACAGCACGCTCAAGACCGAGCAGATCGTCGACACCACCTACCTGGAAAAAGCTTCGCGCTGAGTCTGCCCATGTCCTTGCCAAAACCGAATTGGGGATGGGCGTCGTTGCCATTCCTGCTATTGATCTGGGTCGCCTTGGCCAGTCGTTTTCCCACCTACATCCTGCCGCAGCCTTGGGATGTCGCCCGCGAGGCGTTGCGCTGGCTGGACGACGGTTCGCTCTGGCAGCACCTGCGAGCCAGCGTCCTGGAGGAGCTCGGCGGGTTCTGCGCGGCGGTCATCGTCGCCATGCTGCTGGGCGCGGCGGGCGGATTGTCCTCGCGTTTTCGCGACTTCATCGCGCCGCTCAACAGCCTGTTCATGGCCATCCCACCGATCGCCTGGGCGCCGTTGATCATGATCATCTTCGGCCTGGGCTATGTGTCCATCGTGCTGGTGATCTTCATTGCCGCGGTGTTCCCCATGGCGGTGACGATCCAGGAGGGCGTGCAGGGTATTCGCGGCGGGGAAGTGCGCGCGGCCCGCACGCTGGGCGCCAGTCCCTGGCAGTTGCTGGCCCATGTCTACCTGCCGGCGTCACTGCCGTTCGTCACGGCGGCCCTGCGCATCGGTTTCAGCCAGGGGTGGCGGGCGCTGGTGGCGGCGGAAATGATCGGCGCCTCCCAGGGCATTGGCTGGATGGTCTCCACCGGGGGCCAGATCGGCAACAGCAGCCAGGTGCTGCTGGGCATTGCCCTGATCGGGCTGATCGCCTGGCTGATGGAGAGTTTCGTGTTCCGGCGCATCGAGCGTCATTACCAGCAATGGCGCGAGCGATAAGTCGCCGGTGCCCCCTTCAAACCTTCAATGATCCTGTACGAGGTGTCATGTGAGTAACCTGTTCGATCCCCGCGAAGCCGGGCATTACATAGCCCCGCAAGGCCTGTACGAACGCAACAAACAACGGCCGTTCCTGGGGGCGATCAGCTGTGATCGCCAGACCCTGGTGGCCGGCCAATGGGACGAAATCACCCTGGTCTACGAGGTCGGCGGCAGCGGGCTGGCGGACGGTGCCTGGTTGAAGCTGGCGTTCAAGTTCTACTCCGACTGGGCCTTGTTCCAAACCTCGAACCCGGCGGGTCCCAACTACGTCAGTGCCGAGTATCAGGCCGGGGAGTTGGTGCCCGGGCAGAGCCAGGCCACTGTGCAGCACCTGAAGGTGCGTTTCGACCAGAAGGGCCATGAGCGGCCCTTCCAGAAAGCGCTGATCATCGACATCGTCGACGGCTACCTCAATCCTGGTGACCGCATCGTCATCCGTCTCGGCGACCGGCGCCAGGGTGGCGCGGGCACGCGGGTGCAGAGCTTTGTCGAGAAGGACTTCCGCTTCCGCCTGTTCATCGATCCGCTGGGCAGCTCGAAGTTTGCCGAGGTCCCCGGTGATGTGTTGTTGGATATCGTCCCGGGGCCGGCGCAAAGCGTTCAATTGATCGTGCCGCGGTTGGTCAGCGCCGGCGAGGCGTTCGACGTCCTGCTGCGGGTCGACGATGCCTGGGGCAATACCTGCCGCCAGTTGCCGCTCGAGGGCCTGCTGAGCCTGACCGGTCCGCAAGGCGAACAGCGGCAGCAGCCGTTCCGCCTGGCAGCCGAAGGTTGGGCGATTGCCCGGCTTGAGGGTGTGAAGTTCGGCGCGGTGGGCGAGTGGCAATTGGCGGCCGAGGTGCAGGGGCCGTTTGTGCGCGGGGCCCGGGCCTTTGTCACGGTCGATCCGGCCGGTAGCGCATTGCGCCCGCTCTATGCGGACCTGCATGTGCACTCCGACGACACCGTGGGCACCAACGACACCTTGTACAACCTCAGTTATGGTCGTGATGTTGCAGGGCTCGACGTGCTCGGTTATACCGCCAACGATTTCAATATCACCGAGCAACGCTGGGACCAGGCGGTCAAGCTGATTCACCAACTCAACGAGCCGGGTCGATTTGTCTGCTATCCCGGCACCGAGTGGTGCGGCAACTCCTGTGCCGGCGGTGATCGCAACGTGGTGTTCCTGCACGATCGCAAGCCGGAGTTTCCTTTTGACAACCAGGGCCGCCTGGTACGGTCCTTCGAATGGAACGAATTCACCGCCGGGACCATCAAGCCCGGGGCTTGGCCAGTGGACGAGTTGTATGCTGCCTATGCCAAGGACCCTGAAGGCCATCTGATGATGCCGCATGTGGGCGGGCGTCGTTGCAACCTGGACTGGCATCACCCGGAGCTGGAGCGTCTGATTGAAGTGGGGTCGGCGTGGGGGCAGTTCCATTGGGTCTATGCCGAGGCCCTGCAACGTGGCTATCGGGTCGGGGCCGCGGCCAACAGCGACGAGCATCAGGGCCGTTGCGGCGGCGGCGTGCCGGCCACGGCGGTGTTTGGATCGCGCGGCGGGCTGACCGGCGTGGTCGCCGAGCGTTTTGACCGTGCCAGTGTCGGCAAGGCATTGCGTGCCCGTCGGACCTTCGCCACCACCGGTGAGCGCGCGTTCGCCAGTCTGCGCCAGGGTGCGCACTTTATGGGTGAAGTGTTCACTGCACGGGCCGATGCGACGCTGGATTATCGTTTGCTGGGGGAGGCGGGCTGGGAGCAGGTCGAACTGTTTGACGGCGAACGGCGGGTCTGGTCGCGCAACCTGCATGAGGAACTGGGCTTCTCCGGTCACGGCATTCGCCTGCGCCTGGGTGGTGCACGGATCAAGGACCGTTATCGCGGTGCCTACTGGACCGGCGAGATCCGCGTAACCGGTGCGGTGATCAAGGGCTTCCGGGCATTGGGTCTCGACCATCCCGAGCAGACCGTATGGCGCAAGGACGCGACGACACTGGCGTTTCGCACCGATACCAATGGCGATACCGACAGCATCGAAATCGACCTGTCGCAACTGGCTGGCGCGACCTTGCAGATTCAAAGCCGTATCGACAACTACATCAAGGTCGGCGACCCGTCCGAGCCGCAACCTTATGTGCACGCCCCGACACTGCTGATGGAGTTGCCCGGTGAGCAGTTGCTGGCGCGAGGGCAGGTGATCGAGGAACTGCCGGGGGCGGAGTTGAAGGTGTCCCTGGAGCGGACAACCGATGCGTTGTTACCGCGTGAGGTGCAGGGGACGATCGAATTGGCGGCGTTGCAGTTGGCGGCGGGGCGTGAGCATCCGTTGTTCATTTGTGCTCGGCAGCGGGATCAGTCGAGGGTTTGGACTTCGGCGTTGTTTTTGACGGTGTAGGAGTCCGTCTGGACGCGGAGGGCGCCAACTCGCGGCGTTCGATCCTGCTGATCTGTATCTATTCAACCTCGCGGCGGCTTGATACGGTCTGTGGCTCTTTTCTGCGAGGAATAACTCCATGGATCTTACGGCTATCCCCTTCGGTACTACGGATTGGTCGACTATCGAGCCTGTCGCCCATCCGGGCCAGACGGGGACCGCCTATTGGCGGACCTGTCAGTTTGGCAGTGCTCGTGTGCGGATGGTCGAGTACAGCCCCGGATACCTGGCCGACCACTGGTGCTGGAGAGGGCATATCCTGTTGTGCCTGGAGGGCCAGTTGGACACCGAACTGGAAGATGGTCGCCGGTTTACCCTGTCCGCGGGGATGAGCTATCAGGTCGGCAATAATAACGAGGGGCATCGCTCGTCCACTGCGTGCGGAGCGAAATTGTTTATTGTGGATTGAGCTCTGCAACCTGTAACGTCCCATCAGAAACGTATATTTCCTTGAGCTTTTGCCCGTCGCGTAATACGAATAAGGCAACCATTCCGCGTTCCTGAGCCAAGCGTGGACCTGCCTTTTCGCCCAGTACCATCAGCGCCGTGGCCCAGGCGTCGGCGAGCAGGCCGGTTGGCGCCACTACGGTGACGGATGCGAGGGTATTGCACAACGGTGCGCCGGTCGCCGGGTCCATGGTGTGGGCATAGGAGCGACCGGCTAAATCGACCCATTGTCGATAGTCCCCGGAGGTTGCAATGGCGGCGTCGCTGAGATCCATCACCCCCATCACTTCACGTACGCCCCGGTTGGGCTTTTCCAGGGCCACGGCCCAGGCGCTGCCGTCGGGTTTGAGACCACGAGCGCGCATGTCGCCGTCGATACCCACCAGGTACCGGGTGATGCCAAAATCTTCCAGGCTACGGGCCAGTTCATCGACGCCGAAACCCTTGGCGATGCCGTTCAAATCAAGGTTCAGCGGCGCGCGCTTGCACACCTGATTGCGTCGTGAATCGACCACCAGGGCCGCGCTCGCCGATCGACGGGCTGGCGACGGGCTGGTCGCGGACGGCTGTAGCATGACCGTCGGTTCGCCGGGGCCGAATCCCCAGGCGTGTACCAGGTCACCGACAGCGATGTCGAAGGCTCCGTTGGATTGCTGGCTGATACTCAGCGCCGCGGACAACACCTCGATCATTTCTCTGGGTACCGGCACCCATTCCTGTTCGGGGGCGGCGTTGAGGCGATTGAGATCGGAGTCGGCCTTCCAGGTTGACATCTGCTGATCGACTCGGCCGACGGCGTGCGCCAGGTCCCGGCCGATGGCATCGACATCGATCCCGGTATCGGCGTAGAACAAGGCCGTGTAGCGGGTGCCCATGGTTTCGCCATTCAGGCTGTAGCGTTGCAGCTCAGTAGACATCTTCACGGTAGCGTCCTTGTGTCTTCAGGGTCAGCACACTGAGCTCTAGAGGCGCGAGTACTTCATCCAGCGCCTGCATCACGCCCTTGGCCATTTCGCGACTGCCACACACCAATACCTGCGCGCCTTTCTCAATCAACCGGCGCAGGGCCAGTGCATCGTTGATCAGCCTGTCCTGTACATAGCTGCGGTCCTGGGCCTGGGAAAAGGCTGCGCGTAACGCCGTCAGACGCCGGTCCGCCAGGTAGCGCTTAAGCTCCGGTTCGTAGAGAAAGTCCGAGGCCGGGTGGCGTCCGCCCCAATACAGGTGCATCGGGTGCCGGTCCTTGTTGTTACGGATAAAACCGGCCAAGGGACCGATACCGGTACCGGCGCCGATCAGAATCACCGGCTGGCTGCCCGCCGCCGGGCGAAATTGTGGGTTGGGCTGGATAAAGGCATCGATCTGCGCGCCCATTTCCAGGTCATGCAGAAACGCCGAGCACACGCCGTCTTCGTGTTTACGCACGCAGATCTCCAGCACTCCGTCCTCCGAACGACTGGCCAGCGAGTAGAAACGTGGCACTGCGCTGCCCGGGGGCAGGACTCCGACCAGGTCGCCGGCCTGGAAGCTCGGTAGCTCGCCGGCGGCCTTGAAGCGCAGCACCTGGGTCGGCGCATTCACCTGTTCACCGTAGACGGTGCGTTCGGTCAACAGCAGTGGTTGGGTGCGCGGACGTTGGGGGGCATGGACCAGTGTCAGGTCATGTCCCAGTTTCTCACCCAAGGCATGGCCCCAGCGGGCGAACTCCTGGGAGGATTGGCGGTTGATGGTTTCAAGTTCCAGCAACGCCGTGCCACCGGCTTGCAGCATTGCGTCCTGGACTTGATGGGCGAACTGGCAGAAGCGGGCAAACTGTCGATCGCCAAAGCCCAGCACGGAAAACGGCAGGCCGGGTTTGACGCCCGTCTCACCGAGTCGCGTCAGGAACCGCGCCGCCGAGGCCGGCGCATCGCCGTCGCCGTGGGTCGCGGTGAGAATGAACAGGCGCTCGGCGCCGTGGTATTCGCCAGTCCATTCATTCATCGAGGTGCTGTGTACCCGATGACCGGCCTGGTGCAAGGTTTCATGCAGGGACTTGGCAAAACCCCAGGTGCTGTTGTTTTCGCTGCCGACCAGAATCACACAGTCGGCCGATTGCGCATCGCTGTTGTGGCCCAGCTGCGGCCCGCTCTTGCGGCGGCGCCACCACAGCAGGATGCCGGTCACGCTCATCAACGGGACGCACAGGGCGCAAGCGCCGAGCGGCAGGCCGAGCCACCAGAGGCCTTCAGCGGTATGCAACTGGTACATCCATTCGTAAGCGTTGTGCATCGCGTCGTGGGCCTGATAGGACAGCCAGGCGCCGTTGGCCGGGTCCACGTAACCGTCGCCCTGGGCCGTGCGCAGGGTAAATACGTCCCGCGGGTTGTCGGGGCTTGGGTAAACCAGCTCGCGCAGATCGTTCAGGTCGGTGCTCCGCAAGGCTTGCAGGCTCGCTATCGGTAAGGCTGGGGCGGCGCTGACCTGACTGGGGAAGGGCGGTTCATCCTGGCTACCGTCGGCGACCAGCCCCAGGGTCGTGGCGGACATGTACAGCCCGCTCAATGCCGACAGCAGCAGGCCGAGCAAAGCCAGGCGCCCGATTTCCGAGTGCCAGCGCTGGCTGAAGGTTCCCCGCAGCGGACGTAGCAAATTGCGCCAGCCACCCAGGCGCCGCGCCAGCAATAGCGCGCCAGACACCGACAGTATCAGGATGAACAGCGCGCCGACGGCGGATACGGCGTGGCCGGGTACGCCGAGGAACAGCGAGCGATGCAGGTCTTTCACCCAGCGCGTGAAGGACGACGGCGCATAGGGCGCCAGGCCCAGGCCGGTCAATGGGTCGACGATGTCCATCGCGGCTTGGCCGTTCTGGTTGTGGTAGACGATCACCGTTCCGGACGTGGTGCGGCGGATCTGCTCCACGCCAGGGAAATGCTCGGCGACGCGCCCGACCAATTGCCCGACATTGACTTGCCCGGTGGCGCTCGGAGCGCTATGCAGGCGCTCCAGGGCCGGGTCAATCGACAGCAGTGCGCCGCTGATGGCCAGGAGCATAACCAGCAGGGCGGCCACCAGGCCGGGCAGTGAGTGGAACTGGCGAAGCATGTTCAGCCTCCAGAAACGGCAGGTATTACAGGTCGTAGGTAAATGACTTTACGTAGGTGCTACCGGTGGTTGGCCTGCCCGCCCCGTTGGCGGTCAGGGGCACGCTGACGTCGGCGCGGCCTTCGCGTTGGTTCTCCACGGCGCTGTCGACGCGAATCTGAAACCCGGCATCGATCAAAGTGTCCGCCAACTCAACGCTGACTTTGAGGGTGTCGCCGCTGCCGACGCTGGCACCGCTGATCCCATCAAATTCAGCGGGTTTTTGGCCGCTGCCACGGGCCCAGTCGCTCAGGTGCCGGTAATACTTGGCCTTCCGGCCGGCGACCCAGAGTGTTTTCTGGTACTGGCCATTGCCGTCGGTGAGGTAGATCGCCAGATAGGCCTCGCTACCGCCGTAGTCCTTGAGCTGGGTGGTCAGGGTCACTTCACGGGCCTGTGCCAACTCCGGCAGGGCAAGGGCGCCGACGAGGCAGGTTGCAGCAATGAGGGTCTTCATGACGGTATCCTGTTTGAGCTGTGTGGCCAGAGTCTGGAGCTGCCGGCTGACAGCAACCTGAAGCTTTGGAAATAGCTGCCGGAGGCGGCGTCTGTGGCATACCCTAGAGCGCATTCCTGACAACCACCTGAATCTTCAGGTTCACGTCAGCAAAGGCAGCTAAGGTGTGCCACGACAACCATCACGAGAGGTGCCGCATGCGGGTTTTGCTGGTCGAGGACGCAGTAGGGCTGGGGGATGCGGTGCGCGAGCAGATCGCCGATGACGGCCACGCCGTGGATTGGGTGCAGTGCCTGGACCATGCCCGCAGTAGCGTGCGCACCACGCCTTACGACTTGATCCTGCTCGACCTGATGCTGCCGGACGGTCGCGGGCTGGACTTTTTGCGTCAGCAGCGCTCGGCGGGGGATGTGACCCCGGTGATCATCCTGACCGCCCAGGATCAGATATCCGAGCGCATCGCCGGCCTGAATGCGGGGGCCGACGACTATCTGGTCAAGCCCTTCGATCTGTTTGAACTCTCGGCCCGGGTGGCCGCAGTGGCCCGACGCTATAGCGGTAATCCCAACCCGCACATCAGGCTTGGCGAGCTGCAGGTCGATATGAGCGCCCGCACGGTCCTGCGCGATGGTCTGATCGTCGACCTCACGGCCCGCGAGTGGGCGCTGTTCGAGGCGTTTGTCCAACGTCCCACCGCACTGCTGTCCAAGTCACAGCTTGAGGAGCGGTTGTATGCCTTTGGCGCCGAAATCGAGAGCAATACCATCGAGGTCTATATCAGCCGTCTGCGCAAAAAACTCGGCCGTGAAATGATTGAAACCGTGCGCGGCATGGGCTACCGGTTGATGTCCGAATGAAACCTTCCGCAAGTCTGCAGAAACGCCTGGGCGTGGGTCTGACCCTGGGCATGACCTTGCTTTGGCTGGGGGGGACCGTCGGCGCCTGGCTGGTGGTGCAACATGAGCTGAACGAGGCGTTCGACAGCGCGCTGGAAGAAACCGCGCAACGCATCCTGCCGCTGGCGGTGCTGGAAATCGGTAGCCGTGAACGGGGGCCGGAGGCACAGCACGTGCCTACCCTGAGAATGCACAAGGAATATCTGGCTTACCGGGTGCGCGATGCCGCTGGCGAAATCCTCATGCAGTCCCATGACGCCAGTCCGAAGATCTTCAGCAAACCGCCGAGCGAAGGCTTTTCCACGACGCGTCAGTACCGCCTGTACGGCGCCAGTGCGCGGCATGGAGAGGTATTCATCGAGATCGCCGAGCCCCTGAGCCATCGTCGTGAAGCCGCGCGTGAAGCACTGGTTGCCTTGTTGCTGCCGTTGCTGGCGCTGATTCCCATCAGTCTGCTGGGCACCTGGCTGTTGGTGCGGATCAGCCTGCGCAGCGTATTGGCCTATCGCCGGGCTGTCGAGGTTCGTGGTGTCGGTGATCTTTCGCCGATCAAGGTGGCCCGCCTGCCGGCTGAAATCGATCCGCTGGCCGAGGCGGTCAATCACCTGCTGGAGCGCTTGCGCAAGGCGTTGGAGACCGAGCGCAGCTTCACCGCCAACAGCGCCCATGAATTGCGTACGCCCCTGGCCGCGACCCTGGCGCAGATCCAGCGACTGCGCCACGAGGCCCCCGAAGGCCCGTTGCGCGTGCGTGCGACAAAGATCGAAAGCTCCCTGCGGGAGTTGGCCCGGCTCTCGGAAAAGCTTATGCAACTGGCCAAGGCCGAAGGCGGCGGGCTGTTGTCCGAAACGCCTCAGGACCTGATTCCCTTGCTGGCCCATGTGGTCGATGAGTGGAAGCACAGCAGTGGTCGGCGGATCGGCTTGCAACTCCCGACCCAGGCCAGTGTTTTTGCGGCCATCGATCCGGACGCCTTCGGCATCCTGTTGCGTAACCTGATCGAGAATGCGTTGAAATACGGCGCGGCGGATCAGCCGGTCGAGGTCAGTCTCACCACCCAGGGTCTGTTGCGGGTGGTCAACGGCGGGGCTGCGGTGCCGGAGCCGGTGTTGCGGCATCTGACCGAGCGCTTTGTAAGGGGCAGCAGCGAGACCAGCGGTTCGGGGCTGGGCCTGGCGATTGCCAAGAGCATCGTCCATGGGGTCAAGGCAAGCATGACGTTAGCCTCACCCGCGCCGGGCAGGACCGATGGTTTCGAAGTCGCCATCCAGTTTCAGCTCGCGCCGACCCTGTCCGCTTGAGCGTTGCCGACTGACGAAAGCGAGTCGAGGTTGGAGCGGGCAGCCAGTCAGTTCTGGGCACGCAAGATCTCTTCATCGCCGTGGAGCTTGGACAGTGACCGCACCTTGATACGACTCGGAAACCGGTTATTACACCGTGCGCGCGGCGTTGGCGAAGTCCCTGTCGGATGGTTCGGTACTCAAGTTGATCGCTGCCATTGCCGAGCGATTCAGCATCCATGTGGGCGAGAAAGCCGCCGCGCAAGCCATACCGGCGATCGGCGCGGTGGGCGGTGCGTTGATCAACCTGGCTTTTATCAATCATTTCCAGGACATGGCGCGCGGGCACTTCATTGTCCGGAAGCTGGAAAGGCGCTACGGCCAGGAGGTGGTCCGGCAGCTCTGCCAGTCCCTTCCCATACGGGGATCACAGAGCTATCGCGTGACCCTTTGAGGCGGGCGCGCCTGCTCGGCAATCACCCGATTGCCGATTACCCGCGCATATCCCGCGGGCTGACCCCCAAGCGCTGCCTGAAGGCCGTGGCCATGTGCGCCTGGGAAGCAAAACCGCAGGCCTGGGCGATGTCCGCCAAGCGCTCCGCCGAGCCGCGCAACAGGCACCGGGCCCGGGCGAGGCGTCGATCGATCAGGTAACTGTGCGGGCTCTTGCCCGTTGCGTCCTTGAACGCACGTATGAAGTAGCCTTCGGATAAACCCAGTGTCTGCGCCATCGCCTGCACGCTCAGCGGCCCGTCGAGCTTGGCGTCAATGAACTCGTCGAGCAGGCGCAGCCGGTGGTTGGTCATCGAGCCACGGGACAGCTCCGGCAGCACAGGGTCTCCCGCCGCCCGTTGGGCCAAGGCCAGTGCCCAGGTCTCCCAGTCGTCTTCCACCGAGGCCCGCAACAGCGCGCTGCGCATTCGCTGCGCCAGGGCAATCGCCTGCCGATCAATCCGGTTGTTAAAAGCATGCTCTCCCGCCAGTGCTGTACCGTCGGTGCGGATGATCCGCAGGTATTCGCCGCCCTCGGGCGATTCAGAAAACACGTCGCACCCAGGCGGTATGAATGCCAGGCCGTTGGGCGTGGCCGTGAAGGGGCGCACCCGGTCGCTGCCAATCGCGTGCAGGCCTCGCTGGCTGTCGAAGGCAAAGCCAATGGCGGCCTGGGTCGCTATGTAGCGGGTTGCGTAGCGGGCGCCGGGCAGCAGCTCGATCGCCCACGGCCCGGCCTCGGCACGACGGACCGGTTCGTGTAGGGACGGGGGCGGCAAGTTGTTTCGACGATTCATGGGCACCATCTTACTGAAGGACAACCCTGAAGGTCAGGTCAGTTTTCTGAAAGCCGATGGGCTGTGCTCCTGCCTAGACTGGGCAAAACCTCAGAGAGAACAACCATGCACGGACTGACCCGCGACGACATCGAAAACGCTGCCCGCCAGGTATACCAGGTGATGCCCGCCACCGCCCAATACGCCTGGCCCTTGCTGGCCGAGCGCATGGGCTGCACGGTCTGGGTCAAGCACGAAAACCACACCCCCACCGGTGCTTTCAAGGTGCGCGGCGGCATTACCTTCATGCACTGGCTCAAGCGTACCCACCCGAACACGCAAGGCGTTGTCACCGCTACCCGTGGTAACCACGGTCAGAGCATCGCCCTGGCGGCCCGGGCGCTGGGCTTGAGGGCGCTGATCGTGGTGCCGCGGGGCAATTCCGTGGAGAAGAACAACGCCATGCGCGGTTTTGGTGGCGAGGTCGTCGAGTTTGGCCAGGATTTCGACGAAGCCCGTGAGGAGGCCGCGCGCCTGGCTGAGACGCAAGGCCTCTATCTGGTGCCGCCGTACCATGCCGAATTGATCAAGGGTGTCGCCACCTACTCGCTGGAGTTGTTCAAGGCGGTACCGGATCTGGACACCGTCTACGTGCCCATAGGTTGTGGCTCGGGGATTTGCGGGATTATCGCCGCCCGTGATGCGCTGGGCCTGAAGACCCAGGTGGTCGGTGTGGTATCGACCGAAGCTGACGCCGCGAAGCGATCCTTCGAAGCCGGGAAAATACTGGAAACCGCCTCGGCGAATACCCTGGCCGACGGTATGGCCGTGCGCAAGCCGATCCCCGAAGCCTTTGCGGTGTATGCGGCCGGGGCGGCGAGGATCGTAGCGGTCTCGGACGCGCAGGTTGCCGAGGCCATGCGCGTGTATTACAGCGACACCCACAACCTGGCTGAAGGGGCGGGAGCGGCGGCACTGGCGGCGCTTATGCAGGAGCGTGAGGCCATGGCCGGGAAGAGGGTGGGGGTCATCCTGACCGGTGGGAATGTCGACAGGCCGGTGTATGCGAAGGTGATTGCGTGATCCGCTAATCAGGCAGTCGGGGTCGATTGCTGTCGGGCGCTTCACGTCCTTGCATTCTATCCCGCGTGACGCTTGCTTCCAATTCGACTAACGAACTGTCATTTCTAACAGTAGGCACGGAAAAATAACCTTCGTATATTTGAATCCTCCAATGGAAAAAGTAGTCAACACATCCCTTGCAGGGTAGTGAATCAATTATGAATGATAAAAAAACCAGCTCCGCCAAGGCCTCGGCGCGTTCGCCAAAAACAAACTGGGCATTTGTCGACTCAACAACCTTCAGCATTGTCGATGATCCACTAACATCCGTGACTCGTGGGCAAGGCATTGCTTACGATGGGAAGACAAAACGGGTGTTTTTTTCTGGAATGTTAAGCACCGACCTGCCCACTTCCACCGGGCTTGAGAGAGACACTGCTGAATATGCTCAGGAACAGGTGAAGACACCTGCTGTTCCCCCGTATTTTTTCGAAAATTACGGTTCCAATCACCTGGGGTCCCTTGGCATCCTCGATGGAGAAATATTGGCGCCACTTGAAGATAAACGGCCGAAGGGGCAAGAAGACTACTTGTATCCGATCCTGGCAGCTTTTGATCAAGAGACACTCTCTTACTCAGGAAAATATGCGATATTGCCACGTGATGAAGATCAGGACGATGGTCTGCCTTGGGTCACGGCTGACGAAAAAAATAAAATTATTTACACGTCGAAGTATAAAAACACCAGCAAGCTAAACAAGTTTCCCGTTGGGTCGTTGTGGACAGGCGCACCGGTTCGCGAGCAGTTAGTTCTCTCTGAGACGATAAACCGGGTACAGGCCGGAAGAATTCACGAAAATCATCTGTATGTCATTGCTAATGAAGAACTCAAGACTATAGCACTGGAGAGCGGAAGGGTGCTTTCAGTGACCTTGGGTGACTATTTACCTGCGCCTCCAGGCCCTGGAACGACCTACGAGTGGGAACATGAAAGTCTGGCGTTTTTTCCCAGAGAGAATGGCTCCTTGCTTCATGTCACGGCGATCCTGAGGGTGAAAGTAGGTATTTTGCCCTTTATCCCCTACGCCGTGGTTGTTTTTGATTTCAAATAAAGCACTTCAAGAGTCGCACTGAAATCAGAGGGGCCGCTGAGGTGTGAACTGCTGTTCGATGACAGAGCTTGCCCATTGGCTGCCTGCGTCCTCTTTAGTCCGCTCGAATCCATGGCTTCATAGCGCCGCCGCGCTGCGGCGCCTTGATGCTCCACTGGCGCACTCCCGCCAATTCTCCCGCATCGATGATGCTTGCCTATCATCCGACTGACGCTAGACTTTTCCAGGCCAGGCATCTGGACCCGTTGAGCCGCCGTCAGGGGGGCGCGGACTCGATCTCAAGCCGCGCGTGCACCGCGGAGTGCATCTCATGCTCAGAAATGTGAGGCCTCTCGGAAAATCGCATAAACTACACGTCATCATTTCAACCACATGGAAGGGTTTCATGATCACAAAAGCGACCTCGTTTCTTAAAGGCGAGTGGGCCGATGCCACGCTCAAGGTCGGCCATGTGGTGCTTTTTGTGGCAGCGGTATGTATCTCATTGATAGCGATCAGCATCTGGGGGGTATTCAATTCTCTGGAGTATCACCTGCATGACAAAGAAATCGAGATGTCAAATCTTTCCAAGACCTTGTCATCCAATATCGCGGCGACACTGACTCAAGCAGATACCGTGATATTGGGCATTCAGGGGCAAGTGGAAGTTGAAGGCACCGGGGCGCAGACCTTGGAACGCTTGGGCGGCATACTGAAAAACCAACAAAAAAGCCTGCCGCAAGTCCATGGGTTTTTTATTTATGATGAGCAGGGGCGCTGGCTGTTCAATTCGAACGGTGCCGTGCCGTACGGCGTCAATAACTCGGATCGCGACTATTTTATCTACCATCGTGAGCATGCCAGCACGGCGCCCTATATTGGCCCGGCGATACGCAGTCGCTCAACAAATGAATGGGTCATTACCATTTCGCGAAGGCTCAATCACCCGGACGGTAGTTTTGCCGGGGTGACCCTGGCCACGCTCTATCTTAAATATTTTCTCAGCCTCTATGATGGCATTGACATGGGCGCGAATGGCCTGATCAATCTGACCTCCGCCGCAGGGCATATCATCGTACGCAAACCCTTCCGCGAGATTGATATTGGCACCGATATTTCAACGGGAGAGATATTTGCCTTGTTAACCCCCGAGGTCAGCTCGGGCACCGCCACCATCCGATCATTTATTGACCATGCCGAACGGGTCATCAGCTTTCAACGGGTCAGTGGCTACCCTCTTGTGGTGATCGCCGCCTTTGATAGAAATGAAATACTGGCGGATTGGCGCAGCGAATCCTTTGCCAGTTTTCTTATATCAGCGGTGTTGCTAATTATTCTCAGCGTTCTTGGCTATCGACTGATAAGGCTTATGAGTCGGCAGTTGCAACTGCAAAAGGAGTTGCAGCGTTCTGAGGCAAACTATATCGAGGCCAACAAGGTGCTTGGGCAGTTGGCTCTCGAGGATGGGTTGACCGGTCTGCCCAATCGTCGCAAGTTTGACCTGTTTATCAATACGGAAGTCTACAAGGCAAGACGACGACCCGATGACGTTGCGCTGATCATGATCGATGTCGATCTGTTCAAGAAATACAATGACCATTATGGCCGTGTACAGGGCGATGAGTGTTTGAAAGTGCTGGGCGCTATCATCAAAAAAAATATCTCTCGGGAAGGTGACCTGGCCGCCAGGTACGGTGGCGAGGAGTTTGCCATCTTACTGTCAAACACCGACTATGTAGGCGCCTTTATCATCGCCGAGAGAATTCGCACTGAACTGGAGAACAGTTCGATCCAACACAGCGAATCACCCGCCAAAGTCGTCACCATCAGCGTGGGCATCAGTGCTTTATCAGGCTCAAAAGGGGACACACCCGAGAACTTGATCGATATTGCTGACAAAGCACTGTACGTGGCAAAAACCAACGGCAGAAATCGGACCGTTATTTCCAATCACCGGTCTGATACCTCGACTTGAGCCGATACGCCAACGGGCGGCGTCGCTCAGGCGTTCGCCAGCCAGGCCTGCTGGCGTGCCTGAACCGAAACCGCGGACTCACCCACCCGCTTGGCGTAGACGCCCGGCGCTGTAGCGCCCACGGTGCTGATCAGCAGGATGCGTGAGCGGGCGTTGATGCCAACCGTTGGGATTGGCGAGCAACATAACGGACTCCGTCAGGCAAGGCCGCGCCCATCACCACCGGTTTTTTGCCGGTGGCGCGTGGTTTCGGGTGGGCATTACAACGGGATATTCAGGCGTCGCAGGACCACATCAAGGAGCACCTGGGCGCCCTTGATCAACTGATCGTCATCGGTGTGTTCGCGGGGGTTGTGGCTGATGCCTCCACGGCTGGGCACGAAGATCATCGCCGACGGCGCAATCCTTGCGATCATCTGCGCGTCGTGGCCCGCACCTGAGGTCATGCGCTTGTGGCTGAAGCCGAAGCGTTTGGCGGATGCCTCGATTTCGTCGGCCAGGCCGGCGTCGAATACCACTGGTTGGAAGCGCACCAACTCCGTGGTGCTGATATGCACGCCCTCGGCTGCCGAGATTTCGGCAAGGAAGCGCGAGAGCCGCTGTTCAGCGCGAACCAGTCGCGTTTCATCGGGGTCGCGCAGGTCCACCGTGAAGCTGGCCTTGCGCGGTATGACGTTGATCACGTTCGGCTCGAAGCTCATGCAGCCGACGGTGGCCAGGGTGGTTCCGTTCGCGTCCAGGGCGATCTTGCGCAGTTCGGCAACCACTGCGCTGGCCACATAACCGGCATCGTGCCGCAAGCGGGTCGGGGTGGTGCCCGCGTGGTTGGCATTGCCTTGCACGATCACCTGTTGCCAGGAGATCCCCTGGAGGTTTTCCACCACGCCGATCAAGGTATTCTCGGCTTCGAGGATGGGACCTTGCTCGATGTGCAGTTCCAGGTATTCGTGTGGAATGATGGAGCCTGGTTGCAGATCGCCGGCATAGCCGATGCGCTCCAGCTCGTCGGCGAGGCGGGTGCCGTCCGTGCCCAGGGTGGCCAAGGCCGCTTCGACCGACATTCCCCCGGCGTATACCAGTGAACCCATCATGTCCGGTTGATAGCGGACACCTTCTTCATTAGTAAAGGCCACGATGACAATGGCGCGTGGCGGCAGTCCACCTGACTCGCGGAAGGCACGGGCCACGGCCAGGCCCGCCAACACGCCATAACAACCGTCCAGTGCGCCGGCATTGGTCACCGTGTCGATGTGCGAGCCGATCATCAGGGGGGCTTGCCCGGCTTGGTCGTCAGCAGCGTGGAGCGTGCCGAAGAGGTTGCCAATACGATCAACCTGGATATCCAGATCCAATTCTTTCATCCAGGCCACGAGCTGGTCGCGTGCGGATTTGTCCGCATCGGTCAGCGCAATTCGGGTACGACCACCGTTCAGGGGGTCGGTACCCAGTTCGCCTAACGCACGGAGCTGCTGAAGAAGCATGGCGCCGTTCAGGTGAAGATCGGGAAGGGGGCTCATGGGCTCTCCGGGCGGCTGAAAGTCCAGCAGGTAGGTCAGTGGACTGCGGTTGTGGAGTCAATCTTATTTCAATGCGATGCACTTATTTATTGAATCTCGATGAGTAACGTCAAGGTAGGACTTGAGGTCCCGGCAACGTTTGAGTCATGGCCAGGCGGATTGTCAAACATCTGATTTACCCCGGGACAAACATCGCTACCGCCGCCGTCCCCATCACCGCCGTCGCTATCCAGCCCAGGACAATCAACGGCCGGCTCACCGTGAAATCACCCATCACCGATTTCTTCGACACCAGGATGATGATGACGACCATTAGCGGTACGGCAACGACCCCGTTGATCACCGCGCTCCAGAACAAGGCTTTCATGGGGCTGATGGGCGAATACTGGATGGCCAGCGCGGCGAGCACGCTGATGGCGATGATGCTGTAAAAGCCTCGGGCGTCGCGCACTCTGCGTTCGAGGCCTTCGTTCCAGCCCAGCGCTTCGGACAGGGCGTAGGCGCCGGAACCCGCCAACACGGGGACGCCGATCATGCCGACGCCCAGTATGCCAAGGGCGAAGAGCAGGTAGGCGAAATCGCCAGCCAGTGGTCGCAATGCGCTGGCGGCCTGCGCCGCGGTGTTGATGTCGGTCACCCCCGCCATATTGAGGGTCACGGCCGTCGCGAGAATGATGAAGTAGGCGGTGATGTTGGAGTAGAGCATGCCGCTCCAGGTGTCCCAGCGGATGCGTCGCAGCTCCTTGCGAGCGGTCCGCGAATCTTGGTTGAGCGGGACACTGTGGGGGTTTTTCTGCATGTCCTCGACCTCTTCGGAGGTCTGCCAGAAAAACAGATAAGGGCTGATGGTCGTGCCAAAAAGCGCCACGACGACCGCTGCGGCGCTGGCATCCGGAGTGAGTTGGGGCCAGACCGTATGTAGGGCCACCTGCTCCCACGGGATATGCACCGTAAACAGCACGGCGGCGTAAGCCAGCAGCGAAAGTGTCAGCCACTTCAGGAACACGACGTAGCGGTGGTAGGGGATGAACATCTGCAGTGCCAGCGTCCCGAACACGAAGATGGCGGTCATCAGATGCCGGTTGACGCCGCTGACCAGTTCCGCCACTTCGCCCATGGCCGCCACGTCGGCGGCAATGTTCAGTGTATTGGCGATAAGCAGTAGCAGCACCACGGCCTGGAGTACGAGCGGTGAAAATGCTGTTTTGATGTTGGCGGCCAACCCCTTGCCGGTCACTCTGCCCAGGTTTGCGCACATCAATTGAACGGCTGCCATCAAAGGAAAGGTCAGTGGCATCGTCCATAGCATGTTCAGGCCGAACTGAGCGCCCGCCTGTGAGTAGGTAGCGATGCCGCTGGGGTCGTCGTCGGCCACGCCGGTGATGAGTCCGGGCCCCAGCTTCGACAGCGGATGTTCTTTCAGGCGCCCCCAAAGGATCCGAAAAACATTCGCTCGGGGAGTGCCTTTGACATCCATTGATACACCTCAATAGTGCTGCGACGGGAGGAGAGTGGAGTGAGTGTCGCAGTCGAAGATGAACGGCTTCTACCTGCGATCAGCGTAGATGTCAAAGCAATCAAATAAGGGCGTCCGGTTGTTTCAGCGCCAGCACCCTGGTGAGCCATTGGACGTTCGCATCCGTGAATCCCCCCGGCCCGTACGACCTTGCGGGCGGCATCCAGGCTGGTTTGCCTGGTGTCTGTTGTGGCTATGATTTGTTTTCTACCTATCGATAGATATATGTTGACAGAAGATAGTGCGCAGCCTCACTGTCTACCTCCCGATAGATAGATAGCAGCGGAGTCAGCATGAAGATCTACGATATCCCCGGTTTTCCTAGCCCGTTACGTATTCGCGTGGTCATCGCCGAGAAAGCATTAGCCTCCAAAATCGAGTTCATCAAGATCGACTTGCCGGCGGCCGAACATAAGCAAAGCGCCTTTTTGGCGATCAACCCTACCGGCACGGTTCCGGTTCTGGAGCTGGAGGACGGTACGTATCTGTCTGAGTGCACGGCCATTACCGAGTATCTCGACAACCTCGAGGGCAGTCCCACGCTCACCGGCATCACGCCGAAAGAGAAGGGGGTGATCCACATGATGCAGAAACGTGCCGATGACCAGCTTATCGACGCCATCGGCATCTACTTTCATCACGCCACCGATGGGCTCGGGCCTCAACTGAAACCCTATAAAAGCCCGGAGTGGAGCGACCGGGCCGTATGGGGTGAGCGGCATCGTGAGAAAGCCATCAGCGGCATGCGCTACTTCGACCAGGTCTTGAAAACCCAGCCATACGTGGCGGGCGATCAATTCTCGATGGCCGATATCACCGTTTGGGCCGGTCTGGTCTTCGCTGGTTTTGCCCAGATTGCGATTCCGGATGAATGCACGGCCCTGGTGGCCTGGAACGCCAAGGTCAGTGAGCGGCCAAGCGTAAAAAACCCGGCCTGATGTCTATCTGGAGCAAGGTCTAGGCGGACGTCAGGAAGTTCGCGATGCGGGCCTGGGGCAATGTGTTTGTCGTTACCGGTCCGAGCTGGACTTCAGAAAGGACCTCGTCGCCCTGAGCAGCTCATCGGCCAACGGTGAACCTGTGGTGGCGCGGGCCAATGTCATGGCGCCGACCATCAAGGTGTACTCCACCAGGGCGGTTTGTCTGGCGTGGTCTGAGTCAGCGTCATCCAGGGTGCCCTGGTAAGTCGCCAGCAACTGCTCCAGGCCTTCGACATAGCACTGTTGCAGCGTCGAGGGGACGGGTTCGTGGGCCAGGTCGCTGGCAAAAGCCAGCACCGGGCAGATCTCGGCGTCGTGTGCTCGCAGGCTGTCGGACAGGTAATTGTCGACGATGGCCTGGCGCGACTTGCTCTTTTTGCGATGAGCATCGACGCGTTCCCGCCAGGTCTTGGTGGCCTGCTCGAAGGCCTTGGCACAGGCTTCGTTGGCCAGGGCCTCCTTGGAGTCGAAGTGACCATAAAAGCCGCCGTGGGTCAGCCCGCTGGCCTTCATCACCTCGTTCAAACTGACGCCGTTCATGCCGCGCTGGCGGAACAGCCGGCTGGCGGTTTCAGTGATGGTGACACGGTTCTGTTCGCTCTGTTTCCTGGATACCCTGGGCATGGTCGCCTCGCGTGATGCTGAAAATATATGTCAACGATCATACATGTCGACGAATCGACAGTCTTGCCAAGCAATAATACATGATGTAAAACATTTATTAAATAAAGGTCGAACATAATCTATTTAGCCCTTCCCCCCGATGAAGCGCGGCCCGCCCCGCAAGCATAAGGAACACTCCATGTTGTCTAGATTGGTCGCAAACCGCCTGGCACGGCGCCAGGTTCACTATGGCTGGGTGGTCGCCGCCGTCACCTTCCTGACCATGCTGGTGATGGCTGGCGCCATGGGCGCGCCGGGTGTGTTCATCGTGCCTCTGGAGCATGAGTTCGGCTGGAGCAGCGCGCAGATCTCTTCAGCCCTGGCGATTCGTTTCATGCTGTACGGGTTGATGGGACCTTTCGCGGCGGCCTTCATGAACTACTTCGGTCTGCGCCGGGTCGTACTGGTGGCGTTGGCGATCGTGCTCGGTGGCATGATCGGTTCGATGTTTATGAACAGCTTCTGGCAATTGGTGTTGTTGTGGGGCGTGGTGGTGGGTGTCGGCACCGGACTCACTGCTATGGTGCTCGGGGCTACGGTGGCGACCCGCTGGTTTTCCCATCGTCGCGGCCTGGTGGTCGGGCTGCTTTCGGCCAGTTCCGCCACCGGCCAACTGCTGTTCATGCCACTGATGGCTTCCCTGACGGAGCACTATGGCTGGCGCTTGGCGCTGGGCTTGATCTGCGGCGCCATGGCGGTGGTCGTGGTGGCGGTGCTTGCGCTGTTGCGCGATCGTCCAGTGGACCTCGAATTGCCGCTGTACGGGGAGAAGGACGTGTTGCCGGCGCCTGCCCAACGGGGCAGTTTGCTGCAGATGCTGATAAGCCCGTTGAAGGTGCTGCGCGACGTGTCGGGCAGTTGGACGTTCTGGGTGCTGTTCCTCACTTTCTTCGTCTGCGGAGCCAGCACCAACGGGCTGATCCAGACCCACTTTATCAGCATGTGCGGCGATTTCGGCCTGGTCGCCACCAGTGCCGCGGGTATCCTGGCGATGATGGGGATCTTCGACTTCTTCGGCACCGTGGGGTCGGGCTGGTTGTCGGACCGCTTCGATAATCGCTGGCTGTTGTTCTGGTATTACGGCTTGCGCGGCATCTCGCTGATGATCCTGCCATTTACCGACTTCACCGTGTTCGGCCTGTCATTCTTCGCAGTGCTCTATGGCCTGGACTGGATCGCCACCGTGCCGCCCACGGTAAAACTGGTGGCGCAGAAATTCGGCGGCGAGCGGGCCAATATCGTCTTCGGTTGGGTGTTTGCCGGACATCAACTGGGTGCGGCCTTTGCCGCCTACGGCGCGGGGCTGACGCGGACTTTGCTGGCCACTTACATTCCGGCGTTTTTTATCGCCGGGCTGCTGTGCGTGATCGCGGCACTGATTGCCCTGTCGATACCGGTGGTGCTGAAAAAAACGCTGGCGCGTTCGCAATCTCCGGCCTAACGGGGCCAGCCAGGGCAACAAGCGTCCTGGCTGCTTCCGTTCACTCCCTTCAAACACTCAAGGCGAGGTAGTCGGTGTAACCCTTCTGGCTGCCGCCGAAGAAGGTGCTGTTGTCCGCTTTGTTCAGCGGCGCATCGGCCTTCAACCGCTCGACAAAATCCGGGTTGGCCAGAACCATCTGACCGTAGGCTTCCATATCCGCCAGCCCGGTAGCCAGGTCGGCGCCAATCTGTTCCCGTGGGCGGCCAGGGCGGTTCACAATCAGAGTGTTGTTCCAGGCCTTGCGGATGTCCGCCAGCAGCGTGTCGTCGCCTTGATGCATGACGTGGAGGTAGGCAAGGCCCAGCTTGTTCAGTTCGGCCACCAGGTAGCGGTAGAGGTCCGGACCTTCTTCGCCTTCGTCAATGCCCCACAGGGTGATGCCCGGTGAGAGGCGAATGGCGGTTTTATCGGCACCGATTTCCTCGGCGATGGCGGTCGCAACCTCGATGGCAAAGCGTGCGCGGTTCGCGATGGAGCCCCCGTATTCGTCCGTTCGGGTGTTTGCGCTTGGCGCCAGGAACTGTTGGACCAGATAAGCGTTGGCGCCATGAATTTCGACACCGTCGGCCCCGGCTTCAATGGCCCGGCGTGCGGCGAGGCGGAAGTCGCCGACTGTCTGGCGCACTTCTTCAGTACTCAGTGCGCGTGGCACGGGGATGTCCTGCATGCCCGTGACGGTGAACATGGGGGTATTCGGTGCAATGGCAGACGGCGCCACACCCTGACGATGGTGGGGCGTGTTATCGGGGTGGGACATACGACCGGCATGCATCAACTGGATAAAAATATGCCCGCCTTGGGCGTGCACCGCGGCGGTGATTTTTTTCCAGCCGGCAACGTGCGCATCGCTATGGATCCCCGGTGTCGTAAGGTAGCCCTGACCATCGGCGGAAGGTTGTGTGCCCTCCGTGACAATCAGGCCGACGCTGGCGCGCTGGGCATAGTATTCGGCCGCCAGCTCTCCCGGCGTGCCATCGAATTCCGCGCGGCTGCGGGTCATGGGGGCCATGGCCAGACGGTTTGAAAAAGTCGCCTGGGCGACCTGTATGGGGCTGAAGAGTGAGCTCATGGTGCGATCCTCAAAAGTGTATGTTGCTGGAACCGCATCATCAGCCTTATTATTTTTGGGATAAATAGTGGTTTCTGGATTTAATTGATCCATTTGTGGAGCAATTGGCGTGGAATTTCTGAACGATATGGCGTTGTTTGTCGAGGTCGTTAAAGCGAAAGGATTTCGTGGGGCGGCCGAGGTGCTGGGCATGCCGAACTCCACTCTGTCACGGCGTATCAGTAGCCTGGAGAAGGCGATCGGTTTGCGCCTCCTGCATCGGACCACGCGCAAGGTCGAGGTGACTGAAGCCGGGCAGATCTACTTCGAGCGCTGCAAGCGGATTGTCGATGAGGCCCGGCTGGCCCATGAGCAGCTTGGCGAAATGCTCGCGCAACCCAGCGGTGTGCTACGGGTTTCATTTCCCGTGGACTTCGCGGTCACTTACCTGGCGCCCTTGATCGCCGAGTTCGCCAGCCTCTATCCGGGCATCAGCTTCGATTTCGACCTGACCTCACGGCGCGTCGACCTGGTGAGCGAGCCCTTCGACGTCGCCATTCGGATTGGTGAATCGGAGGACTCACAGTTGATCGCCCGACCTTTGACCTCCGTGGTGGCGTATTTGTACGCCTCGCCGCGTTATCTCGAAGTCTCGGGCGAGCCCCGCACACCGAGTGATCTCGAACGGCATCAGTGCCTGAGTATTCAGAAGGGCGGGAGCTGGACACTGAACGATGGCGTACAAACCCTCTCGGTAGCGGTGGGAGGGCGTTTCATGGTCAACAGCGTCGGGATGCTTCGGCGGCTTGCCGCGCTTGATCAGGGCATCGTGCTGATGAACGAGGAAATCATTGCCGATGAACTGCGTAGTGGCCAGCTTCGTCGTGTCATGCCCGAATGGAAGGGCAAACCGGTGACGGTCTATGCGGTGACCGAGACCCGATTACTGCCGGCCAAAACCCAGCGTTTCATTGAATTCCTTCGGGCGCGCCTGGAATAAGCGCGGCGGCCGTTAGGCCACAGGTGTGGACATCGGCTGTTCGGCTGCCTCCTGGTGATGAGTGGTGCCAATGAACATATACATGGCGGGCACCATGAACAGTGTCAGCAGGGTGCCGATCGAGAGGCCGGCGAAGATCACCAGGCCCATGTCGTGACGCCCGGCCGCGCCGGCACCGGAGGCCCAGACCAACGGGACCACACCCAGGACCATGGCCGCCGTGGTCATCAGGATCGGCCGCAAGCGTACCGCCGCGGCCTCTTCGATGGCCTCGCGCTTGCTGCGACCTGCGCGTTGCAGTTCGTTGGCAAACTGCACGATCAGAATCCCGTGTTTGGTGATAAGCCCGAGCAGGGTCACCAGGCCCACCTGGGTGTACACGTTGATCGAGGCAAAGCCCATGGTGATGAACGCCAGTGCGCCGAAGAGCGCCGGCGGCACCGAAAACAGGATCACCACCGGGTCGCGGTAGCTCTCGAACTGGAAGGCCAGCGCCAGGTAGACGATCAGGATGGAGAACAGCAGCAGGCCGACAAAGCCGCCCGACTCCTGGATGAACTGACGCGACTCACCCGATGCATCGGAGGTGTACCCCGAGGGGGCGACCTGGTTGAGGATAGTGTCCAGTTTCGTCAGCAGTTCACCCTGGGACAAACCACTCACGCCGGACAGGGTAGCCGAGTTGAGTTGCTGGAAGTGGTTGATGGACTCCGCCTCGGTCGACGTCTCGATATGGGCCACTGTGCGCGCCTGGATCATTGCCCCGGAAGGCGTGCGAATGTAGTAATCGAGAATCTGCTCGGGGTTGAGACGGTCGACCTGCAGTACCTGGGGAATGACTTTGTACGAGCGCCCGGCGGTGGAGAAGTAGTTCACGTAATTGCCACCCAGCGCCGCCGAGAGGGCTGCGCCGACGTCGGCCTGGGTCATCCCCAGGGTTGCGATCTTGTCACGGTCGACGATCAGCTTGGCCTGCGGCTTGTCGATCTTCAGGTCCAGATCGGAGAACCAGAACAGCTGTTGCTTCTGGGCCTCGGTCATGACCGCCTGGGCCACTTCATTCAGGTTCTCGACCGACTCCGTGGTGGTAATGACAAACTGCACCGGCAAGCCTTGGGCGCCCGGCAGCGACGGCAGTGGAAAGGCCGCCATCTTGGCGCCGGCCACCTGGTTCCACTTCTGTTGCAGGTCCAGTATCAATTCTGCTTGCGAACGGCTGCGCTGTCCCCAGGGCTTGAGCAGCACGCCGCCAAGCCCGGAGTTGAGTGACGGCACCCCGGTCAGCTGGAACATCTGCGCGTACTCGGGCTCGGTTTTGGCGATCTGGAAGGCCTGGTCAGCCAGCCGTTCCATCTGCTGCGGGGAGGCTGTCGGCGCCCCCTTGACCTGCATGAACACCAAGCCCTGGTCTTCGGTCGGCGACAGCTCGCTCTTGGCCGTCATGCCGCTGGCGGCCACCAGCAGGAACAGGATAAAACCAAAGGTGACCAGCACCGGCCAGCTATTCAGCCCGGCTGACAGCACCCGGTGATATCGCTTGCGTAACCGGTCGAAATAGCGATCCAGCAGGCGGGCAAATCGACCCTCTTCCTGCCCTGATTTGAAGAGCCGTGAGGTCATCATCGGCGAGAGACTCAGCGCCACCACGGCCGACACGGTCACGGCACCGGCCAACGAGAAACAGAACTCCTTGAACAACGCACCGGTGAGGCCGGTGCGCAGTCCGATGGGAACGTACGCGGCAATCAAGACCACGGTCATCGCGACAATCGGACCGCCGAGTTCCCTGGCGGCGACCATGGCGGCCTCCAGTACCCCTTTGCCTTCTTCCTTGATATGGCGGTCGACGTTCTCGACCACAATAATCGCGTCATCGACCACCAGGCCGATGGCCAGTACCAGTGCCAGCAGGGTCAGCAGATTGATCGAGTACCCCAGCAGGAACATGATGAAGAAGGTCCCGATCAGCGACAGCGGTATCGCCACCAGTGGCACAATCACCGCGCGAAATGAGCCGAGGAACAAATAGATGACGATCGAGACGATGATCATGGCTTCGACGAGGGTCTTCACCACCTCGTAGATCGAGGTATTGATGAACTCCGTGGAGTCGTAGACGATCTCGCCCCTGACGCCGCTCGGCAGTTGCGATTGCAGGTCGGGGAAGGCCTTCCTGACGCTGGCGGCGACCGTCAGGATGTTCGCATTGGGCGCCACTTTGATGCCGATGAACACCGAGCGCTTGCCGGAGAATGCGACGCTGGTGTCGTAGCTTTCCGCGCCCAGGGTGACCGTGGCCACATCCTCCAGGTGCACCAGCGCATCGCCGTTCTGCTTGATGACCAGTTGTTTGAATTCATCCACGGTGTGCAAATCGGTACCGGCGGTCAGGTCCACCGTCACCATCTGTCCTCTTGTCGAACCCAGGGCGGACAGATAGTTGTTGTTTGACAAGGCGGCGGAAACGTCCTGCGCCGAAACGTTGTGGGCGGCCAGCTTGCCCGGATCCAGCCAGGCGCGCATGGCGAACTGGCGCCCGCCAAGAATCTCGGCCGTCTGCACGCCTTCGATCGAATCGAGCTTGGGCTTGACCACCCGCAACAGGTAATCGGTGATGTTGTTGGTGGGCAGTACATCGCTGTAGAAGCCCAGGTACATGGCATCGGTGGTCTGTCCAACCGCCACCGTGAGTACCGGCTCCTGGGTCTGCGCCGGCAGCTGGTTCTTGACCGAGTTGACCTGGGTGTTGATCTCCGTCAGCGCCTTGCTGGCCTCGTAGTTGAGCCGCAGGGTCGCGGTAATGGTTGAGATCCCGGTAATGCTCGAGGACGACAGGTAATCAATACCCTGGGCCTGGGCGATGGCCGATTCGAGCGGTTGGGTGATAAAACCGGCCACGGTGGCCGCGTCCGCACCGTAGTAGCTGGTGGTGATGGTGACCACTGTGTTTTCGGTGCGTGGCCACTGGTTGACCGGCAGCCCGAAGATCGATCGCAGCCCCAGTATCAGGATAAACATCGAGACGACAACGGCCCAGACCGGTCGCTTGATGAAGATATCGGTGAGTTTCATGGGCGCGCAGACCTATTGTTCTTGTGGCTTCGGCGACGCGTCGTTCAAAGGCGCGCCCTGACTGTCGATTTTCACCGGTGAACCGTTCTTGAGCTTCATCTGGCCACTGGTGATCACCTGGTCGCCTTCCTTCACGCCGGAGAGGATGGCCACCTGGTCACCGCGGGTTGGCCCGGTCTCGATGAACGTTTGCTGCGCGGTGAGCACCTCGTTGCCCTGGTCGCTCTTCTGTACGGCGATAAAGACCGTCGTCCCATAAGGGTTATAGGTGACGGCGGTTTGTGGCACGGTGAGGTAGCGCTGCTTCGCGCCGGACTCCACGACGGCCTGGGCGAACATGCCCGGCACCAGGCTTTGTTTCGGATTCTCGACGGTGGCTTCAACGACAACGTTGCGTGTGGTCGGATCGAACCTGGTGTCGATGGCCGTGACCTTGCCGGCGAAGGTTTGCTTGGGCAGGCCGCCAGCCGTGACCGCGACCGCCTGGCCGAGGGAAATCGCTGCCAGCTGCGCTTGCGGTACGTTGAAGTCGATGTAGATGGGGTTGAAGGTTTGCAGGGTCGCGATCTTGTCGCCGGGGTTGAGGAATTGACCGGGATTGACACTGGTGATCCCGATCTTTCCGGCAAAGGGCGCGCGGATGGTTTTCTTCGCCAGCAACGCTCGTTGTTGCTCTGCCGCCGCCACTTTCGCCTTCAGGTCGGCGTCGTCCGCTTCGACTTGGGCTTGGGACACCGCGTTCACCGCCAGTTGCGCCTTGTCGCGCTTGAGGACCGTTGCGGCCAGGTTGGCGGTGGCTTCGAGCGAGTGAAGTTGGGCGATGTCCGAGTCCGCATTCAACTGGACCAGCAGGTCGGCGGCCGCCACTTGCTGGCCCGGCTTGAAGCCGATAGTGCGAACGATACCGCCGACCTCGGTGGTGACATCGACGCCCCGTACGGCCTTTATCGAGCCCACGGCGGAAACGCTCGGCTGCCAATCGGCAAGCTCGGCCCGGATGACGGTTACCACGGCGGCTGGCAGCGGGATTTTTGATTGGGCGATCAGCTTCGATATCTGGCTGAACTTCACGCCGGCGATGATCGCGACGATCACCAGCACCACCCCGATCATGACGAGCATAGGCTTGAGCAACCGTCGTTTACGGGCACCGCCAGGTTCGTTCGGCGGGGTCGATGGAGAAGCGGCGATCTTGGCGTCGGCCATGGTTTTTCTCACTGTTTCAATAACGCTCAAGGCTTCCCACGGAGGCAGGGGCCACATCGGTTCGGTTCCACCAGCCACCGCCCAGTGCCTGGAAGAGGGCGGTGGTGTCACTGTAACGGGCGCTTTGCGCCCTGACGCGGGTGAGTACCGCGTTCTGATAGGTCTGTTGCGCGGTCAACAGATTCAAATAGGCCACGGCACCCAGTTGGAACTGCGCCTGGGCCAGCGTCAGGCTTTCGTGGGCAGCCTGTTCGGCCAGCACTTGCTGGTTGAGGGTGTCGGCGTCGGCTTCCAGTGCCCTGAGTGCGTTGGCGACATCCTGGAAGGCGCTGATCACGGTGCCGCGATAGCGCGCGGCCGACTCATCATAGGCGGCCACGGCGGCCTGCTTGCGATGTTTAAGGGTGCCGGCGTCAAAGATCGTCTGGCTGACCGAGCCGGCGAGACTCCAGAACCCCGTCCCCGACGAGAACAGCCGGGTGCCGCTCAGCGCACTGGAGCCCAGTGTTCCGCTGATGCTGAATTGCGGCAGTTGATTGGCAACGGCCACGCCGATATTGGCGCTGGCCTGATGCAGTTGCGCCTCGGCGGCGCGCACATCCGGTCGCTGCTCGACGATGCTCGAGGGCAGGCTGAGCGGTAACCGCTCTGGCAGGTGGAGGGAGGCCAGGTCGAAACTCTCGCCCTGATCCTGATTGGGAAAACGGCCGAGATAAGCCATCAATTGGTTACGGGTTTGCGCGAGCTGCTTTTGCAGGGGCGGCAAGGTTGCGCGGGTTTGCGCGAGTGCCGCCTGCTGCGTGAGCACATCGGTATTGGCGATTGCCCCCAGCCGCCGTCGCGACTGCAGGAGATCAAGCTGATCGTTCTGCAGCCGGATGAGTTCCTGGGTGGCGGTCACCTGGTCGCGCAGGGAGGCCAGGGTGATGGCTGTGTTGACGACATTCGAGGTCAGTGTCAGGTAGGTCGCTTCCAGTTGGTAGCGCTCATACTCGGCCTGGGCCGTGGACGATTCAATCTGGCGACGGCCACCGCCGAACACGTCGGCGTCGTAAGAGACGCTCAGCGAGGCTGAATTGACAGTGAGAATCCGCGCGGGCAAACCAAAAGTGCTGGCGGTCGACGGCAACTGTCGCGTCCTGGACGCACTGCCACTCAGGGAGGGAAACAGCGAGGACTGCTCGGCGTAAGCCAGTTCGTTGGCCTGATGGAGGGCCGCTTGCGCGGCGGCCACATCCGAATTGGCCTTCAGCGCCTCTTCCACCAGCGCGTTCAGGGCTGGCGAGCGGAACAGCGTCCACCATTGGCCGGGGATATCCATGCCTTCGACCAGTTTTTGCGCCGCGCCTCCTGCCGCCACATCGGCCGAGGCGGTCGTCGTCAGCTTCTCCCGTGAATAGCCGGCATCTTTGGCGGTGCTGGGCCGAACAAAGTCCGGGCCTACGGCACAGCCCGTGAGCATGGCGACGCAAAGCACGCTCGCAGGCGCAAGAACCTGCCAGGTGCGAGAAGTCGCCTGCCGCTGGGGTTGCTCTTTCATGGGCTCTCTAATCAATTAGTCAGTTGTATGAATAGATCAAGCCTGTGCCCTTTGCCTCCTTGCACCAGGGGTCATGCGCAAAATTCGGGGGAGGGCGGCGCCGCGCTCAAGGCGCCACTGCTCATCAGCAGCCTAGTTCTTGAGTTAATGACCGGCAAGTCAAGTGAATGTTCCCGTGGGCGCGAGTCAGCGCTTGAGACGTTGCTGCAAGTGCATGGGATAACGAGCCCGCCCGATCACTGGCTGCATTGCGTGATTCGCCCTTACAACCCCTGGCTGCTGCGAATCAGGTCATAGGCCCGGCGTACCAGTGGGTTCACGGTATTGGGCCGGATCCACAGGTGATAGGTCACATCCGGCAAGCGCGGCAAACCGTCGTTTTCCCCCAGTACCCGCATATCCGGCCCCAGCAGCTCCATGCTGCGCGGTGTCACGCCGAGCCCGGCGCGAATCGCTGCCTTGATGCCGATCAGGTTCGAGGCCAGGTACGCCTGGCGCCAGGCGATGCCTTCACGTTCCAGTGCTTCGATGGCATAGCGTCGGTAGATGCTCGGCTCTTCCACCAGGATCAGCGGCAACGGTTCGCTGGGGACGTGGATGTACTGCGCCGAGCAGATCCACCAGACCGGTGAGGTGCGCAGGGCAAAACCTTGCAGGCGCGAGTCCTCGCGGGTGGAGATGACCATGTCGATCTTGCCCCGGTGCAGGTCCTCCATCAGGTACGGGCTGCGGCCCACATCGATTTCCAGGCGCAGGCGCGGTGCCGAGCGGGCGATATGGCTGAGGATCGGCGGCAGGATGGTGTCGGCGATATCGTGGGGGGAGCCAATACGCAGCACGCCGCTCATATGGTTTTCCTGCAGCGAACTGAGCGCCTCGTCATTCAGCGACAGCAATTGCCGGGCATGGCGCAACAACTGGCGCCCCGGCTCGGTGAGCTGCTTCTGGCGCCCCTGTTTCTGGAACAGACCGACGCCCACCTGCTGTTCCAGGCGTTGCATCTGCTGGGTCACGGACGATTGCGTGCGCGCCAGGTGCTGGCCGGCTTCGGCAAAACTGTGATGGTCTACCACCGCGACGAAGGTGCGCAGCAGTTCCAGGTCCAGGGTCGGAGAGGGCATGGCGGCTCGAATTCATATCAAGGACGTTCGCCAATAGATTACAGATCCTGATGTATTTGGCGAGTCGAAAATATGGGGGATGCTTAAAGATCCAGTAAACAGGGCTTATACCGTTTTTCTAAAAAGCTAATAACCAGAAAGTTATAACAATATTAGATATTTGAATTTCCGTTCGCGCCTGGTGCTCCCTAGCATGCGTAGCCACCAGGTCGGGATACGCCGATTGTCATCAAGGGGATAGTCATGTCGTTCAAGCGCACACCGGGCCAACGCCTGCTTCCTGCTTTTATCGGCGCCGTGCTGGCGTTGGGGGCGGTGAGTGCGGTCCAGGCCGACGCCACCCTGGACAAGATCGAGCAGCGCCACACATTGGTGGTTGGCGTGCTGCTGTCCGGCGGGCCCTTCGGTTCCATCGAGCCGTCGACCCAGGCGCCCAAGGGCCTCAATGTCGACCTGGCCAATGCCCTGGGCAAGGACCTGAAGGTCGATGTTGAGCTGGTGCCGGTACTGCCGGCCAACCGCGTGCAGTTCCTGCAGCAGGGCAAGGTCGACCTGCTGATCGCCAATATGGAATGGACGCCGGAGCGTGACGGTCAGTTGGGCCATGTGCCGACGCCGTTTTATAAGGTTGGCGGTACCGCGGCAGTATTGAAGGACAGCAAGATCAGCCGTTGGGAAGACCTCAAGGGGCAGCCGGTGTGCACCTCCCAGGGCAGCAGCTACGTCAAGCCGTTGAGCGAGTTGGGGGCCCAGTTGAAAGCCTTCAAGAGCTCGTCGGAGTCCTTGTTGGCGCTGCGCGGCAACAACTGCGTGGCGGCGGTCCATGACGCGACGCTGATCAATCCGCTGCTGGCGGGCAATCCGGAGTGGCAGGAATATCGCGCCATCACCCCGGAGCTGAACCCGGCGCCGTCGGTGATCTGGACCCGCCAGGGCGAAGTCGACACCCAGAAGCGCCTGGACACGGTGGTCCAGGGCCTGCACCGCAGCGGCTGGCTGATCGAGGCCGAGAGCCGCAATCAGATTTCTCCGAAGTCGCCGGCGCTGGTGGAGCTGCATAACCAGTTCAAGGGTTGATCGTACCTGCAATGTTTTTTGGCGCTCTTGCGGCCCCCTTCGCGGGCAAGCTCCGCTCCCACATTGTCCGAGTGAGCCTGAAGGGGCTGCGGACACTGCAACCTGTGGGAGCGAAGCTTGCCGGGACGCCGGACCGCCGCATAGGCAGACTCCAGGTCGCCCGATCTCTTAAGGATACCCCCGCAATGTTCAAGTATTTGCCCATCGCCCTGGCACTATTCGCCTCCCTGGCCCAGGCCGATGCCACACTCGACAAGATCCAGGCCCGGCACAAGATCAGTGTCGGCGTGATCCTCAGTGGCCCGCCATTCGGCACTATCGACCCGGCCACCGGCGCCCATCAGGGCTATAACGTCGAACTCGCCAAGGGCCTGGCCCAGCGCCTCGGCGTGGAGTTGGAAAGCGTCTCGGTGCTGGCGCCCAACCGTGTGCAGTTCCTGCAACAGGGCAAGGTCGATGCGCTGATCGCCAATATGCAGTTCACCGAAGAACGCGCCGAGATCCTCGACTATGTGCCCACGCCTTACGAAGAAGTCGGCGGCGCCGCGCTGATCCGCAAGGGCGCTGGCATCACCCGCTGGGAAGAGCTCAAGGGCAAGCCGGTCTGCGTTTCCCAGGGCAGCAACTTCACCAAGCCCCTGCAGGAAATCTACGGCGCGCAGATCAAGGCGTTCCGCAGTCAGTCCGAATCGCTGCTGTCCCTGCGCGGTAATGGCTGCGTGGCTGCGGTCCACGTGAGCCCGACCATGCACAGTCTGCTCGACGAGGCCGAATGGTCCGATTACGAGATCCCGTTGCCCACCGACCTGATCCCGTCCCGTTCGGTGATCTGGGTGCGCAAGGGCGAAAAGGATGTGCAGGCCCGTCTCGACGCGATTGTCCGCGACTGGCACCGCAGCGGCTGGCTGATCGAGCTGGGCAAGCGCAGCGGCATGCCGCCGTCCCAGGCGTTGCTGCAGCTGCATGAGCAGTTCAAGGCTGCGGCTCCATTGGCGCAGCTCCCATGAGCGGATTGTTCGCGCAGTTACAACAACTGCTGGGCGCCGCCCATGTCCAGGACTCCGTTGCCGGCCGCGCGTTTCTCAGCGACAAGCACCGTGTCTTCCATGGCCAGGTTATCGCCGTGGTGCACCCGGCCAGTACCGAGGAAGTCGCCGCCGTGGTGCGGGTCTGTGCTCACCATGGCGCACCGTTGGTGGTGCAGGGCGGCAATACCGGTCTGATGGGCGCGGCCACCCCGGATGCCAGCGGTAACAGCGTGCTGGTCCTGCTCGACCGGATGAACCGTATTCGCCAACTCGATACCGCCAACGACACCGTCACCGTGGAGGCCGGGTGCATCCTGCAGAACCTGCAGGACGCGGCCCGTGACGCCGGGCGCCTGTTTCCCCTGAGCCTGGGGGCGCAGGGCAGTTGCACCCTCGGCGGCAACCTGGGCACCAATGCCGGCGGCACCGGCGTGTTGCGGTATGGCAACACCCGCGAGTTGACCCTGGGCCTGGAAGTGGTGACCGCCGACGGCGATATCTGGAACGGCTTGCGCGGGCTGCGCAAGGACAATACCGGCTACGACCTGCGCGACCTGTTTATCGGCAGCGAAGGCACCCTGGGCATCATCACCGCCGCCACCTTGAAACTTTTTCCGTTGCCCAAGGCGCAGAGCACCGCCTTGCTGGCATTCGACTCCCTGGAACAGGCGGTCACTTTCCTGTCCCATGCCCGCGCCGGTTTCGGCGCCGACCTGACAGCCTTCGAACTGATGTCCGCCGCCTGCCTGACGCTGTTGCGCCAGCAGTTTCCCGCCGACCCGCAGCCCTTTGCCCAGGCACCGCAAGCCTGGTTCGCGCTGTTGGAGCTGTCCGACAACCACAGCGCCGAACATGCTCGGGAGTCCTTCGAACGGGTGCTGGGCGAGGCCTTCGAGCTGAACCTGCTGGCCGATGCGCTGATTGCCGAAAGCCTGGCCCAGAGCGCCGCGCTGTGGCAGTTGCGGGAAAACATGAGCGAAGCCCAGGCCCGCGAAGGGCGCAACATGAAGCACGATATCTCGCTGCCGATCTCGCGGATCGCCGACTTTGTCCGCGAGACCGACGCCTTGTTGCAGGAACATTTCCCCGGCGTGCGCAACCTGATCTTCGGCCACCTCGGCGACGGCAACCTGCACTACAACGTCGCCGCGCCCCTCGGCCAGCCGGTCGAAGCGCATATGGCCCACTATGCGGCGCTCAGCGCCCTGGTGCATCGCAACACCCACGCCCACGGTGGTTCCATCAGTGCCGAGCACGGCATCGGCCAACGCAAGCGCGCGCTGCTGGCTGAGGTCAAGAGCCCGTTGGAACTGGACCTGATGCGGCGAATCAAACAAGCCCTCGATCCCCGTGGCTTGCTCAATCCAGGCAAGGTGCTGCCATGACTGTTCGACTGTCCAAGCGGGTGCAAAGGGTTTCGCTGTCGGCCAATGCGGCGGCCAAGTCCCGGGCTACGGCCCTGCGCGACGGCGGTCGCGACGTGCTTGACCTGACCACTGGCGAGCCGGATTTCGATACCCCGCTGCATATCAAGGAGGCCGCCTCTGCGGCCATCGTCGCCGGGGCGACCAAATACACCGCGACACCGGGTGTACCGGCCTTGCGCGAGGCGGTACGGCGCAAACTCCAGCGCGAGAATCGCCTCGACTATGCACTGCCACAGATCGTCATCGCCAACGGCGCGAAACAGATCATCTTCAATGCCTTTGTCGCGACCCTCGACGAGGGCGATGAAGTGCTGGTGCCAGTGCCGTACTGGCCGTCTTTCCCGGACAGCGTGCGGATCAACGGTGGCGAGCCGGTGTTTATCCCGTCGACCCTGGAGCAGGGCTGCAAGCTGACCCCGGCGCAATTGGACGGGTTGATCAGCGAGCGCACCCGCTGGCTGATCCTCAACAGCCCGGGCAATCCCAGCGGTGCGGTGTACAGCGCCGATGAACTGGGCGCGTTGGCCGAGGTGCTGCGCCGCCATCCCCAGGTGCTGGTGCTGCTCGATGAGTTGTACGAGCACATCCGCTTCGACGGCCAGCCGCCGCTGAACCTGCTCAATGTCGCGCCGGATTTGCAGGCGCGCTGCCTGCTGGTGGGCGGCGTGTCCAAGACCTACGCCATGACCGGCTGGCGGATCGGCTTCGGTGCCGGTCCCCTGGCGCTGACCACGGCCATGAGCGTGGTCCAGTCGCAATCGGCATCCGGTGCTTCGTCGGTCAGTCAGGCGGCGGCCTTGGCGGCCTACGACGGCGGGCTGGATTTCCTCAAGCCGCAAGTGGCGGCCTATCGGCTGCGCCGCGATCTGCTGGTGGCGGCCTTGAGCGAAGTCGACGGGCTCGAAGTGTTGCAACCCGAAGGCGGCTTTTTTGTGTTCGTCCGTTGTGCCGGCCTGATCGGTTGCTTGCGTCCGGACGGTCAGGCCATCGGCAGTGACAACGAACTGGTGGACTATCTGCTGGAGGAGGGCGTTGCCGGGGTCGCGGGCAGTGCCTATGGCCTGTCGCCCTGGTTCCGCCTGTCGATTGCCACGACCACTGACAGTGTTCGTGAAGCCGGTCACCGGATCGCCGTCGCGTGTGCCCGCTTGGTCGAGGGGCCGGCGTGATGGAAACCTTTGTGCAAGGGGCCGCCCACCTGGGGCTCAACTACCGCTTCCTGCTGGATGCCTACCAACGCGGCAGCCTGATCGACGGGGCCTGGACCACGCTGCTGCTGTGCGTGCTGACCATCATCGGCAGTTTGCTGGCGGGAATCACCCTGGCGGCGATGCTCACCAGCGGGAACAAGGCGTTGTCGCGCCCGGCCCGGGTGTTCGTCGAGGTCACCCGCAATACGCCGACCCTGGTCCAGCTCTACTGCGCCTTCCTGGTATTGAATATGCTGCTGACCCAGGCGGTGGGCGCGGCCAACCCGCTGACGCCGTTTGCCTGGGTGGTGATCGTGATTTCCCTGCACAAGGGCGCCTTTCATGCCGAAGCCCTGCGCGCCGGGATCGAGGCGGTGCCGGCGGTGACGATGGAAGCCGCCAGTTCGCTGGCCTTCAGCCGTCGCCAGTTGCTGTGGAACGTGCAGCTGCCACTGGCCCTGCGCTTTGCCCTGCCGTCGCTGGTCAACAACCTGATCGACCTGGTGAAGATGACCGCCGTGGCTTCGGCTATCGCCGTGGGCGATATCACCTACGCCTCGATCATGATCTGGACCCAGAGCGACAACGTGCTGGAACTGATGATCCTGATGCTGAGCTTTTTCGGGGTTTTGAGTTTTATCGTCAACTGTGTGGGCCGGGCGTTGGAAGCGCGGTTGAGGATGCCCGGTTATGGTTATTGAAGCCTTGTGGCAATGGTCGCCGGCGCTGGCCGTGGGCTTTGCGCAGAATATCCTGATCAGCCTGCTGGCGATTGCCATCGGCTCGCTGCTGGGCTTGCTGATCGGTGCGCTGGGGTTGTCGTCGCTGCGGATCCTGCGCCTGCCGGCACGCTTGTGGGTGCAGTTGTTTCGCAACGCGCCCTGGCTGGTATTGATCTACTTCACCACCTACGTGTTTCCGTTCGAAATCCATGTCGGCAGCTACTACCTGCCGTTTCCCGACTGGCTGAAGGTCACCGTCGGCCTGGCACTGCCGGCCAGCGCCAACGTCGCCGAAATTTTTCGCGGGGCCATCGGCTCGATCCCCGGTACTCAATGGGAGGCCGCGCGCTCCCTGGCCTTCAGTCGCGGCCAGTTGTTTCGCTCGATCATCCTGCCGCAGTGCTTCAAACGCATGTTGCCACCCTGGATGAACCTCTATGCGGTGATCACCATGGGCACCGCGTTGGCTTCCCTGGTGGGCGTGCATGACCTGATCGACACCGCGCAGATCGCCAGCAACACCGTCAACCGCAGCGGTTTCACCGTGCTGATCTACTTCAGCGTGCTGGCGTTGTTCTTCGTCTATTGCTACCCGATTTCCCGTCTGACCCAACGCCTGGAGCGACGCTATGCCTTCTACTGAACCCCTCGTCAGCCTGCGCGACCTGCACCTGTCGTTCGGCGCCAACGCGGTGCTCAAGGGCATTGACCTTGATGTGCAACGCGGCCAGGCGGTGTCCATCATCGGGCCTTCGGGCTCGGGCAAGTCGACGATCCTGCGCTGCATCACCGGGCTGCTCAAACCTCAGCGCGGCACCATTCGCGTCGGCGCCACCGAGGTGCAGCAACTGCAGCGCGAGGCGGAGCTGATCGAGTTGCGCAAGCGGGTCGGTTTCGTCTTCCAGCAATACAACCTGTTCCCGCACCTGTCGGTGCTGGACAACCTGCTGATTGCCCCGTGCAAGGTGCTCGGTCGCCGCCGCGCCGACGCCGAACAGGAGGCCCGGCAGCTGCTCGCCAAGGTGCGCATGGAGCACAAGGCCGAGGCCTTTCCCGGGCAACTGTCCGGCGGTCAGCAACAACGGGTGGCAATTGCCCGTGCCCTGGCCATGCGCCCGGAGCTGATCCTGTTCGATGAGGTGACCTCGGCCCTCGACCCGGAAACCGTCGGCGAGGTGCTGACGGTGATTCGCGAGTTGACTGAGGAGGGCATGACTTGCGTGCTGGTGACCCATGAAATGCGCTTTGCCGAGGAAATCAGCGACCGGGTGTATTTCACCGAAAACGGCCTGATCGTCGAATCCGGCAGCGCCCACCAGGTATTCCAGCAGCCGCAAAGCGAGCGCACCCGCGAATTTCTCCGGCATGCCTTGGGCGATGTCGGCCGTCGCCACCTGCAACCCGATCCGTATTGGCTGAACAATATCAGCCGCTACAGCCTGTCCGTCTGACCGTGATCCACCTGATAAGGAGCCTGCCCATGAGCACCACCGAACGCGCCAACGTGATCGAATCTTTCCTGGTGAAGATCCGCGCCATCCACCAGCGCGGCGTCGACCGCGCCGCTTTGCAAGAGATCGTCGCCCTGTTGGAAGCTCTCGCCGAGCGCCGTGATCTGTTCAATTTCGAAACCTTTCCGGCACCCGTGGCCGGCGAGGGCAATACCGCCTTCCGCTATCGCCTGAACGACGACGGTGAAACCCCGACCCTGTACCTCAACTCGCTGCTGCCGGGCAAGAACACCATCGCCCATAACCACGAGACCTGGGCGGTGATCAGTGCCGTCGAAGGCCAGGAACTCAACCGTGTCTACGCCCGCGCTGACGACGGCAGCGACCCTGAGCGCGCCGAGCTCAAGCTTGAGCGTGAAGTGGTGGTGCAGCCGGGTACCTCCATCGCCTTCCTCGGTGAAGACCTGCACAGCATCCGCGTCGATGGCGAGCAGGCGACCCTGCATTTCCATCTCTACGGGCGTCCGCTGGAATCGCTCAACGGCCGCTATGGCGTGCAGGACGACGGCAGCATCCTCAACTACAACGCTTCGCAGATGGCGCCTTCGATCAAGGCTTACGCCGCATGATCGACCTTCATTACTGGCCGACGGCCAATGGCTTGAAAGTCGGGATCCTGGCCGCGGACGAGCGCTCGTGGGGGCTGGAATGACCTCTTCACTGGAAAGCAGGGTTTCTGTGAGTAAAACCATTACACCGGCACAGTTGCAGCAATGGCTGTTCGACGGGCGCGAAATCGCCCTGTTCGATGTGCGCGAACACGGCCAGTACGGTGAGGCTCATCTGTTTCACGGGGTGCACTTGCCCTATAGCCGCCTGGAGCTGGAAGTCCGTCGTCTGGCACCCGAGCCGCGAGTGCGGCTGGTGATCTACGACCAGGAGGGCGGCGAACTGGCCGCCCGTGCCGAGCAACGCCTGCAAGCACTGGGCTATGAGCAGGTGCACATCCTGCAGGGCGGTGCCGACGGTTGGCAGGCGGCGGGCTTGCAGTTGTTCGCCGGCGTGCATGTGCCGTCCAAGGCCTTTGGCGAGTTGGTGGAAGAAGCCTGCCATACGCCGCATATCAGCGCGACTGAACTGGCCGACTGGCAGGCCCGGGGCAAACCCCTGGTGTTGCTGGACGGTCGACCGTTCGACGAATACCGCAAGATGACCATTCCGGGTTCGGTCTGCTGTCCGAATGGAGAGTTGGGTTATCGCCTGCACGATCTGGTGGAGGACCCATCGACGCCGATCGTGATCAACTGCGCCGGGCGTACCCGCAGCATTATCGGGGCGCAGACGCTGATCAACCTTGGGGTGAAGAACCCGGTCTATGCCCTGGAAAATGGCACCCAGGGTTGGTTCCTGGCTGACCTGCAACTGGAGCATGGCAGTACCCGCCGCTACGCTGATGCGGCACCGCCGGCCGGTATCGAGCAGCAGCGCGAGGCTGCCCGCGTGCTGGCCCGGCGTGCCGAGGTGCCGACGGTCACGGCGGCGCAGGTCACGGCCTGGGCGCAGGCGGGCGAGGGCAGTCTGTTTCTCTGCGATGTGCGCAGCGCCGAAGAGTTTGGCCTCGGCAGCCTGCCCCGCGCGCAACATACGCCAGGCGGCCAGTTGATCCAGGCCACCGACCTGTATATCGGTGTGCGCCAGGCGCGGCTGGTGCTATTCGACGACGATGGCGTGCGTGCCCCGGTCGTTGCCAGCTGGCTGCGCCAGTTGGGGCACGATGCCCGGGTACTGGAAGACGGACTGTACAGCGGTTTGCGCTTGCCGGTGGCTGCAGCCTTGCCGTTGCCCGAGCTGCCCGTGCTTGAGGCTCGGGATTTGTCCCGTGAACTGGCTGAAGGCGCGGTGGTGCTGATCGATCTGCGTCCGAGCATGGCCTTTCGCAAAGCTCATCTGGTCGGTTCGCGCTGGTCGATCCGTTCGTTGCTGGCCGCTGAAGTGGCCAATGAAGAACAGCCTCTGGTTTTACTGGCGGACGATATCGCCGTGGCGCAGTTGGCGGCCCTGGAGTTGCCCGAGGTCCAGCGGGCGCGGCTGCGGTTTTTCCGCGCGGACCTGTCGGCCTGGAAAGCGGCCGGGCTGACGGTGAGCAACGACCCGTCGGCGTTGCCTGACGAGCGTTGCATCGATTTCCTGTTTTTCACCCACGATCGTCATTCCGGCAACAAGGACGCGGCGCGCCAGTACCTGGCCTGGGAAACCGGCCTGCTGGGGCAAATGACGCCGGCGGAGATCGCCAGCCTGAAGCCGCTGGCACCCGCCAAGGCGCCAGTGGATGTACGGACTCGGCTGATTCACGCTGCTCGTACCGTCAAGGGCAGTGGCCCGCGTTCGGTGAACGTGCCGGTCACCCGCTTGAGTACCGTACTGTTTGACAGTCTGGCGGATATGCGTGACGCCCGCCGCCGCCGCGACAGCGAACGGGTCCTGAGCTATGGCGCCCGGGGCAACCCGACGGCCTTTGCTCTGGAAGACCTGGTGACGGAGCTGGAAGGCGGCCATCGCACACGTCTGTTCGGTACCGGGCTGGCGGCGGTGGCGCAGACCTTCCTGGCCTATCTGCGCCCGGGCGACCATGTGCTGATTAGCGATGGCGTCTACTTCCCGGTGCGGCGTCTGGCGCAGGAGTTCCTCGAGCCCTTCGGCATTGAAGTCGGCTATTTTCCGGCGGACGGCCGGGATATCGAGTCACGCCTGCAGGCCAACACCCGGATGGTCTATTGCGAGTCGCCGAGCTCCTTGCTCTACGAACTGAACGACCTGCCGGCCATCGCGGCCCTGTGCAAGCCGCGCGCTATCCTGCTGGCGGTCGACAATACCTGGGGGTCGGGTTACCAGTACCGGCCGTTGGCCCTGGGGGCGGATATCTCGATCATGGCGTTGACCAAGTACCTGTGTGGTCACAGCGATGTGGTCATGGGCAGCGTCTGTACCCGCGCGGCCGCCTGGCCGGCGCTGGCGCGGATGAGCGACAGCTTTGGCAACACGGTGAGTCCCGACGATGCTTATCTGGTTCTGCGCGGTGCGCGGACCCTGGCGGCGCGCCTGGAGGTGCACCAGCGCCAGGGCCTGGAAATCGCCCGCTGGTTGCAGACGCAGCCGCTGGTGCGGCAAGTGTTCCATCCGGCCTTGTCCACGCACCCGGATCATGCGCTATGGGTGCGGGATTTCAGCGGCAGCAACGGGTTGTTGTCGTTCGAGTTCGCCGAGGCCGATCCAGGGCAGTTGCAGCGTTTTATCGGCGCCTTGCAGCTATTCGGGCTGGGCGCTTCGTGGGGCGGCTATGAAAGCCTGGTAACGGTGGCGGATGTGAGCGACCGGCAGTTTGCCGGGCCGAGGCGCAATCCGCTGATCCGGCTGCATATCGGCCTGGAGGCGGTTGCCTCGCTGATCGAAGATTTGCAGCGCGGTTTTGCCGCCCTGGCACGACCCTCCACCTAGCACGGTCTCCCTGTAGGAGCTGGCTTGCCAGCGATGGCGGCCGCAAGGCCGGTACAAGCCTCAAGGGCCTCATCGCTGGCAAGCCAGCTCCTACAGGTCCGCGTTCTGCCTCTGAATCCGGGTCATCAGCCGTGGTTCTGCTCGGTCAGACGTTGTACCGCCAGGCGCCGGTAATGCGAAGGGGTCATGCCCTTGAGTTGCTGGAAGCGCCGGTTGAAGTTGGAGATATTGTTGAAGCCGGACTCGAAGCAGACATCGGTCACTGGCTTGTCGCCGTCCGCGAGCAATTCGCAGGACTTGCTGATGCGCAGGCGATTGACGAATTCGACGAAACAACGGCCGGTGGCCTGCTTGAATACCCGGGAAAAGTAGGTGGGTTTCATGCCCAGGTACTCGGCCACTTCTTCCAACGGCAGTTCGCGGGCGTAGTGGGCAAAGATGTAGTCGACCGCCCGGTTGGTGCGGTCGATATTGTGCTCGTCGGCCAGTTGTGGTGTGGTAGCGCCAGACAGCAACTGGTAGTCGTCACAGTTGCCCAGCAGTTCCAGCAGGATCAGGAAATGACCGAGCCGGGTGACCCCCCGGGAGTCGGCGATACGTTGCATCAGTGTCGTGGCCTGGCGCACGGTGTGCTGGCAACGGAACTCGATGCCGTACTGGGCCCGTTCCAGCAGCGGTGTCAGGGCTTTCAGCTCGGCAAACACCAGGTGGCCGCTTTCGAACAGTTCGTCGGTGAAGTTCACCAGCATGTCGCGCTTGGGTACCACTTCATCCTCGGCCACCTGGCTGATCCAGTTGTGGGGCAGGTTGGGGCCGGTCAGGAACAGGGTCTGCGGGTAGAAGTTGCCGATATAGTCGCCAATGAACACCTTGCCGGAGCTGGCGACGATCAGGTGCAGCTCGTATTCCTTGTGGAAATGCCAACGAACCAGGGGGCAGGGAAAACCATGCTGGCGATAGATGATCGACAGGCCGTTGTGGTCGTCCATCAACTCGTAGGAGGGGTCGGTGACGCGGGCTGCTCGGGTCATGCCTGGCTACTTTTTGTCGTTTTTTGTTGTGGGCGCCTGCCGATAATGCCCTCATCCTCGCCATCGCGCCAGTTGCACCGTGCCCAAGATGGGCCCGTGCCAGGCGCCGGACACCTGGAGCGCCAGTCATGAAAACCCTCCTGCTGATCGGCATGGGCCCCGGGCACCCGGAGCAGATCACCGTGCAGGCGATCAACGCGCTCAACCGCGCCGCGGTGCTGTTCCTGCTGGACAAGGGCGAGGCCAAGGACGATCTGCTGAATCTGCGCAAGGCCATCTGCGAGCGTTATATCCAACAGCCCGGCTGCCGGCAGGTCCAGGTCAGCGATCCGCTGCGCGAGGACTCGGCGGCGTCCTACGAGGCGGGGGTCGAACACTGGCATCGGCAGCGGGCCAGCCTGTTTGCACGACTGATCGACGAGGAGCTCGGCGAAGATGAGTGCGGTGCGTTCCTGGTCTGGGGCGATCCGGGGCTCTATGACAGCACCCTGAGGATTCTCGAGCGGGTTCGCGCGCTCGGCGGTCCGGCGTTCGCCGTCGAGGTGATCCCGGGCATCAGCAGCATCCAGGTGCTGGCCGCGCACCATCGGATTCCTCTGAATCGCATCGGCGAGCCGCTGCTGATCACCACCGGGCGGCGTCTGGCGGCGGCCGACCTGGACAACGTGGTGGTCATGCTCGACGCCCGCTGTGCGTTCGGCCAGTTTGCCGACCAGGACCTGGAGATCTATTGGGGCGCCTACCTGGGCACCGAAGACGAACTGCTGGTGGCCGGCAAGCTGCACGAGGTCGGCGAGCGGATTCGCCGTGTGCGCGAAGCGGCGCGCAAGCGCAAGGGCTGGATCATGGACTGTTACCTGCTGCGCCGGCCACTGAAGTCCTGATTGTGGTGTGGGAGCGGTGCGGCGGTCCGACAAGCCCCGCGCCCACATCCGCAGATTTTTAGTGTTTTCACTCGATTCGAGGGGAAGGGGACTACAGGGCATTTTCTCCTCTGTCAGTTAAGGTTCGTCGGTTTACACACCTGAATCGACGAGGACAACATGAAGGCCACGCCGCCGCGCTGGGTGAATGATCGTCGCTGCTTGCAGATCTGGCTGACCCTGCTCGGATCGGCCTTATCCCTGACGGTCGAATGCGCTTCCCTGGTCTACCTGCCCCATCGTTCAGGTACCTTTGTCATCGACCCGGCCAGCCTGGCCGTGTCCTTGCTGCACCGCGACGAACACCGGCCCCCGGACCTGCTCAGTGCCGCGGCCTTCGACAAGGACACTCAGGTCATCGAGCACACCGGCAACCGCTGGCGGGTCCGACAGGCTGAGCAGGATTTCAGGGTCGAGGTCGGGATGGACCGGGAGGCCCTGGTGGTGACGGTGCATGCCCAACAGCCGGGGCGACTGGAGTGGCCTCGGCCCATCGACGGCGGGGCGATCGAGGCCCATGCGATTCCGTTTGGCGAAGGCGCCTATATTCCCAGTGATGATCCGAAATGGCTGGACTGGCTGCTGCGGCGCTATCAGCCATCGCGGCTCAACGGCGTGCTGTCGATGCCGTTCTGGAGCGAACTGCGCAAGGACTATTCACTGACCTGGATCGTCGAGACGCCGTTCAACACCAGTTTTGGTATCAAGGAGCAAAACGGTCGCCCCGTGCCGACCCTCGGCCATACCTTCAATCGCTTGGCCCCCGATGCACCTTACCGGGTGCGCATTGTCGTCGGCCCGCGGGAGTCGCTGATCGGCGCACGGCTGTACCGGCAATGGCTGCGGGATAACGATCAGTTCGTCTCGTTGCGCGAGAAAATCCACAGCCAACCGCAGATTGCCCAACTGGGCGGCGCGCCGCATATCTATCTGTGGGATGCCGGGCCGCTGAAGGCTGGCGATGTCCTGCACTGGCCGGAGTTCCTACGCTTTTTTGCCCGCCACCGCGACGATAGCGATCACCTGGCGTCCAGGCTCTGGGGGGCCTTCGAACTCAAGGCCCGTGAGGCCTTCCTGCTGGCGCTGGGCGAAGCCGATAGCGCCTCTGAGCAGGTTCCGCCTTTTGCCCGGATCCAGGTGATCCGGGCGATCAACTCCGGGTTGCCTGCGGTGATCGTACGCGAGGCCCGGGCGCCGTTGCCCGGCAATCACGATCCGCAGGCCGAGGTGGCCTGGGCGCAAACGGTGCGTCGGCAGTTGCGCGAGGCCTTTGGTGATCTGCTGGCGCCGGCCGAGCGCTGGGGCGGTGGGTTGTCCCTCGACACCGTTGTCGCCTTGCAAGGCGCGGGTCTGGCGCGGGCCTGGTTGGGCGCCGATGACTGGCGCGACACCTTCTGGCACCCCGAGGCGGTGGACGCCGCCAAGGCCGCCGGCTACCTGGTGTCGGCCTACGACAGCTACGGCAGTGCGCATCCGTCGAATCTGCAAGCCAGTTGGGCGACCGCGAAGATGGGCGATGAACTGGCCGCCGCCGGTTATACCGATGAGCAGGGCAAGAAAGTCCAGGGCTTCAATGGTCGAGGGGTCTACGTCAATCCACGCCGTGTCGAAGCCTATGCCAAGCGGCGGATCAGCGCCGTGGCGCAGGCGGGGCGCCTGAACAGCTACTTTCTCGATGTCGATGCCGCCGGCCCCGAGTTCAGTGATTACACGCCGGGCCGGGAAACCAGCCAGGTGCAGGATGCCGAGGCGCGCCGCCGGCGTCTGGCGTATCCGGTCCAGGCGCTGGACCTGGTCACGGGCAGCGAGGGTGGGCTGGCCTTCTATGCGCCGGTCATCGCCTTCAGCCATGGCATTGCCACCCAGCCCTTTGCCTGGATGGACGCGGATATGCGCAAGAACAAACGCTCGCGCTACTACCTGGGCGGCTATTGGCCGCCGGAAACCCCCAACCTGTATTTCAAGGCGGTGCCGTTGAAGCCGGAGGTGGCGCGCTTCGTGACCTCGGCCGAGTTTCGCTTGCCGCTGTATCAGATCGTGTTGCATGACAGCCTGGTCAGTACCCATCACTGGGAGTACGGTTCGCTGAAATTTTCCAGCGAGCGCGAGGTCACGGCGTTGCTGCAATTGCTGTACATGGTGCCCCCGCTGTATCACCTCAACGATCAGGTGATTTCCCGCGATTTGCCGCTGATCAGCGCCTACGACAAGGTGTTCCGGCCCCTGCACGAGCGCCTGTTCAGCCAGGCCATGGATGACTTCCAGATCCTGTCCGCGGACCGCCTGCTGCAGCGCTCGACCTTTGCCGACGGCACGCTGATCACCGTCAACTTTTCCGTCCGGCCCAGCCGCACGCCGGAAGGTCGGCAGCTGCCGCCGTTGTCGGCGCATGTCGTGGTCTCCGGCGAGCCGGCGCAACTGATCGAGATCCGCCAGGTCCTCGGCGCCTCCTGAACATCAGTCGACGCGGTTTTTCGCCTCGATCCACTGGGACATGTACTGGGTGCTCTTGTGGTGATGATGCCGCAGCATCGCCCCGGTGAAATTGTCCCGGCGGTGGGCCGCGAGGTCGAGGCGGCAGGCCTGGATCCGGGCAATCAGCGCGGGGCCGTGGACCCGGCGCTCGTAACGGGCGGCGAGCAGCGCCTGGCCGTTGGCCTGGGCCTGCTGCCACAGCGTGCGGTCCTGGTAGAGGCGCACGGCCGCTTGGGCCAGGGCGACGGCGCTGGTTTCGATGGCGCCGGCCCAGGGCAGCCCACCGTGCATGGCTTCGGCCCCGATGGGGGTGGTGACATTCGGCGTGCCGCAGAGCATGGCGTCAACGATCTTGCCCTTGATCCCGGCGCCGAAACGCAATGGCGCCAGGCAAATGCGCGCCGCCGCCATGACGTCCAGGGCATCCTCGGCCCAGTTCATGATGTGAAAACCCTGGGCGGGGTTGTGCAGCGCGGTGGCCTTGGGCGGGGTGTAGGCGCCATAGATCTGCAGCTGGGCCGTGGGCAACTGCTGGCGGATCAGCGGCCAGAGCGTGGTCTTCATCCAGAGCACGGCATCCCAGTTCGGCGCGTGGCGGAAGTTGCCGATGCTGAGAAAATGCGCACGCTCGTCGAAATCGCGATAGGCCGCCACAGGTGTGTCGATCATCAACGGGCACCAGTGCAGCAACGCCGCCGGGACCTTGAATTGTTCGACCAGCAACTGCGACTCGACATCGGAAATCATCAGGCTCAGGTCCGAACGGTAAATCGCGGCGATTTCCCGCTGGGCCTGATCGGTTTCGCTCATCTGTTGGAACACCTGCCGCTGATCGGGAGCGAACAGGCTGCTGAAGTCATTCTGGTCCTGATCGTCTTTCAGGCGCGCCTTGAGCTGTTGTTGGCGGGCATCGCGCAAGCTTTGCAGGTCCGCGGTCTCCAACACCCGCAGGGCCTCGGGGCAGTGTTTTTCCACGCGCCAGCCGAACTGCTCCTCCATCATGAAGCGGTCGAACAGCACCACATCCGGTTGCAGGCCGGCGACAAAGCTGTCGAAACTGCTGCTGTTGAGCTCGATGCGACACTCCTCGATACCCAAGCTCGCCAGGTCGGCCTTGTGTTCGCCGACGGCGGCGGGGCTGGCGAAGGTGACGCGCCAGCCGGCGTCGAGAAAACTCTCGAGGATCTGCATCATGTGGCCGCCAGCCGCCGACGAGCGCGGTTCCGGCCAGACGTAACCGATAACCAGGACCTGAGTGATGTCGGTGGCGTGCATGAGTACGATTCCTTGAAACGGGCAGGGCGGGAAAAAGGGGCGCAATTAAACCACAGCGACGCTCGCGATTGACCTGCCTCGACGCACTGCGTAGCCTTGCAGCTTCGAGGTTCTTCGGCATTCGGCCGAAGCTAAGAAGGGAACGCGGTATGCCGCGGCTGCCCCCGCAACTGTAAACGGTTCGATAGCCCTGCAATGCCACTGTCTGCGGACGGGAAGGCGCAAGGCCAGGTCTACCGCGTGCTGCCCAGAAGGCGCCGCGACGGCCCGACCGTAAGCCAGGAGACCTGCCTCGTGACCGTTTCTCACTACAACCGGGCGGGGTGATCCGGTGGCGAACGCATCCGCGCCCCAGGGCCGTGGTTCTCGTCCCGTATGCCCGCCACTTTGCCAAAGGGCATCCGATGAAAACACTGGCCAAGCTTCCCGTCACCATCGTCACCGGCTTTCTCGGCTCGGGCAAGACCACCTTGTTGCGCCATATGCTCGACAACGCCCAGGGCCGCCGCATCGCGGTGATCGTCAACGAGTTCGGCGAACTGGGCATCGACGGCGAGATCCTCAAGCAGTGCTCGATCGGCTGCACCGAAGAAGAGGCCAGTGGTCGCATCTATGAACTGGCCAACGGCTGCCTTTGCTGCACGGTCCAGGAAGAATTCTTCCCGGTGATGCGCGAGTTGGTGGCGCGCCGTGGCGACCTCGATCATATCCTCATCGAAACCTCCGGTCTGGCGCTGCCCAAGCCCCTGGTGCAAGCCTTCCAGTGGCCGGAAATCCGTAGTGCCTGCACCGTCGACGCGGTGATCACCGTGGTCGACAGCCCGGCCGTCGCCGCCGGCACCTTCGCTGCGTTCCCGGACCAGGTGGATGCCCAGCGCAAGCTTGATCCGAACCTGGATCACGAGTCGCCGCTGCACGAACTGTTCGCCGACCAACTGTCCAGCGCCGACCTGGTGATTCTCAACAAGGCCGACCTGATCAGCCCTGAAGACCTGGCCCGGGTGCGCCTGGAAGTGGCCGAAGAACTGCCGCCGGCGGTGAAGGTCGTCGAAGCCAGCAGCGGCCGCCTGCCGCTGGACGTGCTGCTGGGCCTGGGCGCCGGTTCCGAGGAGCATATCGACGGCCGTCACAGCCACCACGATCACCACCACGATGCTGACGATCATGACGATCACGATCATGATGCCTTCGACTCGATCTCCCTGGAGCTGCCGCAAGCGGATGAAAGCCTGCTGCTGGACGTCCTGACGCAACTGGTGGTCAAGCACGGCATTTTGCGGGTCAAGGGCTTCGCCGCGATCCCGAACAAGCCGATGCGTTTGCTGATCCAGGGTGTAGGCACACGTTTCGACAAGCATTTCGACCGTGCCTGGACGGCGGCCGAACCCCGCGTTACCCGCCTGGTGCTGATTGGCCAGGATCTGGATGCCGCGCTGCTCGAATCGACCTTGCGCACCGCGCTGACCGCCTGACCCATGCACCTGCTCAGGACCCAGCCCGGCGGTTTTGTGTCGGATGACAATATTGCCGACCTGGGACAAACCCCCGCCGAGCTGGTGATCCTCTGCAGCGGCGATTCCAGCCTTGCGCTGCTGGCCGAGGCGGCCGGGCAACTGCCCGACGATTACCCGAGCCTGCGCCTGGCCAATCCCATGCAGGTGCAGAACCATGCCTCGGTCGACCTCTATGTCGACCAGGTGCTGCGACATGCCCGGGTCATCCTGCTGTCGCTGCACGGCGGGATCGGCTATTGGCGTTACGGTATCGAGCGTTTGGTGCAACTGGCCGAGCGCGGGGTGACCCTGATCCTGGTGCCGGGGGACGATCGTCCGGACCCGGAACTGAGCGACTTGAGCAACGTACCCGCCGCGGAGGGTGAGCGACTCTGGCATTTTCTGCGCCAGGGTGGCTTGGGCAATGCCCTGGACCTGTACCGCTGCCTCGCCAGTCGTTGGTTGGAGCGCGACTATGCCTGGGCCGAGCCGAAGCCGTTGCCGCGCACGGCGATCTATCATCCTCGCCACGGTGACGCCGGACTGGCCGGCTGGCGCGCCGATTGGCGGGTCGGTCAACCGGTCGCGGCCTTGCTGTTCTATCGCTCGCATTTGCAGGCGGCGAATACCGCCTTTGTCGATGTGTTCTGCCAGCGCTTGCTGGTGGCCGGGCTCAATCCCTTGCCGATTGCCGTGGCCAGTCTCAAGGAGCCCGGGTGCCTGAGCGTGGTTGAGGACCTGCTGGACGAGGTGACGGCCGCAGTGATTCTCAACACCACCGGATTTGCCCAGTCCAGCCCAGAAGCCCCGCATCTGCGGCCATTTCGCCGCGATATTCCGGTGATCCAGGCCATCTGTGCCCAGGACAACGAGCCCGGTTGGCAGGCCAGCGAGCAGGGCCTCGGCCCCCGTGACCTGGCGATGCATATCGCCTTGCCGGAACTGGACGGGCGCATCATCAGCCGGCCCATCAGCTTCAAGGACTTGGCTTGGCGCAGCGAGCGCAGCCAGAGCGATGTGGTCTGCTATCGGGCCCAGCCCGAGCGCATGGATTTCGTTGCAGAACTGGCCCGCCGCTGGGTCGATCTGGCACGGGTGCCGAATGCGAACAAGCGCGTTGCCCTGATCCTCGCCAACTATCCGACCCGCGACGGGCGGATCGGCAACGGCGTGGGCCTGGACACACCAGCGGCGGCGCTGAATATCCTGCGCGCGCTCAAGGACCAGGGTTATCCGCTGAGCGAGGCGTTGCCTGAGAGTGGCACGGCGCTGATCCAGGCTTTGCTCGGTGGGGTCAGCAACGACCTCGATAGCCTGGACCTGCGGCCTTGCCAGCAGAGCATGGCCCTGGCCGACTACCAGGTGATGTTCGAGCGCCTGCCCGAGAGCAATCGCCAGGCGGTGTTGGCGCGTTGGGGCCGGCCGGAACAGGACCCGATGTTCCGTGGTGGGCGGATGATGGTGGCCGGCCTGCGTTTTGGCCTGACCTTTGTCGGCATCCAGCCGGCCCGGGGTTATCAGGTCGATGCCAGCGCGGTCTACCATGATCCGGACCTGGTGCCGCCCCACGGTTACCTGGCGTTCTATTTCTGGCTGCGGCACACCTATGACAGCCATGCGCTGATCCATGTCGGCAAGCACGGCAACCTGGAATGGCTACCGGGCAAGGGCGTCGGTCTGTCGCAGCAGTGTTGGCCGGATGCATTGCTGGGGCCGTTGCCGAATATCTATCCGTTTATCGTCAACGACCCGGGCGAGGGGGCCCAGGCCAAGCGCCGGACCCAGGCGGTGATCATCGATCACCTGATGCCGCCGCTGACCCGGGCCGAGACCTACGGCCCGCTGCGCGACCTGGAGCTGCTGGCCGACGAATATTACGAAGCGCAGTTGCTCGACCCGCGGCGTGCCCGCGAGTTGCAGCGGGACATTCTCAAGCTGGTTCGCGAGACGCAGATCGATCGTGAGCTGCAACTGGACGCGGGCCTCGACAGCGATGCCGAGGCGGCGATCTGGCTGCCACGGTTGGATACCTACCTTTGCGACTTGAAAGAGTCGCAGATCCGTGACGGCTTGCATGTGTTCGGCGAATCGCCGACCGGGCGCCTGCGCATCGATACGCTGCTGGCCTTGCTGCGGATTCCCCGTGGTGACGGGCGTGGCGCCCAGTCCAGCTTGTTGCGGGCCTTGGCCAAGGCCTTTGCCATGGGTTTCGACCCGTTGGACTGCGCCCTGGGCGAACCCTGGAACGGGCCTCGGCCTGAGTCGTTGCAAAGCCTCAGCGAGGAAACCTGGCGCACCGCTGGCGACAGTCGCGAGCGCCTGGAACTGTACGCCGGGCAACTGATCGAGCGTGCGCTACGGGGCGAGGTCGATTGCCCGGACACGGCAGGCTGGGCCGATGTCCGGCTGATCATCGACGGACTGCTGACGGTGGTCGCGCCGCGCCTGGATGCCTGTGGCCCGGCGGAGATGAGTGGTCTGCTCGACGCCCTGGCGGGTCGCTTCGTACCGGCGGGCCCCAGCGGCGCACCGAGTCGCGGACGCCTGGATGTGTTGCCCACCGGGCGCAATTTCTTCTCCGTGGATGTGCGCAACCTGCCGACCACCACCGCCTGGCGCATCGGCTTTCAGTCGGCCAACCTGATTCTCGAGCGGCATTTGCAGGACCATGGCGACCATTTGCGCCAGCTTGGCCTGTCGGTCTGGGGCACGGCGACCATGCGCACCGGCGGCGACGATATCGCCCAGGCCATGGCGCTGATGGGCGTACGGCCGGTGTGGGCCACCGGCAGCCAGCGGGTCGACGATTTCGAGATCCTACCCCTGAGCCTGCTGGACCGGCCGCGGGTGGATGTGACCTTGCGGGTTTCCGGGTTTTTCCGCGATGCCTTCGCCAACCTGATCCGGCTGTTCGACGCCGCCGTGCAGGCCGTGGCGGCGCTGGACGAGCCGGCGGAGTTGAATCCGCTGGCCGCCAGGGTCCGCGAGGAGCGCGAGCAGTTGCAGGCCGAAGGCCTGGATGAGCAACAGGCGGCCCGCCAGGCCGGTTGGCGAATCTTCGGCGCGAAGCCGGGGGCCTATGGCGCCGGGGTGCAGAACGCCATTGACGGGCGCTTGTGGCAGAGCCGCGCGGACCTGGCCGAGGTCTACCTGAACTGGGGCGGTTATGCCTATGGCGGCCAGGATGAAGGCACGGCGGCGCGCGAGCAGTTTGCGCAACGGCTGGGCCAGGTCCAGGCAGTGCTGCAAAACCAGGACAATCGCGAGCACGATCTGCTCGATTCCAATGATTACTACCAGTTCCAGGGTGGCATGTTGGCGGCGGTGGAAACCCTGCGCGGCGCGCCGGCTGCCAGCTATCATGGCGACCACAGTCAGCCGGACCTGCCGAAGATCCGCACGCTCAAGGACGAGTTGAACCGGGTTGTCCGCTCGCGGGCGGCGAATCCGAAATGGATCGACGGGGTCAAGCGCCATGGCTATAAGGGTGCGTTCGAGCTGGCGGCGACCGTCGACAATCTGTTTGCGTTCGACGCCACTACCGGCCTGATTGACGATCACCAGTACGCCTTGCTGGCTGATGCCTATCTGCTGGACCCGGACACCCGCGACTTTGTCCGCGAGCACAATCCCGCGGCATTGCGCGACATGACCGAGCGTCTGCTGGAAGCCCAGCAGCGCGGCTTGTGGCGCGAGCCCGGCGCGTACCGCGAGGCGCTGGAAAACCTGCTGCTGGATATAGAAGAAGATTCCTGAGGTGTGCAAGTCATGAGCGATACCCCGCATTTCCCGCTGTCGGCCGTGGTCGGTGCTGACGACCTGAAGCTGGCGCTGTGCCTGACGGCGATTGATCCGAAGATCGGTGGCGTGCTGATCGAGGGCCCGCGGGGCATGGCCAAGTCGACCCTGGCCCGTGGGCTGGCGGATCTGCTGGCCAGTGGCTTGTTCGTCACCCTGCCGCTGGGGGCGACGGAAGAGCGGCTGGTGGGTACCCTCGATCTGGACGCGGCGTTGGGCGAAGGTCGGGCGCAGTTTTCCCCTGGCGTACTGGCGAAGGCCGACGGCGGGGTGCTTTATGTCGATGAGGTCAATCTGTTGGCCGATCATCTGGTGGACCTGCTGCTGGACGTCGCCGCCAGCGGCGTCAATCGGGTCGAGCGCGACGGTATTTCCCACCAGCATTCGGCGCGATTTGTACTGATCGGCACCATGAACCCGGAAGAGGGCGAGTTGCGCCCGCAGTTGCTCGACCGTTTTGGCCTGAACGTGGTGCTCAGTGGTCAGACGCCGCCGAGCGAGCGCGGGCAGATTATCCGTCGGCGCCTGGACTTCGATAGCGATCCGCAAGGTTTCTGCGAACAGTGGGCGCCGGCGCAGGAGTCCTTGCGCGAGCGTTGTAGCCAGGCCCGGGCCCGATTGCCGGAGATCGCCCTGGATGACCAGGCTCTGGAGGCGATTACCCAGCGCTGCTTTGCGGCGGGTGTCGACGGCCTGCGCGCGGACTTGGTGTGGTTGCGTGCCGCCCGGGCCCATGCGGCCTGGCGCGGTGCCGGACAGATCGCTGCCGAGGATATCGAGGCGGTGGCCGAGTTTGCCCTGCGTCATCGCCGTCGTGAGCGGATGCCGCCAACATCGACACCGGCTTCGAATCCGAGCGCGTCGCCCCAGGCGGCGAGCGAGCCGGACCCGAGTCCGGGTCAGGGGCAGTGGGGTGAACTGCCGGCCCAGGCCTTGCCGGTCGGTGCACGTCGGGAAATTCCGAGCTGGCCAAAAAAGCCCCAGGCATCCGCCCTCGACTGAAGCCGGGGGCGGATGCCAGGCCTCGCTCAGGTCACTTGTCTGGTGGGCGTCAAGGCGTCAGCCGGGCCGGCGAAAGCGGCGCGATCAGTTGGGTGGAAACCTTGTTGGGCGGGCGCCCGCGTTCGCGCAAGGACTTGCGCTTTCGTCCGCGCAGCCGTGCGCCCCATGAACTGTGGCTGGTGATTGTCGATGCGTCGGCGTCGACCCGCCGGCACCAAGCGTTGAGTGACGCCAAAGGCTTGCTGGCGCAGTTGTTTGACGATGCTTACCGGCAACGGGCGCGTTTGGCGCTGATGACCGTCAGCGGTGATCGGCCCCGCTGGCAGCTGCAGGGCTTGAAGGCTTCGAGTGACTTGCGCGGTTGGCTGGACGGCCTGGGGGCGGGAGGCGGAACGCCGTTGCAGGCGGCACTGGCGGAAGCGGCGGATTGGTTGAGCAAGCGACAGCGGCGCCATGGGGCTGAACGGCAGCGGGTGTTGTTGCTGACGGATGGGCGCTTGAAAGCCTGGTCGGGCTTGCCGGTCTTCAACTGCCAGGCGTTGCTGGTGGACCTGGAAAAAGGCCCGATCCGCCTGGGGCGCGCTGTGCAGTTGGCGGCGGAGCTGAGCGCGCAGTACCTGCATATCGAAGAGCTTTCAACACTCTGACAGGCTCTGCGATCCTGCTGGGGAGCACGATCAACTGTAGGAGCCGGCTTGCCGGCGATGGCGGGCGTGTGAGCGGCGCAAGACTCAAGGGCCTCATCGCTGGCAAGCCAGCTCCTACAGGGGGTACGGCGATATCCTGCGGGGAACTCGATCAACTGTAGGAGCCGGCTTGCCGGCGATGGCGGGCGTGTGAGCGGCGCAAGGCTCAAGGGCCTCATCGCTGGCAAGCCAGCTCCTACAGGAGGTACGGCGATATCCTGCGGGGAACTCGATCAACTGTGGGAGCCGGCTTGCCGGCGATGGCGGCCGTACGGCTTGCATCGCCATTGCTGGCAATCGAGCGTCGCCCCCTACAGATCTTGCAGTGTTCCCTGGAGGCGCTTCAGGCCGACAAGGTCCAAGGCTGCAGGTCGTAGCCTTTCTGGCTCAACTCCGCACGGGCCTGTTGCAGCAGGCTGACCAGTTGCTCGGAGTCGGAGTAGGCGCTGCAAGGAATCTGCTGGCGACCGATGCTGTTGTTGGTACGGTCGATCACGGTCAGGCTCAGTTCACCTTTGTCTTGCGCCACCCAGGCAACACACTGGAATGGTTTAAGGGCCTGGCCGGCCATCAGAAGTGCTTCGTTCATACGGAGCGGGGCGTTCATGGATTTTTCTCTCAAGTATGCCCAAACAGTTCGTTGGACCGTCGGCTTGGGCTCACCGTCTCGGTCGGTTACTTGTACTGATGTCCCAACACCGGCATCAGGTCACACAAGTCGTAAAGTTTTTTTCACTTTTTTTCACTTGCTCAGTTCAAGCGTTGTTTCGACCAGACCAACCCCGATGAGTTCGCAGCAAGGGCGCAAAAGCTCTGGTACAGGGCTTCTGGATATAACGCTGGTTTGTCGCCGGGTTTATAACCAAACGGTACAAGATCGCGTCAAATTTTTGCTAGTGTTACAGACAGGTTTGCCAACTGATTGTTTCTAATAAATATTTGAAATTATGGCGCCAAGGATCAGTCATGCAAGAAGCGGTTCCGCTCAGACGCCTGCTGGTGGTTGATCCTTGCGATGACTGTCATCGCTTGCTCCCCGGCTTGCGCATGGTGGGCTGGGATGTCGACAGCTGCAATCTGGACGTCGCCGGCGACCGTTCCTGCGATGTGGGTCTGTTGCGCCTGCAACCTTTTCATCTCGAACGCCCCGAGGCGGTCAAGGACCTGATCAGCCGCAGCGGCACCGAGTGGATTGCGGTCCTCAGCCAGGAAGTGCTGCGTTTGCAGAACGTCGGTGACTTTGTCTGTGAGTGGTTCTTCGACTTTCATACTTTGCCCTTCGATGTTTCCCGCGTACAGGTGACATTGGGTCGCGCCTTCGGCATGGCGCGCTTGCGCGGCCAGGGTTCGATCCATGTCGACCAGCCGGAGCACGAACTGCTCGGCGATAGCCGGTCGATCCGCGAGTTGCGCAAACTCCTGGGCAAACTGGCGCCCACCGAGTCGCCGGTGTTGATTCGCGGGGAAAGCGGCACTGGCAAGGAGTTGGTGGCGCGGACCCTGCACCGCCAGTCCCAGCGCCACGCCAAGCCATTCGTGGCGATCAATTGCGGGGCGATTCCGGAACACCTGATCCAGTCCGAGTTGTTCGGGCATGAGAAGGGCGCCTTTACCGGGGCGCACCAGCGCAAGGTCGGGCGGATCGAGGCGGCCAACGGCGGCACCTTGTTCCTCGATGAAATCGGCGACTTACCGCTGGAGTTGCAGGCCAATCTGTTGCGCTTCCTGCAGGAAAAGCATATCGAGCGGGTCGGCGGCAGCCAACCTATCGCGGTGGATGTACGGGTGCTGGCGGCGACCCATGTGGATCTGGAGGCGGCCATCGGTACCGGACGTTTCCGTGAAGACCTCTATTACCGGCTCAACGTCTTGCAAGTGATGACGGCGCCGCTACGCGAGCGGCATGGCGATGTGGCGATGCTGGCCAACCACTTTTCCCATTTCTACAGTCTGGAAACCGGGCGCCGGCCGCGGAGTTTCAGTGAAGAGGCGCTGGTCGCCCTGGGCAACCATGCCTGGCCGGGCAATGTCCGCGAGCTGGCCAATCGGGTCAGGCGCGGGCTGGTGCTGGCCGAAGGGCGGCAGATCGAGGCCCGGGACCTGGGGCTGGACAGTCTGCCTTGCGACAGCGCGCCCATGGGTACGCTGGAGGACTATGTGCACCGTGCCGAGCACCAGGCGCTGTGCGATGTATTGAACCGACATAGCGATAATATGAGCGTCGCCGCCCGCGTACTGGGGGTATCACGCCCGACTTTCTACCGATTGCTGCACAAGCACCAGATCCGCTAAGGCGCGGTAAGCGAAACGAAAAGGCCCGCAACGTTTGCACGTTGCGGGCCTTTTCATGGGCGACGTCAGAAGTAGTAGGGGAACTTCACGCTGAAAGAGAAGTTCGGCGCATCGGGGGTCATGCCCAGAGAGAGCATGGGTACTATGGTGAGGTTGGGTGAGGCGGCGATGGTCATGCCGATGTTGAAGAACCCGGAGTTGGCGTCGCTGCCGACCACGTTCTGCCAACCCTGGCCGCTTTGCTGGAGCCGGCTCTTGCGTTGCACCAGGTCCGAGACCGAGAAGGACATGCTCATCTTCTCGTTCAAGGCGAAGGCCACGCCGGCGCCGATTTGGAAGCTGTCGCCGAGCTGAACTTTGCCGGGAACCACCTCGCCCTCCTGCGCACTGATATCGCTGAACGACCTCTCGAAGTTGTGGGTGTAGGCCAGGGTGCCGAACAGTACGGCCGGGTCAAAGGTCTTGACCAGCGAGATGCCCGGTGTCAGGGACCAGACCCCGTTGCCGGTGGGTAAGTCGGTCGGAAAGGTCAGATTGCCCTCGGTGGCCGGGGCCTTGACGAATTTGATGCCATAGGGGTCCTTGCCGGTCGGGGCCTTGACCCGCAGGCTGAAGACCGCGTCCGGCCAGCTTTCCGATTCGTCAAGGAACTTGTAGGCCACGCCGAAGTTGACGTCGCCCAGGGCCGGGTCCTTGGTGACCGTCTGCTCGGCCGTGATTGACGCCGCGCCGTTGTTGCCACCGCCCGATTGATAGGTGGACTCGCGGTAGACAATGGGGGCGTTGATATCGAATTGCCAACGGTTGTCGACGTTGTAGCGGGCCGTCAAGTCCATTGTCCAGGTGTCGGCCTTGATCCTGTCCAGGTTGACCGTACCCAGCAGGATCGAGTCCAGGGCCAGGAAACCGTTGAGAAACAATTGGCGAGTGTCATAGCGCGTATAGGTGATCCCGGTTTCCACGCTGAACTTGCCATTGCCGAAGAAACCGCTGGCCTCGTTGTACAGGTCGGACACACTCTGGGCCGGCGCCGAATCATCCTTGAGCGATTGACCGTAAGAGGCGCCAGAACTGCTGGCCGCAGACCCAGGGGCGTTCGCGCTGGCTGCCGCCACCGTTTGCCCCTTTTTCAGGTCGGCCGGGGATTTGACCAGGCGTTTGGGTGGCGGCGGCGTTGGCTGGTCCTCTACCTGGCGAACCCGTTGTTCCAATACCGACAAGGCTTGTTGTTGTTGTACGTAGCGTTGTTTCAGCTCCTGGAGTTCCTGTTTCAGGGCCTCTACCTCGGGGTCAGGCGCTGCTTGCAGCATCGACGCCGGGAAGAGCACACCCACACATACAGCAGCGCGTAGCGAGAGCGAGAGAGACATGAAATAAGTCGTCCTTTTCTGACGTCCAATGGTCGAAAATGAGCGTAGTTCAGAATCCCATGCTGCGTAGTCCCTTGAGTTGAGTCAGGTTGCAATCCAGTGCTCCTACGGTAGGCATGTTGTTCTGTAACACCACATTGAGTTGAGTCATGCTGCGGACCAGGTTGTTGCCACCCAGCAGGGTGGTGGATTGCAGCACGCCGCCCTGGGCGATCTGCTGCTGCAGATTGCCCTGATTGTTATTGGCCAGTATCTGCATTTTCAGGCCGCTGGAAGAGGCGGAGACGGTGACGCTGCCCGCGGCGCCGAAGCCGGTGATGCTGCCGCCGCTGGTGAGCACTTGCCCCGTTGGCTGAGGACCGCCCGGGACCTGATTCGCTTCGCTGACATTGATGAGCACGTTGTTGCTGGCGCTGTTGCCGTCGCCAGCGGCGCGCACCACCTGGGTCACGCCCGCCGAGACGTTCAGGCCGGCACCGCCGATAACCGTGCCGGAGCCTTGGGTCGGTGCGGAGCCATTGCCTTGGGTGCTGTAGGTGGTGACGTAGAACTGCGGCTTGACAGTCGATTGCTGAATTTGCAGGGAAGTGGCCGCGCCGATGAGGTCTCCCTGGGCGTTCGTCCAAGTGCTTTGCATGACAATCCCAAAGCTGATGATGCGTCCTGGCATGACATAGCGGCCACGCAGTTCGGAGAGTTCCTGATCTTTCAGTTCGATGGGCTTGAAGGGCAGGGTTGCGTGTGCCGGCAGGCAGGTGAGTGCCAGGCAACTGACCATCAGCCAGTGTGAGTTTTTCATATGCTGCTCCCGGAGCGTCCTGCTCCTTTATTTTTAGTGCACCTTAAAAGAAGTCGCTCTGGATAAAGCCGAAATCCATCAGTTCCGCGTCCTTGATCGGGTGAAAGGTGTCCAACTTGTTCTTGGCCGTGAGCGGCGCCGGTGGGTCGAGCAAGGCGTTGCTCTTGTCGTAGCCGGGGCCGATGATGGCGAAAATGATGCCGTTCCAGCCTTTCTGGAAGTCGGCATTGGTGTAGCGTTTGTGGCCCAGTACCGGGTCGCCGATATAGACCCAGTCCTTGTCGGCGCGCTGCATCACCACGAAATGCTTGTAGCCGCGGATGTCCATCATCACCACGACCGGAATAGTTACGCTGGGCAGGCTGTCGGCGGGAATCTTGTAGCCCCGCGCACGCATGCCGATGCTTTCGATATAGCGCTTCATGTCCAGCATGGAGAAACCCTGTTTCTTGACCAGTTCCTGATCGGAGGTGGTCAGCATGCCTTTGATGATCTGTTCTTCGTTGACGTCCAGCCAGTAGGCTTGGCGCAAGAGGGTGGCGAGTGCGGCGGCACCGCAACTGAAGTCGGTCTTCTGCTCGACCAGATCGGAAAAACGCCGTTCGCGAATGCTTTGTACCTGTTTGTAGAAAAGCACGGCGCCGGGTAGACCGGGCACGGCCATGGTGGCGGCCTGAATTGGAACAGAGAGAAAAAGCGCGAGGGCAAGGGCGATAGCACGCATGGTCATACGCCTCTCAGAGCTGAAAAAAGAGCCCCGTTTCCGGGGCTCTCAGTGCTGTTGCCACTACATGCAGGCGCGGCAGCCGGCAGCAATGGACAGCGTGTTGCCTTGTTGGTTGCCGACACCGGCCGCCACGTTGGCACCCACGTTGCCCGAGGCATTGTTGAGCGAGTTGTTCATGCTGGCGTTGTTGACCACAGGCATTTTCCAGCCATTTGGTGTCATGACTTGATAGGTGATCACACCGTCCAGATCAATGGTGCCCATCTCGGTACCCTTGATGGTTTCTTTCCCTTTGTCACCCCAGCTATCGTTGCCATAACCGCCTTTGCCGCCGCTTTCGGTACCTGAGAAGGTCCCTTTGTAGCTGCCGTCAATATCGATAGTGGCTTTGAGGGTGGTGACTTTGTAGGCTTGTACCGCATCGTTGTTGACTTTCAGGCCGGTGGAGGTCTGGGTAGCCGCACCGCTTGCCGAAGCGACACGACCGCCGGATACCGCGATGGCCAGGTCGTTTTTCTGTTGGTTGAAGTCGCCAGCGGCCACGTTGACACCTATGTTGCCGGAGCCATTGTTGCCGGAGCTGTTCATCGAACCATTGTTCTGGGTGGATTGGTTGTTGACCGTGTTGCTGTAGTTGGTCTGAGTCAAGCTGGTGCTGGAAGTGGCGCTGCCGAAGATGAAGCTTTCGTCGGCGGTGGCCAGCGCGGCTTCGTTGAGTTGCTGGTTGCCATCACCGGCTGCGGTGTTGGCGCCGACGTTACCGCTGGCACTGTTCAGCGAGCTGTTGATGCTGCCGTTGTTCTTGGTGCCTTGGTTGGAGACGACGTTGCCGTGGCTGTCCTGCTTGTCGTTCACCGAGGCGGTGGCGCCGGCGGTGATTTGCAGCAGGGTGGCGAGGCTAGGGTCGTGGTCATGATGACGACGACCGTGTCCTTCATCGCCGCCTGCCTGGGCGGCCATTGCCATGACGGCGGCCAGTGCGAAGACCAGTGGTTTGAGAGCCATTGTGGGTTTCATGGTGTGTATCTCCGTGCTTATTAGTTGAGTTAAGTGTTGGTACTTTCTAATTGGCACTGCACGGGTCAATTCAATCAGCGACCCGGATACTGAGGGTGTTGGCCATTCGGTTGCCCACCCCCGCGCTCTGGCTCACCTGAATCACGCCTCGGCTGCCGGTGAAGGCCTGGTCGCTGGTAACGACCTGGCGGCTGCCTGGTGGTGTGGAAGAGCCTGAGTTCGCTGACAGCGCCACGTTCTGTTGGGACAGGACGCTGTCGTCGATGCTTTGTGGCACCGCACTGATGCTGATGCGCACGACGTTGATCATCTGGTTGTTGGCACCGGCGGATTGGTTGACCCCAACCATGCCGTTACCGTTACTGAAAGCGTTGCCCTGGATGGCCACCTTGGCGTCGATCGCGGTGCTGGCCCCGCTGCTGATTTTCTGGGTCAGCGCGGTGCTGGCGCTGGCGCTGGTGCCGACTGCAATGGCGCGGCTGTTGAGCTGTTGTTGCTGGTCGCCGGCAGCCTGGTTGACCATCACGTTGCCGTTGTATTGCTGGCCGCTGTTGCTGAGGGTGGCGCTGTCGATAACCGGGCTGGCGGAGTCGGCGAGTACGCTGGCGCTGCTGAACAGGGCGAGAAGAAACAGTGAGTGGCGCATGTCATTGCCCCTTGCCGATGGCGCCGAGGGCGTTCATGCCGGCCGAGAGTCCGTGGTTGACCGTATTGGCGATGCTGGCGCCACTGCCGCCGCCGTGTCCGGCGGCCATTCCCGGCAGACCATTGGGGTTGTTCAGGCCCGGCATATCGACGGTATGCTTGTCGATCAGCTGGCTGATGGAGCCGCCGGTGCTGACGCCGGCGATATCGCCATCACTCAGTTCCCGACCGGTAATCGAGGTGATGCGGGCGGACTGGTTGGCGTTGACCGTGGTCGGATTGGGGTCGGGTTGCGCCGGTGCGCGGCCCCACGATTCGGGCTGCAGGGGACGGCTCAGCACAATCACCCCGTTGCCGCCGGCCTGGACCGCGAGGCTGAGCATCGAACTGATCGCGCAACTGATCAGCAAGGTGCGGGTAAAGCCGGTTGTGAGTGTCCCCATGACGAGATTCCTTTTTCAGTACGCTGGCCCTAGCCTGGCGTTGACAAGGAAAGAGCAGAAGTTGTGCCTCTTTTTGTTTTTCTTTTGAAAACAATGAGTTGTTTTGGATTTCGGAGGAGACGCGCGAAAGCTGTTTCAGGGATGAGACAGGCGCAAGGGGGACGGGCGGGAGGATTTCTGCGCAACGCAGTAATACGGGCGCTTTCAGCGCCGGTGTATCAGCGGCTTAACACCAGGGGCATTGCGGGAGTTGAACCGTTGATTTTGAGGCTTCACCTGTGTGCCGGATGTTTCAAGAATGGACACAGGGCTGGAAAATGGCCGGGCCTGACCTTGAAAACACGATGGCTCCTGTAGGCGTTGGCTTGCCAGCGATGAGGTCCTTGAAACTTGCGGTGTCCGTCCGGCCGCGATCGCCGGCAAGCCGGCTCCTACAAGGTGCGCGATGTTTTCAGGCGCGTGTTTTACCTTCCAGCAGTTGGGCGACAGCCGCGAGGGCCTGCTCGCGACGCGCCTGCCAATCGCCGTCAATCACAGTGACCGCTTGTCCATGCCGAGTCAGCCAGTCGAGGCTGGCAGCGAAAAATGCCTGGCGTTCGCCCAGTCCGGGTTGGCAGCGCTGGCCGTCGTCGGTCCAGCCCACGCCTTCGGGGCGCAGTAACAGGTGCAGGTCATAGTGGCGCGCCTGGAGGGCCTGTTCGATCCAGGCCGGGCATTCGCCGAACAGGGTTTGGCTCCAGAGCAGGTTGCTCAGCAGGTGGGTGTCGAGAATCAGCAGCGCCGGTGCCTGCGCGCGGGCCGCGTCCTCCCACTCCAGCTGTCCGCGGGCGATGGCAGGGATGTCCGCCAGGCAGGTGTCGCGCGGGTTGCATTCGATGAAGTAACGCACGTACTCGCCGACCACCAGGCCGCCGAAGTGTGCTTGCAGCTCGGCGGACAGCCCGCTTTTACCACTGGACTCAGGTCCCGCCAGGACGACGACCTTCATGGGCGCGGACATGCGGATTCCTTGGGCTGGAAAAAAGGAGGGCGATTGTACCCTCCCGCTGTCACACCTTGAACTGCTTGAGCAAGGTATTGAGCTGCTGGCTCAGGGTCTTGAGTTTTTCACTGTCGACACTCGACTGTTCGGCCGCCAGGGCCGTGCTGTGGGACAGTCCTGCCGCGTCGGTGACGTTCTGGTTGATTTCCTCCACCACATGGGACTGTTCGAGGGTGGCGCTGGCAATCGAGGCATTGAGCCCGTTGAGGTTGCGCAGAGCCTGGCCGATGGCATTCAGGCTCTCGCCAGCGAGACCCGCCTGCTCAATGGTCAATTGCGAGGCACGGCTGCTGTCGCCGATCACTTTCACCGCAGCCTCGGAATGGCCTTGCAGGCGTTCGATCATCGACTGGATCTCCGCCGTGGACTTCTGCGTGCGCTGGGCCAGCAGGCGCACTTCATCAGCCACCACGGCAAAGCCGCGACCTTGTTCGCCGGCCCGGGCGGCCTCGATGGCGGCGTTCAGGGCCAGCAGGTTGGTCTGTTCGGCAATCGACCGAATCACTTCAAGAACGCTGCCGATCTGCGTGCTTTCGGCCGCCAGGGTGCGGATCACTTCCACGGCCTGGTCGATGGTGGCGCAGAGCGAATCGATCTGTTGCAGGCTGTTGTCGATGTTCAACTGGCCCTGCCGGGCCTGGGCTTCGGCGTCACGCATTTCGCTGGCGGCCTGCTCGGCGTTCTTGGCCACATCCTGCACGCCGTAGGTCACTTCGTTGATTGCCGTCGCGACCATTTCCATCTGTTGCGATTGCTGCTGGCTGCGGGCCTGGGCCTGGGTGGCGTTGCTGCCCAGGTCGGTGGAGGATTGGCCGAGCGCCGTCGCCGAGGCCTGGAGCTGGCCGACCACGCTGCGCAGCTTGCTGGTAAAACCGTTGAAATGGTGGGCCAGTTGCGTCACTTCGTCCTGCCCGTGGGTGTCGAGGCTGCGGGTCAGGTCGCTTTCACCGCTGGCGATATTGGCCATGGCGTTCACGCTTTCCTGCAGGGGGCGCACGATGCTGCGGGCAATCATCGTCACCAGCAGCGCCATGATCACGGCAATCCCCAGGCCGATCAGCGACGCGCGCCATACCTGGCCGTAGAACTCGTCCTGCAGGTCGTCGACGTACACGCCCGAGCCGACGATCCAGCCCCAGGGCTCGAAGAGCTGTACATAGGAGGTTTTCTGCACCGGGGCGCTGGCGCCCGGTTTCGGCCAGCGGTAGTTGATCATGCCCGCGCCCTTGGCCTTGGTCAGGGTAACCATCTCGTTGAACAGGGCGTAGCCGTCAGGGTCCTTGATCCCCGAGAGGTCCTGGCCTTCAAGCTTGGGGTTGGCCGGGTGCATGATCATCACCGGGCGCTGGTCGTTGATCCAGAAATAGTCGGTCTGGTTGTAGCGCAGGCCGCGGATCACGCTCAGGGCCTGCTTCTGCGCGGCTTCGCGGCTGAGGGTGCCGGCGGTTTCCAGGTCATGGTAGTAGTTGAGGACGCCACTGGCGACCTGGACCACGTGCTGGGTCTTCTGCGCCTTGCCCTGGTAAAGGTCGTCGTGGATCTGCTGGAGCATCAACAGGCCCAGGGTCAGCAGCATCGCCATGGCGACGATGAGGATGAGCCACAACCGCCGACTGATCGACACATTTCGCAAACTATTCATGAGGACACCGCTCCTGGTTTCTTCTTGTTTTGATCATCGCCGATCTGCATCCAAACAGGTTTTGTCGCTCTTGCCCAGTCAGCTTACGGCTACTTTCCAGGCAGCCACAAACAGGCGTGTCTGATAGGATCTCGGCCCGAAACCGGCAAACCTGAGTTGATGTTTGATTTTTCAGGCATTTTTTACGCTTTGACGACAGACGGTACGGCACGCTGGGCGCCGGTTGCCCACGGGCAGATGATTGAACGTCGAGTTTTTCAAGTGTCACGCGGGGTGCGTGGCAGCATGGGGGAATAATGGATCTTTGGACCGCCGCACAGGCAGTGATTCTGGGTATCGTCGAGGGGCTGACGGAGTTCTTGCCGATCTCCAGCACCGGGCACCAGATTATCGTTGCGGACTTGCTGGACTTCGCAGGGGAACGGGCAATCGCCTTCAATATCATCATCCAGCTCGGGGCGATCCTGGCGGTGGTCTGGGAGTTTCGCCACAAGGTGTTCTCGGTGGTCCGGGACCTGCCGACGCAACGCAATGCGCAGCGCTTCACCCTCAACCTGCTGGTGGCGTTCCTGCCGGCGGTGGTGCTGGGGGTGTTGTTCAAGGAGATCATCGCCACCTACCTGTTCAACCCGATCACCGTCGCCGCCGCGCTGGTGGTGGGTGGTCTGATCATTCTCTGGGCCGAGCGCCGCCAGCACGTGGTGCATGCCGAGACGGTGGATGAAATCACCTGGAAAGACGCCCTGAAGGTCGGCTTCGCCCAATGCCTGGCAATGATCCCCGGCACTTCGCGTTCCGGTGCAACGATTATCGGCGGTTTGTTGTTCGGGCTGTCGCGCCAGACCGCCACCGAATTTTCATTCTTCCTGGCGATGCCGACCATGGTCGCCGCCGCGGTGTACTCCGGCTATGGTTTTCGCCATCAGTTCCAGATGGCCGACCTGCCGGTGATCGCCCTGGGCTTCGTGACCTCCTTTGTCTTCGCGATGATCGCCGTGCGCGGTTTGCTGAAATTCATTGCCAGCCATACCTATGTGGCATTCGCCTGGTACCGAATCGTCTTCGGCCTGGTGATCCTGGCCACCTGGCAGTTCGGCTGGGTCGACTGGTCGAGCCACGAATGAGGGCGTCACGTAGCCCGGAGCGCAGTCGCCAGGCCACTGCTCCGGTTCGGCACCTCAAGCTCAAGCTGGCGGTACTCTTGCTGCTCTGCGCATTGCCCGGATTCGGCGCGTTGCGGATGGGGCTTGGCGGTGGCAGCGTGCTGCCGCTGTGGGCGTACGGAATTGCCAGCCTGCTGGCGTTTTTCCTCTACTGGAGCGACAAGCGCAAGGCCCGCGACGAGACCTGGCGTACACCGGAGAAGGTCCTGCACGCGATCGAACTGCTGGGCGGCTGGCCAGGGGCGCTGATCGCCCAGCAGGTGTTTCGGCACAAGACCCGCAAAGTCTCGTTTCAACTGGTGTTCTGGTTGATTGTGCTGATGCACCAGGTGTTCTGGATCGACCATCTGTTCCTCGGTGCCAGCCTGGTGCACCTGTCCTTCTTATAGCAGCAGGCCGACCTGGACACGCTTGGGCAGTTTCGCCGCCACCAGTTGGTGCGAGCGCTGGATCAGCGCTTGCAGCTCGTCACGGCCCAGCGGATAGGGCGTGTCCATGATGATCCAGTGAGCCCTGGCCAGATACGGCGCCGGGCCGATCCCCGGACGGTCGACGTGACCGAGGAACAGCTCCTTGTCGACCTTGAAGGCCAGCGAGTCGCCGCGCAGCCCCTGCACGGCGAACATCTTGTTCCCGGCAATGGAAAACACCCGCACGCCGCCCCATTTGTAGTCTTCCCGCGCGCCGGGTAGTGTCAGGCAGAAACTCGCGACGTCTTCCCTGTTCATGCTTGATCCTTTCACAGTGCTCTATCTCCGCAACCTTTGAAAACTTCTGCCAGGTGATCGATCCAGGCCCGCACCGCCGGCAGTACGCCGCGCCGATGAGGGTAGACGGCCTGTAGCCAGCCGCCGGGCAAGGACCATTCGGGGAGTATCCGCACGAAGGTGCCGTTGGCCAGCTCTTCCTCACAATACAGCATCGGCAGGACGGTGAAGCCCAGGCCGGCGAGGGCGCAGGCCTTGCGCACGACAAAGTCGTCGACCCCGAGTCGGGCTTCGAGAGTCAGCTCGCGCTTTTCACCCTCGGCGTTGAGCAGGCTCAGGTGCACCAGGCGATCGGCCTCCAGCGCGCCCAATATAGGTGCATTCCTGAGGTCGTCCAGGCGGCTGATAGGGTACTGCTCGAGAAAGGCCGGCGTTGCCAGGATAAAGGTCTGCGCCTGGCGTAGGCGCCGGGTCACCAGCAACGGATCTTCGTCGCCCTGTTCACGAACCCGCAGGGCGACATCGATGCCTTCCGTCACCAGGTCGACTCGCCGATTGACCATCAGCACCTCCAGCTGGACCAACGGGTGCGCGGTCAGGAAGCTGGAGATCACCCAGGGCATGAACTCCTGGGCCAGCCCCACCGGAGAGGACACGCGCAAGCGTCCACGGGGCTCGCTGGACATGCTGGCCACGGCCTCGTCGGCCATCTCGGCTTCCAGTAACATCGCCTGGCAATGGCGCAGGTAGCGCTCGCCGACGGCGGTCAGTTTCAACTGGCGGGTGGTGCGTTGCAGCAAGCGCGCGCCGAGGCGTTCCTCCAACTCGGCGATCCGCCGCGACAGACGCGACTTGGGAATCCCCAGCAGACGCCCGGCCGCCGCGAAGCCGCCGGCTTCGACCACCTTGGCGAAGTAGTAGAGATCGTTGAGGTCTTGCATGGCCGTGACTCGATTGTTCTATGGTTGGGACAAACTATCACATTCAAGCCGTCTAATCGGCCATTGGTTTCGCCTGTAGGATTATCTCAACTTGATCGCCCAGTGGCGATCCTCACTTGGAGATCCGGTATGAAACTCTTGCACATTGATTCCAGCATCCTCGGCGACAACTCCGCCTCCCGTCAGCTGAGCCGCCAGGTTGTCGACGCCTGGAAGCTTGCCGAGCCTTCCGCCGTGGTGACCTACCGCGACCTGGCCAGCGACGCCATCAGCCATTTTTCCAGCCTGACCCTGGTCGCTGGCGGTACCGCGGCGGAACTGCGTGACGCGGCCCAGCGCCACGAAGCCGAGCTCAGTGCCTCGACCATCGAGGAGTTCCTCGCCGCCGATGCCATCGTGATCGCCGCGCCGATGTACAACTTCAGCATTCCGACCCAGCTCAAGGCCTGGATCGACCGCGTCACCGTCGCCGGCAAGACCTTCCGTTACACCGAAGCCGGTCCTGAAGGCCTGGCGGGTGGCAAGAAGTTGGTGATCGTCTCTACCTCCGGCGGCCTGCATGTCGGCATGCCTACCGGCGTGGCCCACGAAGATTACCTGAACGTGCTGTTCGGCTTCCTCGGCATCACCGATATCGAGTTCGTTCGCGCCCACGGCCTGGGCTACGGTGAAGATGTCCGCGCCAAGGCCATGAGCAGCGCGCAGGCACGGATCAGCGAAGAGCTGTTCGCCACCGCGTAAAGCTTTGGTAAACACACGAGCTTCTTTCGGGAACCCCCATTAAACTCTGTACGTTGATCATTCTGAATGGTCAGCGTACGGAGTTTTTTTGCGTCTGGCTGTTCAGGTTTGGCTCGGGTTATGCATCATCGATCAACCATAGGTGCTCTGAAAAACCTCGAAAATTAGCCAAAGCCTGCTCCAGAGCTTTAGTTTCAAGGATTTGAAGAGAATTGGTGTGCTAATTACGCAGCAAAGGTGGGCATCCCCATGATGCGTCTTTGTGCAGTGTTACTGATCTGCTTGTCCAGCAGCCTCCTGACGGTGCAGGCGGCGCCGCCTGCTCATTGGAGCGTTGGCTATCATCGCCTGACGTTCCTTGATCCGCTGGATCTCAAGCCGATGACGGCGATTGCCTTCTATCCTTCCAGTGGCCGCGAGCGTCCGAGCCGGATCGGCAATTACACGATTCAGGCCAGCGAAGACGCCAAGGTCGCCATCGGCCGTTATCCGTTGCTGATGTTGTCCCACGGCAACACCGGCACGCCCCTGGCCTTGCATGACCTGGCCACCTCTCTGGCGCGTAAGGGCTTTATCGTGGTCGCCGTGCTGCACCCTGGCGACAATTACAAGGATCAAAGCCGCCTGGGCACCTTGAGCAACCTTTACGGTCGGCCCATGCAGATTTCCGAAGCCATTACTGCCGCCCTCGGCGACTCGACCCTGTCACCTTTTATCGAAGCCGAGAATGTCGGCGTGATCGGTTATTCGGCGGGCGGCGAAACCGCGCTGATCCTGGCGGGAGCCCAACCGAACCTGGAGCGCTTGCGCCGCTATTGCCAGCAGCGTCCGGATGACAAGGATGCCTGCAACACCAAGGGTGAACTGATCGTCGACCGCGATGACCTGCAGCCGGTGGCTGATCCCCGGGTGCATGCCTTGTTGCTGATGGCGCCGCTGAGCCTGATGTTCGGCCGCCACACGTTGTCCGATGTCCACGTGCCGGTGCTGATGTACAGCGGTGGTGACGACAAACTGGTATTCCCGGACAAGAACGCCGCCGCGCTGGCGCGAAAATTGCCGGTAGCCCCTGAGTTCAAGTTGATCGCCGGGGCCGGGCATTTCGTCTTCATGGCGCCGTGCAGCCCCGAGCAACTCCAGGCCACACCGGGACTGTGTACCGATGCCGAAGGGGTCAACCGCGAGGATATCCATCGCGATCTGATCCACGAAGCCGGGCGCTTCTTCACCAAGACCCTCAGTACGCCGAGCCATGGCGGGATGCAGACCGCCGATCAGTGAGTCAGTCGGCTGCCGCGTGACGTGCCAGCAGCACTGTGACGGATAGGCCGCTGATCGACAAGAGTGCCGCGCTGAAGAAAATCCAGGAATAGCCCAGGTTCGAGGCCACCGCGCCCATCACCGGACCGGCGATGGCCAGTGCCAGGTCGAAAAACACCGCATAGGCACTCAGGCCCGCACCGCGACTGCTGCTCGGCACCTGTCTGATCGCCTCCACCCCCAGCGCCGGATATACCAGCGACAGACCAAACCCGGCCAGGCCGGCGCCGGCCAGGGCGACACCGGTGGACGGCGCTAGCCAGAGCAGCACCAGGCCGAGGGTCTCGATACTCATGCAGGCAATGGCGGCCTTGAAGCCACCGAAGCGGTTGATGCAGCCGATAAACAACAGCCGGGCAAGGATGAAGCAGGTGCCGAACACCGTCAGGCAATAGGCGGCACCGGTCCAGCCGCGGCTGAGGTAGAAGAGGGTGACAAAGGTCGTCAGGGTGCCGTAGCCGATGGACGCCAGGGTCAGGCTGGCGCCATAGGGCGCGATGCGACCGAACACGGCCCAGAACGGCAGGCGCTCGCCGCGAATCACCGGGACCGAGGGTTTGTTACGGATCAGCAGCAAGGCCCCCAGGGCCAGGGTCGACAAGGCGATGCCGAGGCTGGCGAAGCCGTAATCCTCGACCATCAGCACCCCCAGCGGCGCGCCGATGGCGATGGCGCCGTAGGAGGCGATGCCGTTCCAGGAGATGACCCGGGCAGTCTGGTCGGCACCGACCTGGCCGATGCCCCAGCTGATGGTGCCCACGCCGATCAGGCCCTGGGCGATGCCCAACAGCAGGCGTGCGCCGATCAGAATCCCCAGGCTTGGCAGCGGCAGGTGCTGCACCTGCGTCGACAGCCAGGTCAGGACGCCGCTCAAGGCGATGCCCGACAGACCATAGATGATCGAGCGTTTGGTGCCGATGCTGTCGGCCATGCGCCCGGCCATGGGGCGGCTGAGCAAGGTTGCCAGATATTGCGAGCCAATGGTCAGGCCGGCGATCACCGCGCTGAAACCCAGTTGTCCGTGCACGTAACCGGGCAACACCGCAATCGGCAGGCCGATGCAGAGGAAGGCGATAAAGGTATAGAAAACGATGGAAACGATCTGCAGGGTGATCGTCAGGTTGCTGGACGGTCTGGGCGGTTGCTGGGCGGACATGAAGGCTCGTTCGCGGGCGGGCGGTTAGAGAGCAACATGATGGCGGGATGGGGAGATAAAAGAAAGCAGGCTAACTAATTTCTTGTATGCGCTGTGGACGCTGGCTGCAATGCAAGGCTCACCGCCGCTATCGCCAGCAAGCCGGCTCCTGCCGGTCCGGGGTTGGCTGTCAATCATCGTCGTACATAGAACCTTGTAGGCGCTGGCTTGCCAGCGATGAGGCCCGCCAGTCTTGCATCGACTGTACGGCCGCCATCGCCGGCAAGCCGGCTCCCACAGTATTTAGAACACCACGCCCTGACTGCGCAGGTAGTCGTCATAGGTGCCGCTGAAGTCGATCACGCCGCTTGGGCTCAGCTCGATGATGCGGGTGGCCAGGGACGAAACGAATTCACGGTCATGGCTGACGAAGATCAGCGTGCCCGGGTAATTTTCCAGCGCCAGGTTCAGGGCTTCGATGGATTCCATGTCCAAGTGGTTGGTCGGTTCATCCATGATCAGCACGTTGGGCTTTTGCAGGATCAGCTTGCCGAACAGCATGCGACCTTGCTCACCACCGGAAATCACCTTGACCGACTTGAGGATCTCGTCGTTGGAGAACAGCATGCGGCCCAGGGTGCCGCGAACCACTTGTTCGCCTTCCTTGGTCCAGCGGCCCATCCAGTCGAACAGGTTCGATTCATCTTCGAAGTCCGAGGCGTGATCCTGGGCGTAGTAGCCCAGTTCGGCCGCTTCGGTCCACTTGACGGTACCGGCGTCCGGGGTCAGTTCGTTGACCAGGGTGCGCAACAGGGTGGTCTTGCCGATCCCGTTCGGACCGATGATCGCCACGCGCTCGCCGGCTTCAACGGTGAAGCTGAAATCCTTGAACAGAGGCTTGCCGTCAAAGCCCTTGGCCATACGCTCGACGATCACCGCCTGGCGATGCAGCTTCTTGGTCTGGTCGAAGCGGATGAACGGGCTGACGCGGCTCGACGGCTTGACTTCAGCCAGTTGGATCTTGTCGATCTGCTTGGCGCGGGAGGTGGCCTGCTTGGCTTTCGAGGCGTTGGCCGAGAAGCGGCTGACGAAGGATTGCAGCTCGGAGATCTGCGCTTTTTTCTTGGCGTTGTCCGACAGCAACTGCTCGCGGGACTGGGTCGCCACGGTCATGTATTCGTCGTAGTTGCCCGGGAACAGGCGCAGCTCGCCGTAGTCCAGGTCCGCCATGTGGGTGCAGACGCTGTTCAGGAAGTGGCGGTCGTGGGAGATGATGATCATCAGGCTGGAGCGCTGGGTCAGGATGTTTTCCAGCCAGCGGATGGTGTTGATGTCCAGGTGGTTGGTTGGCTCGTCGAGCAGCAACACTTCCGGATCGGAAAACAGTGCCTGGGCCAGCAATACCCGCAGTTTCCAGCCAGGGGAGACTTCGCTCATCGGGCCGTTGTGCTGTTCGATGCCGATACCCAGGCCCAGCAGCAATTCGCCAGCGCGGGATTCGGCGGTGTAGCCGTCCATCTCGGCGAAATCGGTTTCCAGCTCGGCCACGGTCATGCCGTCTTCTTCGGTCATTTCCGGCAGCGAGTAGATGCGATCGCGCTCGGCCTTGACCTTCCACAGCTCTTCGTGACCCATGATCACGGTGTCGAGCACGCTGAATTCTTCGTAGGCGAACTGGTCCTGGCGCAGTTTACCCAGGCGCACGTTCGGTTCCAGCATGACCTGTCCGCCGGACGGATCGAGGTCGCCGCCGAGGATTTTCATGAAGGTCGACTTGCCGCAGCCGTTGGCGCCGATCAGGCCGTAGCGGTTACCGGCGCCGAACTTGACCGAGACGTTCTCGAAGAGCGGTTTGGCGCCGAACTGCATGGTGATATTTGCGGTGGAGATCAATTACTTTACCTATCAAGGGGTTACGCGCTGCTGATTGGGTGCTTGGGCCATTCCCTGGGCATTTAGGAGCGTGTCCATCTCGCTCCGGTCACCGCTAGAGTTCAGCCAGCGCGCGTACGTAAAGAGCAGCATCCGACGTGGTGTCCGAGCTGCTGTGCAATATAAAGGCGGGATTCATTCCAGACATTGGCTCCATTGTCGCATACGTGTGACGACAGTTACATGTCTGTCGGCAAGCCCTTGTCGTCCAAGGCCTGGGGACGGCGTGCAATAGATATGTACGGCCTGAGACGTAACGCTTCTGCGCAGAATATTTTCCAGCGGTTCGGGTGGTGTTTCGGGCGAATTCCGATTACCCGGGCTGGTGGCAATGAGTGTCAGTTATTGAAGCCATGATTCTGGAGGCCGTACATGCGCGATGGAGCAGCTACAACCACTGAAAGTGTCGATGGGGCAGACAGCAACGGGGCGTTGAAAAGACCTGGCTCGTCGATCCAGGCGGGAGGGAAAAGACCCAGGCCCCTGGACAGTGAAATCTCGGCTGCGACGCAGGGCCATGAACCGAGCCAATGGGGCGTCGACCTGATGCCTTGGGGACAGTCGACGCGGCAGGCCGAGACTGCTGATCCCTTTGACTGCCAGATCGTTCTCGAACTGGGAGAGGTGCCGGGGATTGCGGACGCCATCCAGACACTCGTGTTGCAACATCCCGACAAGTCTTTGCTGTGGTTCCGGCTCAACGAGCAAGGCTATGCGCCGGTACTGGGCGACCCGACCGTCATGAGCGGCCATGCGCGGATCCTGGTTCTGGGCGTGGCGGCCGAAGCGGGGACCCTGGGCGGTTATACGACCTCAGCCCTGGAGCAAAAGATCAGCGAGTTTCGTGGCTGGCTGCGCAGTCGCTACCACTACGGCGGTTATGGCTTGAGAGGGTCGATCTACGAGGATTACTTGTCCAATGCCTCGTCGTGGAACAGCAAGCACTGGGCTTACCCGGTTTCCGGCATGGGCGGCGACGGCAAGCGCGATCCTGATTTCTGGCGTCAGGTGAAAAAGGTATTGCGCGATAGCGCTGGAACACGCGAACAAAAGATGCAGGCACTCCGCAAGTTGGATCTGCGGCTGGATTTGCATGGCCTGAATTTTTTCCGCATGCCGGGAAGTATCGCCACCGAACTGGAATGGCTGGATGGCGCGCTGATTGCCGATATTCTCCAGCGCAAGTCCGGTGGCGGTCATGAGTCCGCGGTGAGCCGTGTGATAGAGCCCATGGCCGGCTCGGGGGTCTACTCGAACTGGGTCAGGGCGCTGGGGTTCCGGGGCAAGGTCATCGTCAACGATATCAACCCGTTGGTCTCGCTGACACAGAGCGAAGTGGTCAGTCATCCGCAGGTGCTTCTGCGGGCTATACAGGAAATCAAATCCGACCTATTGGCGATTGGCCGCCAGCATGGCTTTGATTTCGACGATAACCTGGCGATGAGCTTTGAGCGCGCCTTTCCAGAAAACCTGGCATTGCCAGACAAAAAGCAGGAAAGAATAAAAAGAAAAGAAAAATTCAAGGCATTTGTCAAAACGGATCGGGCGAAGCGTCTTCGCCAGGCCATAAACGAGTATTTCGAAGACAGCCTGGCTCAACTGATCACGCTGAAAGACGGCAGGATGATTGTCGATGAGCCGCCGGAGCGGCCGCTGATGACGGAAAACCACAGGACAACGGCCAGAACCCGGGTCGCCGCGTTGTTTTATATCATGCAGAATTCGGCCAATCACAATGGCACGGTGACCCTCATTTCTGCCCCCGGCAAAGGGCACCGGCTACATTTACCCCTCAATCTGTTGACGGCTGATGAGCATTACAAAGTCCATCTTCTGCTGTTGAGCACCAATGAGAGGAAGTTGCTTTTTCTCAGTCGACTGCACCATGGGCACCCCGAAACCACTGAGTTTCTTTCAGGTGACGGTTGGGCCCTGTTTGCCCGTTCGGATGTCGGGCCGGGTGATTTGATTCTGCTCAGTGGCCATTTCAGTGACAGCTATTTAAGCGTGGAGGCCTTTTATGAAAAAGTCGATCAGTACGTCCAACGTGCGGCTGAAAAGGGCGCCCAGATCCTTATTGTCAATGATTTCAGCGAGGTCAAAGAGCAAGGGTTCAAGCAGCGCGGGTTCCAGGTTTCCCGTCATGCAAGAGCGAACGGCAATAAAAAGTTCTACCTGCTGGCCTTGAAAAATATTGTGGTATCGCCCGGCACGCCGGAGGCATTGACCGACAACCTGCGAGATTTCGTGGTCACGATGCGTGGCATCGAAAAACAGGTCGGTTTTATTCCTGGTAAAACACCGGCCCTCTGGAATGACAACGATTACTACGACCCCGAGGCGGTCAAAAGGGCCAATGTCAGTGCTTGGAGCCCGGGCGAGGGGCGTGAGCACCTTTCGCAAGAAACGGGTGCGCTCAGCCGGGATGAAGTCGGCGAGTGGGATCTGCCGGTACCGACGGCATCCAACGACAGCGAGAGCACCAGCCGGTTCGATTACCAATTGATTCTTCAGCTTGAGGACAATCCGACGGTCAGGCAAGCGGCGATCGACCTGGCGGGTAAACACCCGGCGAATTCGCTGGTGGTGCAGATGGACGTCACGGCCAAGCTGCAGTGGGGCAATGCCCAGGATGCGCTGTTGACGCGGATCGGCCAGTGGAACCGTCAGGGAAAAAGCCACTGGCGCCTGCAAGCGGTCGGCCACGGTCGGGACAACAGCGCCGGACAGCGGACCCTCGCGGGTTATCTGCCGGCGGAGCTGGCGCTGGCCATCCGGCAGTTGTTGAATCATGGGCTGCTGGATGGGCAGGCGCGGGCCCGTAGCCCTGCGCCGGAACATATCAGCCTGGTGGGCTGCGCGTTGGTGGACAACGAGCCGACGCAAACCGCCAGTTACATACAGGCGTTCGCCCACGCCCTGGACCGGGAAAATATCCCCACGCGGTCCATCGCGGCCCACTCGGCCAGGATCATCGTCAACCCGCGCGGCGGCAAGCGTGGTGTTACCGTCACGGATACCAAGCGGGTGCTGCGCCGCCAGGGTGAGTCCTGGGTAGCGCTGGTCGCGCCAGGAAAAACCGGTTTTGACGAAAGCCTGCTGTTGACTGAGACGCTGGGCGAAAAAATGGCGCAGTTGCGGGTGAAAAACCAGCGACTCGTCATGCTGACGCGGGCCGACGATTTCCAGCAGGGCATGAAACAACTCTACCGCGACCAGCATTTGTCCGCGGCTGAGTGGCTGCCACTCTGGCATAGCCTGACGCCAGAGGGCGGTGATTACCGGCTGGCGTTCGTCGATGCTGCACACCCGGGGCAGCCACCACGGATACTGCGGTTTGCCGATCGGCGCGTGGCGGATTTCCTGGAGCATTACAATCAGCAACTGCTGACGCTCCGCCAGGCCCATGGCGTGGAAGGCGAGTACTTGACCCAGCGGCCTGGGGTGACGGAAGGCGAGGCCCTCGATGGGCTGAACGCCTTGTTCATTGTCCAGAGCCTGTTTGCCTGGTTCAGCCAGAAGAGCCGCGCGCAGGCGGCCGACGGCGAGTTGCCGGAGATCTTGAACCGGACATTGCAGGTGCATGGTTGGCTGAACACGGTGCAGATGGTCCACGGTGCATTGGAGGACGCGGGGAAAGTCGCCCAGCTTTATCGTTCGGCGATGGCCATCAGTGCGGGCAAGGTGCTGTTCAGCGAGGGGAAGTCCCTGACCTTGCTGTCGTCGATCTCGAAACTCAGGACCGGGGCCGGGCTGTTGTTGAACCTGGGCAGCGCGGTCCTCGACATCATCGAACTGTCGCAGGCGCAGAATGAAGCCCAGCGCGCGGTCTTCGCGACCCAGTTGGCCTTTGATAGCATCGGATTGACCACCAGTGTGTTCAGTCTTGGTGCGTCGATGGCCGCGAATGCCGGCGTCGTCGGCGCCGCCACCGCCGCGGGTTTCGCCGGTGCGCTGGCGGTGCCCCTGGCGGGCCTGGGGGTTGGCTTCAACGCCCTGGCCCATGCGTTCAGCGCCGTGGCGGAGGAAGCGGCCCAGGTGGGCAGTTATTTTGCCGGGCTTGATGAAGCCTATCGCCTGGGCGGCTACCGCCGTGTGGAACGCAACACCCGCGGCGATCATGAGCAGGGCCCGGCCCATGTCCTGATGGAATCGATCCCGGGCGCGGTGATCAGCACGCTGGATCTGCGCCTGCGGCAACTGACCCTGGACAGCCAATACCTCTATCGCAACGACCCGACCGACGCGATCGGTTCCGGTCGGAGCAACTACTTCTTCTGGTGGCCAGGGCGGGCGCCGAACCTGGAGAAGCAGCAGGCGATCAATATCCGCGAAGGCATCGGTTATCGCCAGGCCCAGGTGGGCTTCGTTGCTGATGACGCGATATTGGTGTTGCCGTCGACCGCGAAGTCGTACCTCAATTACGAGTATATGATTCTGCCGTTTGCCACCGGCCGTAACGATCACGGCTTCGATGTGTTGCGCAGGTTGGAGGAAGACTATCGCTTCGACTTTGATTTCTATGCATTCCCCGGCGAGCGGATTGTCCGGCGGATTATCCCGGAATATGTGGCGACGTCGGTGACGGTGCTACTGGACCGGCAGGCGCGTGACATTCTCGTGCCCGCGCTGCCGGAGATCATGCAGGGCAAACTGTCCTATCAGCTTGAGGGTGATGGGGGTGAATACCGTCTGAGTCTGCAGGAAGGTGTATCGATTTCCCTGGGTGGCAGCGCGACCAGCCGCTGGAGGCTGGATGCCCGCCAATTGAAGGAGGCCGCGATCCGCCTCAACGGCAACCAATTGCAGGTGGGTAGCCTGCGGATCACGCTGCACGAGGCCTGCGGTGAGATATCGCTGATCAATGCCAGTGCCGAGCTTTTTTCCGTCGACCGGGAGAAACAGGCGCTGGTCCTGCTGGAGGCCGATGGCAGCGGCTTTGCCGACTGGCGGGCCCTGCATGCGCACCTGCGGCAGTTGACCAGTCAGGCACCGCACAGCCAGCCATTTGTTCCGGTCGACCACTATCGGCCGGCCGGAGAAGACACGGGCCGGGCTTTCTATCAGGTGAGCCTTGACCGTTTCATCTACACCCATTTCCCGCAGATCAGTGAGTTTCTCAGCCAGGCGCTGCTGGGTGGCACGCTGGACGACAAGGCCTGGTTTTACCGGGGGGCGGATGTCTGGCAGGTGCAGATCGCCACGGGGCAGGTGTTGCGCCAGTATCGGCCACGAACCTTTGCCGCGCAGGTCAGCCGCAGCAGCCTGGTGCAGCGTGATGGTCAACTCCTGCTGTCGATTGAAGAGGCGTTGCCTGATGGCACGATTCAGCACATTTACCAGGTCGAAGAGGCCGCGCTGAAACTGCTGGCTATCCAGCTGGACGGGCCGCTGGCCCAGCCCGGCGAGGACAGCGCTGACCTGCTCTCAAGCGCCCCGCGGTGGCGCGAACCGACAGAGCTGATGACCACGCAGGATCGGCAAGTCAGGGCCAGTTATGCGCGCGTGGTGACCTGTACCCTGGGCCGTGCGCCGGCCACGGAACGTCAGTGGCTGCTGTTTGACACCGAGGGTCTGTCGCCGCGTGTTGTCAAGGCGAACCTGGGGGCTGCCATGGCGCAGGACCTGGCGCTGGTCGGTACCATGGCGGGGGATAAGCCGAGCTTCTACTTTTATGACCCGCACGGGCGACAGGTCTACTTTCAGGCCGATGACGGCTTGTCCGGGGCGCCGGCTACGGTGCTGGCTCTGAGTGACGTCACCTCGGTCAGTGGCGGTGATCAGTCACCGTGTCTGGCACTGACGATGGAGGGCAGCGTGTGGTTGCTGGACCGCGGTGCCGTGCGGCTGGCGGGGGTGGTGTCCAGTTGGTTGCTGCGTCATCGGGTGGGGTTGACCACGGCGCTGGAGAAACTGGCCAGCGCCAGCGCGGGCCAACTCGACAACCTGGTGCTATGGGGCTTGCGGGATTCAGCCGGGAAAGCGCTCAACGCCTGGTACGACATTGCCGCGCGACAGGTCGTGCAGGGCGGGAGCAATCTGGATGGCCGGCATTCCCTGACTTATCTGGGATTGACCACAGAGGGCGGCCACGCCTGGATCCTGGATGCCGATAGCCAGCAACTCTATCGTCAGGCCCAGGTAGCGGTGTCGGAACTGAGCCTCGATGAACAGTTGGTGCCCTCACCGAGCGCCGCCGACGCGCAGGTCTGGCAGACGCAACGAAACTGGATCAGGGCGCTGCGCCAGGGCAATAGCCTGCGCCTGGAAAGTCGCGACGGCGCGATAGTTTTGCTAACAATGGCCGCGACCCCGGCGGACCGCGCGGTGCTGATCGCCCTGCGCATCAAGGCCCATCAGCCGGCGGGGCAAATCGCCGAGTTGATCAGGGCCTTGCGCCAGCACTATGAGTTGCCGTCGGCCGTGAGGCTGTTGGTCGAGCCGGGTCAGGCTCCGGGCTGGTATCTGCCTGACAGTGCAGAGCTGTTGTGCGCCGCCGGTCCGCAGGCCGGCCATCAGTTGACTTACCTGGGCAAAGCAGCGGGGCAGGCGGGTGGCTATATCCATGATGAGGACAGCGGGCAGTTGTGGTGTATCGATAGCCGGCAGTCAACCCTGGCGGGTTGCTACAGCTTTGTCCATTTGTCCGAAGGCAGCCTGATCCTGCAACTCGACGAGGCCGATACGGCGGCGTTGCCGGTCCTGGAGGAGGCGAATTGCCTGATGCTCTCCGGTCGGAGCGGCGCTGTGCATCACTACCCACTGGATCGTACGCTGTTGACCCATTACCGGCAGATCATCATCGATGAGCAGAGCCATGATGCGGTCATCCGTTCCGATTCCGAACGCCTGGTGTTGCATCGCGGTGGCCAGGACTTGATGCTGTACGACAATGATGCCCATACCAGTCTGTTGATCCCCGATATCGATCAGGCGGCACAGCGTGGGACGAAAGTGCAACTGGCACCGCAGCCGCTGAGCGGCGTGCTGGCTGGGCTGGGCCGCCAGTGACGAGATCGGCGGTCCCGCGGCGGCGCTGAACTCGACAGCACCGTGGGTATATTATGGGGTGAGGCGTTGTCCAAACCCCATAACCCACTCACCCTTGAGGAGAGCCGTCATGTACAGACTTGTCTTCGCGCCGGCAACCTTGCTGGTCATTGGGCTTCTGGCCGTTGCTCTTCCCGCCGACGGCGCGCCTAGGGGCGGGACGTCCGCTACGATCCTGCTGGCGCAAAACCTGCCCAACAGCGACAACCCCTACAACCCCTACAACAGCCCGATTCGCCGCGCCAACCCCAACAGTCGCCAGGGGTCGGTGTCCAGCGTACCGCCCTTGCGCGGTCCGAATACCCTGCCGACGCCACGGCCCTCGACGATTGAAAACGGCGCGATCGAGAATGGCTACCCACGTGACACATCAGCGCCGATGGCGGTGCCGATCAAGTCGGGCACCCGCAGCGATCCGAATACACAACGCTGAGCCCGGCTGCCAGTTGAGGTGGTGGTGATCGAGGTCAACGACAACCCGAACATGGACGCTGGCATCGAGGACGCCTATCTGCAGGATGACCTCTACGCCCTGGTGCTTGAGGAGTTTGTCCGGCGCCTGGAGTTCAAGCATCGTGGCCAGGCCTGGTAGTCGATGATTCCAGGCATTGACTTGACCGCGGCGCCCGGATAACGTCAGTGCATGACTTCCACCCAGCGCTTTTCTCAGCCAAGCATTATTACCGCCATTCCTTATCTGGCGGGCTGACCTGTATCTGTTACCCAAACCCGCCTCCGAGGCGGGTTTTTTGTTTCTGTCTCCGAGGCCAACCGATCACCCGGAGACCGCCATGCCCAGCACCGCCAGCCTCAGCCTGGAACCTGCCACCGATAGCCGCCTGCTTGGCGACTATGTACGAAAGATCCTTGCCGCGCCGGTCTACGACCTGGCGATCTGCACGCCGCTGCAAGGGGCCCCGGCACTGTCCCTGGCCCTGGGCAATCAGATCCTGCTCAAGCGCGAAGACCTGCAACCGACGTTCTCGTTCAAGATCCGTGGGGCCTACAACAAACTGGTCCAGCTCAGTGAAGCCCAGCGGCGCTGTGGCGTGGTCACGGCGTCGGCGGGTAATCATGCCCAGGGCGTGGCCCTGGCGGCCCGGACGTTGGGGATCGAGGCGACCATTGTCATGCCGACCAGTACACCGGAGCTGAAAGTGCAGGGTGTGCGCAGTCGCGAGGCCACGGCGGTGCTGCACGGGGAAAGTTTTCCGTTTGCCCTGGCCCATGCCCTGCAACTGGCCGAAGAGCATGGTTACACCTTTGTCTCACCGTTCGACGATCCGGATGTGATCGCGGGGCAGGGGACCGTGGCCATGGAGTTGCTCAATCAACATCCCGGGCCACTGACAGCGATCTTTGTCCCGGTCGGTGGTGGCGGGCTGATCGCCGGTATCGCCGCCTATGTCAAATACCTGCGGCCAGAGGTGCGCATCATCGGCGTGGAGTCGGAACACTCCAACTGTCTGCAAGTTGCACTAAGGGCCGGCGAGCGGGTGGTGTTGCCCAAGGTCGGGACCTTTGCCGATGGTGTGGCGGTGGCGCAAATCGGTGCGTACGGCTTTGAAGTCTGCCGTCAGTATGTCGACGAGGTCATCACCGTCAGCAACGACCAGCTGTGCAGCGCGATCAAGGACATCTATGACGATACCCGCTCCATCACCGAACCTTCCGGTGCGCTGGCGGTGGCGGGCATCAAGCAGTATGTGGCGGTCCATGGGCTACATGGCCAGACCCTGGTGGCGATCAACTCGGGGGCCAATATCAACTTCGACAGTCTGCGCCATGTTGCCGAACGCGCGGCCCTGGGCGGGGCCGCGTGAGTCGGAAGCGGTTATTCGCGGCTGGCGGGCTTGACCAGCTTGGACGGTGTCCAGATCCGGTAACGGATCTCGAGGTCATCGGGGGCGTAGATCACCAATGGCAGTTTGCTGTTGTAACGCAGCATGTAGCCTTCACCGATCACCGGGACGAAGTCTTTTTTCGTCTTGCTGCCGGGCGGGCAGGCCATCAGGGTGGACATCGGCCCGGTGACTTTCTCCAGGCGGTAATAGGCGTAGCTCCAGCCCTCGAGGTTTTTCTCGTCGAGGTTGCCGCCCAGGCGTTTCGGGTTGCAATCGACGGGCATGACCTTGCCAGCGATGATCTCGACCCGGTGATCGGCGTCCTTGGTCATCTTCGGCACGCGGATGACCGAACGGCTGAAACCGTCCTCGGCCTTGGGGAACGGCGCCAGGTCGGCTTTGTCGGCGGCGATCGCGCCAGTGGTGGTGGTTAGCGCCAGCAGCAAGGTTGCGGCGATAGTCGTCGAATTCATGAGCTCTCGTTGCCCTGTCATGAGGGAGACTCCCTCGTTTGATGGATGCGGTGGCGGCACGGCGCCGAATGATACTGGCGTTGGATGCCTGTCCAGGCCAGGGGCGTTTGCCACGATACCGGCAAACGGTATGGTCCTAGAAGGCATTTAATGCATTTTGCATTGGCACGCGGGCCTATTAGCGCCTTAACGCATTGATTTTTCCAGCAAACAATAATTCATCTTGTTTCGGCACGCGGTGTGCACTGTCGCCGTGTCGGATTGTCGGACGAATAACCTTAACGAGTGGTGTGAAAAGGCCTAATCTAAATTCGGTGTCGTCCTCCATGGCTGGACCGGGCGCCCGCCTGAAACACAGATGTGAATGGCTAACCCTGGCTGTTCTGCCCAAGACCTGGCCGTCTCACATAAAGGAGAGAGTCGCCATGCAAGTATTATCCACGTTGGAACTACGCAATATCATCGAGAGCAGTTTCCTGCCCACACGCTGCCAATGCAGCCTCGGCGCTGACGAGTCGTTGACGGTGAGAGTCTTCGACCGAAAATCCGAACGGGTGGACTTGGTGGTCACCGGTATCCAGGCTTCGACGCTTGATAGCAGCCGGGCCATTTCCGACCTGATTGCAGAGCTGCGTTATGACCTGAAAAATCATCAGGTCGCCGCGCTTGGCGAGATGAAAGCCCGGGCGCGCTAACGCCCCGTCTCATTTGCGCCCACCCAGACACGCGCTTCCCCGACCGGGGGAGCGCGTGTCGCATGGAAAATCTTCGCGCCAACGGATAGAACCCTTAACGTCAGTGTCGAACTGTCAGTAAACTGCGCGTCTTCCCCCAGTACCATCCATCTCCAGAGGTTTTGCATGACACTCAGTCCTTTTGCGGGCAAGCCGGCACCGGCACAGTTGCTGGTTGATATTCCGCGACTGGTATCGGCCTATTACACCGGCCAGCCCGATGCGACGATCTCCACCCAACGCGTGGCCTTCGGCACCTCCGGGCATCGCGGCAATTCGTTCGAGCTGAGTTTCAACGAGTGGCATGTCCTGGCCATCAGCCAGGCCATCTGCCTGTATCGCCAGGCCCAGGGGATCGATGGTCCGCTGTTTGTCGGCATCGACACCCACGCCCTGTCCACGCCGGCCGGCGCCAGTGCGTTGGAAGTATTCGCTGCCAATGGCGTAGAGAGCATGATCGCCGCCGGCGACGAGTACACGCCGACACCGGCGGTGTCCCACGCGATCATCTGCTACAACCGCGGCCGCACCGCGGGCCTGGCGGACGGTGTGGTCATCACCCCGTCCCACAACCCGCCGGAAAGCGGCGGCTTCAAGTACAACCCGCCGAATGGCGGCCCGGCCGACACCCATGTCACCAAGTGGATCGAGGCCAAGGCCAACGAACTGCTGGGCAACCGCCTGGCCGGCGTGAAGCGCGTGAGCTACGAGCAGGCGCTCAAGGCCAGCACCACCCATCGCTACGATTACCTCAATACCTACGTGGCCGACCTGATCAATGTCATCGACCTCGACGCCATCCGCGCCTCCGACCTGCGCCTGGGTGTGGATCCGCTGGGCGGGGCCGGGGTGCGTTACTGGACGGCGATTGCCGAGCACTATCGACTGAACCTGGAAGTGGTCAACCGCGAAGTCGACCCGACCTTCCGCTTCATGTGCGTGGACTGGGACGGCAAGATTCGCATGGACCCGTCCTCCAGCCATGCGATGCAGGGCCTGATCGGCTTGAAAGAACGTTTCGACGTGGCCTTTGCCTGCGACCCGGACCATGACCGTCACGGCATTGTCACCCCCTCCGGCGGCCTGTTGGCGCCGAACAACTACCTGGCCGTGTCCATCGACTACCTGTTCCAGAACCGTCCGCAGTGGCGTAGCGACGCGGCAGTGGGCAAGACTGTGGTCAGCAGCGGCCTGATCGATCGGGTCGCGGCCCGCCTGGGCCGGCGCCTGTACGAAGTGCCGGTGGGCTTCAAGTGGTTCGCCGACGGCCTGTTCGACGGCTCCCTCGGCTTTGGTGGCGAGGAGAGCGCCGGGGCCTCGTTCCTGCGCAAGGATGGCAGCGTCTGGACCACCGACAAGGACGGTTTGATTCCGGCCCTGTTGGCGGCGGAAATGACCTCGCGCACCGGCCGCGATCCGAGCCAGATCTATCGTGGCCTGACCGATGAACTGGGTGAGCCGTTCTCGGTGCGGGTCGATGCCAAGGCCACGCCGGCGCAGAAGGCCCTGCTGAGCAAGCTGGCACCGGAACAGGTGACCTCCACGCAACTGGCTGGCGAGGCGATTCAGCGCATCCTCAGCCATGCACCGGGCAACGACCAGGCGATCGGCGGGTTGAAGGTGATGACCGAGAACGGCTGGTTCGCCGCGCGTCCTTCGGGCACCGAGGACATCTACAAGATCTACGCCGAGAGCTTTATCGGTGACGATCACCTCAAGCGCCTGGTGGAAGAAGCACAGGTGCTGGTGGATGGAGCGATTTCGCCGAACTGAACAGGGTTTCTGTAGGAGCCGGCTTGCCGGCGATTGCGATGTGACATTCACCACCGTCATCGCTGGCAAGCCAGCGCCTACAGTTGATTGCGTTTGCAGCGTAAAAAAGGGGTGAACGACGATTGTCGTTCACCCCTTTTTTACTTTGCCGATCAGCGAATCAGGCCAAATCCACCAGGATGATTTCGCTGTCCTGCACGGCCGTCACCCGCAGCACCTGCTCATCCGCCACCGCGACCCCGTCGCGCGCTTCGGCCCGCAGGCCATTGACCTCGATCACCCCCGTGGCCGGTACCAGGTAGGCGCGCCGACCGCTGTCCAGACGATACTCGGCGCTTTCCCCGGCTTTCAGGTTGGCCGCCACCAGGCGGGCATCGGCGCGAATCCGCAGGCTCTGGTCGTCGCCGGCCTTGCCGCTGGCCAGGGTGACGAAGCCTTCGCCACGTTCGCCCTTGGGAAACGGCTTGGCGCCCCAGGACGGTGCCGAGCCGGCCTCGTTGGGAATGACCCAGATCTGGAAGATCTTGGTCGGCGTCGCTTCCAGGTTGTACTCGCTATGGGCGATCCCGGTCCCGGCGCTCATGACCTGGACATCACCGGCTTCGGTGCGGCCCTTGTTGCCGAGGTTGTCCTCGTGGCTGATGGCGCCTTCACGGACGTAGGTGATGATTTCCATGTCCCGGTGCGGGTGCTTTGGAAAGCCGGTGCCGGGCGCGATCACATCGTCGTTCCAGACCCGCAGGTTGCCCCAGTTCATGCGCTGCGGGTCATGGTATTCGGCGAACGAAAAGTGGTGGTGCGCATCCAGCCAGCCGTGATGAGCGCCGCCCAGGGTCTTGAAGGGTCGAAGTTGCAGCATGAGTCTTCTCCTGTTCAGGTTCGTCACGGGCCGGCAGGAGCCGGGGCAGGACGGTAACCGATGGTTGATGGCAACGATCATCTATCAAAGTGATATCGATAAAAAGCGTAAAAAATGCCTTAAAGCAATCGGTTTATTCGATGTTTATAGTTCTCCCTGGACTTTCAGTTCGTCGCCTAAATGGCTGATCGGCAAGCAATTGACTAGAACTCAGGACGCAATGGAGCGACCATAGGCCTTTCGCCCAGACCGTCGCCTACCTGGAGTCAGCGTGCCATCACCGACACCCGAACCGCCTGCCGAACTTTCCTCCCTGGCTCAATTGCCCCTGTTCAAGCGCCTGCTGGCCAGATTGCTGGGCGGCGGACTGAGTCGCCTGCGGGCCCAACACGTAGCGTCCTGGTTGCAGGGGCAGGCCGATGGCTTTCGTAGTGGTCATGGCGCGGGCGTCGAGTACGGTTATGACGAAGGGCGGCGCGACGGCCTGGAGGAGGGGCGCCAGGTCCTGCTGATTCGCGATACGCGGCCGCTGGAGCATCGCGCCCCGGGGGTCGACGATAACCTGTTCGACGACTGGCGCCTGCCGCTGACGGCCGAATTGAAGAAGCGGATCAAGGCCGATGTGGCCCGGCTCCTGCCTGCGCACGCGCAGCCCAGTGCCGCGCAATGGAAAATGATCTTCAGCGATACACCCTCGACGGCGGTGATTGCCGGCGCCGGTGCTGGCAAGTCGACTTCGCTGGTCCTGCGCATCCTGCTACTGACCCACTACCTGGGCTTCGAGCTGGATGCGATGACCGTGGTGACCTTTACCCGTGAGTCGCGCAAGGACTTCATGACCAAGCTGGTGGAAGTCATGGGCCTCTGGGGACATAGGCTCAGCCCCCGGGATGCCCGTGAAGTGGTACGCACCTTTCACTCGCGGATTCTACCCATGGTCCGCAGCCTGCCGGGCTTCGGCCAGTTGCAAGCGTTCGAGAACCTCAGCGAACGCGACCTGTTTACCGATGAGGGTGCCGACAGCAACCCGTTCGACCTGCGGATCAACGACGCCCAGCGCCAGCAGTTGAACGCCTGCTATCAGCGTTTGCACACGGATCATCCACGCTTTCGCGAAGTGCTGGTGCCGCTCTACAAACAAGCCTTGCAACTGCGCGAGCTGGATCAGGACCACCCGGATGTGCGCAAGCGCATGGCGGTCACCGAGCTGGCGTCCAAGCGCGACGAGGAACTGTGCGATACCCTGGAGGACCTGTGGTTTCGCGCGGGGGCCTGGCCGATCGCCGGGATTGAACCGGACCGCCAGGTCATCGAGATCAACGGTTCGGCGTTCCATTGCCACGGTTACATCGCTGAGCTGGAGGCGTGGGTGGTGCTCGGCTTCGATCCTCGGGAGAGTCCGCAGATCAGCCGTCCCGGGTCCAAGCTGACAGTGCGCGCCGAATGGGCGGTAAAGCGCACCTTGTTTCAAGCTTTCTGTCGTAAACCATTGATATGGTTGGAAAGCTATGAGTCAGCCAAGTGTGTTCTTTCATCCCAGGCCGGGGATGCCACGGCCGGCCCTGGCTTCGATTACAAGGTCAAGGGTGAGCTGGCGTCGGCGCCACTGCTCGACTGTTTTGTGATGGCCGCCGGCTTTATCGAGAACCTGGGCCTGGATGTACCCGCCGCTGTGGCGCGAATGAGTTTCGCCCAGGACGATCCGGACCGTTTCTTCTTCGAAGCCCTGAGCCTGTTCTGGAAGGCCCTGGAAACCCATCTGTTGGCCCAGTCGCCACCGATCATGACCTATAACCGCATGTTCTCGCTGTTCGGCGAAAACACCCCGGAAAACCAGACGCTGCTCAGCGACGAGCTGTTGCGACCGTTGTCGCACCTGATGATCGACGAGTTCCAGGACGTTTCGCCGCAGATCGTCTCCTGGCTACGGGCCAGCCTGCGGGAAATCCGTCGGCGCGGTCCGGCGCTGCAGGTGGGTCGGGCGGCCCGGCATTCGTCACTGTTGTGCGTGGGCGATGACTGGCAATCGATTTATGGCTGGCGCGGCAGTTCACCCAAGTACTTCATGGAGTTCACTAAACAGTTCCCGTCGCCAGGGACGACCCGGGTCATGCTCAGCGATAATTATCGCAGCCACCAGCACATTATCGATGCCGCCGAGCATATCGTCCGCGCGGCACCGGCGATTGCCGGGAAAAAGGCCAGGGCCGGCGGGGAGCCGAAGGCGCTGTGGCCGGTCAATGTGCTGGATCGTGACGATGCCGGTCTGGCCAAGCGCTTGGAGGAACACTATCGGCGCGGTGAAAGTATCTTGATGTTATTTCGAAAAAGTAGCGATAAGTTACTGATTAATGAGCATATTTCATCTGTAGTTAATGTTGATTCTAGTTTGCCTGTCGAGCAGCGCCGGCTCAAGCAATTGACCTATCACAGCGCCAAGGGGTTGCAGGCCGATGTGGTGTTCCTGCTGGGCGACTGCCTGCACCTGACCCGTTCACCCTACAAGAATCAAGTCTATCGCATGGCCGGGCTGGGCGACGATGGCGATGCGGAGGCCTACGACAACGCGCAGAAGGACGAAATCCTGCGGTTGGCCTACGTCGGTATTACCCGGGCGGTGAAGCACTGTTACTGGTATCTGGATGGGCAGGATGGCCAGGCCGCGAACGGGCCGAAGGCCTCGGATCGGATTGCGCCGGACAAGGCGTTTTTCGCTGATTTGCGGGTCAAGCCCTGAAGGTTGCGCGGCGGTAGGTGGAATATTGAAACTGTGGGAGCGGAGCTTGCCCGCGAAGACGTCTGTAAGAACGCTAAAAGCTTCGCGGGCAAGCTCCGCTCCCACAAGGTTGGATGTCGCTCTTGACTGCCTGGCAAGCCTTCGAGTCAGTTGACGGCCCGCAGACTCATGGGTGGCACGAAGGATTCAAGCTCATCCTCAACCGCCTCGATGATTCGCTCGACATCGGCGGCATTCATCACTGTGGCACAAGGAATACCGGCGATGGCGATCAGCGTCTCGCCACTGGCCCGGTCGAACAACCGGGCGATCATGCTGCCCGGTGCGTCCATGCTGGCTTCGAAGCCCATGGGATGAAAATGCCAGCGCATCAGTTGGCAAGCGTTGGGGAAGGTCACCTTGCTGAAGACTTTATTCATGTCGCCCACCTGTTTCATTGAGCGCTTCCTTTTGCTCGCGGGTAGGAACGGCTGGACCTCATGGTCCGGCCACCAATAGGAGGCTTAAAAATAGCATCCGTTCAGCGGACGCAGGAGAGTTTTTTCAAGCCGTTCGGCGATTGTTTTCGTGTAACTTGATCTGTGTCTATAGATCTTGATTCGAGTGCGCCATGTCCGATGACGATGACGGCCCGCAGCAGACCCGGGCGACCGGTGAAACCGTTCTGCGTTACCACCTGTGCTGGAAACACCGCGACCTCGACGGGGTGATGGCGCTTTATCACCCCGAGATCCAGTACCACGACTTCTTCCAGAACCGTGTCCTGGGCCTCGCGGAACTGCGTGAATACGTGCGCCTGAGCATGCCGCGCGAATCGGACGAGGCCCTGGAGCACAGCGATCGCATCCGCCTGGACGGCAACACCGCCTTTATCCAGTACCAGACCACCCTGCGTGGCGGCCAGGGCCTGGTGTCGTTTCGTTCCAGCGAGGCAATCACCGTGCGTGACGGCCTGATCTGGCGCGTCAATGAGTACGCCTCCCTGGTGCGGGAGCAGGTCACCCGCGAAACCACCGGCGGTCTGCGCGCGGCGGCCAGTCGCCTGGGGTTGTCGCCGCGGCAACTGAGCTTTATGGCCGCCGACCTGCAACAGTATTTCCAGCGCCAGCAAGCCTACCTGGACCCCGACCTGGACCTGCAGCGGGTGGCCAAGGAATGCGGTTACAGCCGTAATCAGATTTCCTATCTGCTCAATCAGGTGCTCGGCCAGAGTTTCTACCGCTACGTCAACCAGGCGCGCTTGCAGCACCTGCTGACGGCGCTGGACAAGGCCGCGCCACCGGTCCGTATCGACGAACTGGCGTTCGCCGCCGGGTTCAATTCCCTGTCGGCCTTCTACAAGTGCTTTCGCGAGCACACCGGCCTGTCGCCCAAGGCTTATGCCCGGCAAATTTCTCTGCGGGCACGCGCGCAAGACAGCCTCTGAGTGCTGGCACTAGGATCGCAGCCATCTGTTACGGGTTGTGGAGTCTGGAATGCCGGCATGGCGCAATATCAGTTTATGGATGGATCAGCTCGATGAGCCGCTGACGCCCCGTGCGTCCCTGGAGCAGGACCTGGATGTCGACGTGGCCATTGTCGGCGCCGGTTACACCGGGCTCTGGACCGCGTATTACCTCAAGCGCCAATCCCCGGCATTGAACGTGGTGATCGTCGAGGCACAGACCGCCGGTTTCGGCGCTTCGGGGCGCAACGGCGGCTGGGTGATGGGCAATCTGCTGGGCGAAGAGCGCCTGCTGGCCGGGCTGTCGCCCGAACAGCGGCGGGCCTCCTTCGACTTGTTGCATGGCATTCCCGACGAGGTGAAGCGGGTTATCGATCGCGAGGGCATCGACTGCGACTACCGCAAAGGGGGCGTGCTGTACTGCGCCGCGCGTTACCCCGAGCAGGAACATAGTCTGCGGGCCTACCTGGACAAACTCTACCAACAAGGTCTCAACGAGAGCGACTACTGCTGGCTGAACCCCGAGCAATTGGCCCGGCAGATTCGCCTCGCCCGACCCTACGGGGGCATTCATGCCCCCCATGTCGCCACCATCCAGCCGGCGAAACTGGTGCGCGGCTTGGCGCGGGCCGTCGAGCGCCTGGGGGTGCGGATCTTCGAAAACAGCCCGGTGACCGACTGGCGTTCAGGTGGCTTGCGCACCGCCCAGGCACAGATCCGCAGTCGCTGGGTGGTTCCGGCCGTGGAAGGCTACTCGGTGACGTTGCCGCCCCTGGGCCGCTATCAACTGCCGGTACAAAGCCTGCTGGTGGCTACCGAACCTTTGTCCGAGGCGACCTGGGACGAAATCGGCCTCAGCCAGGGCCAGGCTTTCAGCGAGAGCAGCCGCCAGGTCACCTACGGCCAGCGCTCGGCGGACAATCGGCTGATCTTCGGTGCCCGCGGTGGCTATCGCTTTGCCGGTCGGCTCCGGCACGACTTCGACCTCACCGACAGCGAAATCGAATTGCGTCGCTACCTGTTCGGCGAACTGTTCCCGCAACTGAAGAAGGTCCGCATCAGCCATTCCTGGGGCGGCAACCTGGGCATGTCGCGACGCTTCCAGCCGCACATGCTCTGCGACCGCGCCAATGGCCTCGCCCTGGCCGGCGGTTACGGCGGCGAGGGCGTGGGTGCCAGCCAACTGGGCGGGCAAACCCTGGCCGACCTGATCCTCGAACAGGACAGCGAGCGGGTCCGGCAACCCTGGGTGATCCGCGAGGGCGGTCTCCAGGCGCTGAAGGCCTGGGAGCCGGAACCCTGCCGCTGGCTGGGTTACAACGCGATCATCCGCAGCTTTGTCCATGAGGACCAGACCCTCGCCAACCCCAACACAGCGCCCTGGCGGCGCAAGCTGGCGAGCGGCGTGGCCGGGTTCATGGAAGGTTTCATGCAGTAACCGGCGCCTGGGCGCCGGCTCATCCACCCGTGGGATCAAGCCTATGAGCATTACACAATTCAAGCACACCGCGACTGCCGTCCTCGAGGTTTCCAACCCGGTGGCGGTGCCCCTCGGCGAGCCGGTTTCAGTGGCCTCGGTCACCTGCGTCGAGCGCGACGATGGCGTCGAAACCGGGGTCTGGGAATGCACCCCCGGTCGCTGGCGGCGGCAGATCGTCGCCCAGGAGTTCTGTCACTTTATCCAGGGGCGCTGCACCTTCACCCCGGACCACGGCGAGCCCTTACAAATAGAAGCCGGCGATGCACTGATGTTGCCGGCCAACAGCTGCGGAATCTGGGATATCCAGGAAACCGTGCGCAAGACCTATGTGCTGATTTTCTGATCCTCTGATCGCCCGAACCTGCCAACAAAAACTCACACAGGAATCGACTCATGATCCGCATGTCCCTTGCTCTCTTGATGCTGGTCGCGTCCCTCGGCCAGGCGGCCGAGACCGTCAAGATCTTTAACTGGTCGGAGTATATCGGCCCGGATACCACGAAGAACTTCCAGGCGGATACCGGGATCGGCTTCAGCTATGACGTCTATGACAGCAACGAAACCCTGGATGGCAAGTTGATGACCGGCAAGTCCGGCTACGATGTGGTGTTTCCGTCCAACCACTTCATGGCCCGGCAGATCGAGGGCGGTGCGCTGAAAAAACTCGACAAGCGCCAACTGCCAAACTGGAAGAACCTCAACCCGGCGTTGCTCAAGGCGCTTGAGGTCAACGATCCTGGCAATGAGCATGGTTTCCCGTACCTGTGGGGCAGCACGGGCATCGGCTACAACATCGACAAGGTCAAGGCAGCCCTTGGCGACAACGCGCCGCTGGACTCCTGGGATTTGATCTTCAAGCCCGAGAATATGCAGAAGCTGCAGAAGTGTGGGGTGGCGATACTCGACAATGGCCCGGAGTTGCTACCGGCGGCCTTGAATTACTTGCACCTGCCGCATCACAGCAAGAATCCGGCGGACTATAAAAAAGCCGAAGCCTTGCTGATGAAAGTACGTCCTTATGTGGCTTACTTCCATTCTTCCAAGTACGTCAGTGACCTGGCCAACGGCGATATCTGCGTTGCAGTCGGTTTCTCCGGCGATATCCTGCAAGCCGAGAGTCGGGCCAAGGAAGCGAAGAACGGTATTAATATCGGTTACTCGATTCCCAAGGAAGGCGCCGCCATCTGGTTCGACATGGTGGCCATGCCGGCCGATGCCCCGGATGAAAAGGCCGGCTATGCCTTTATGAACTACCTGCTGCGCCCGGAGGTGATGGCCAGCATCAGTAACTATGTGAAGTATGCCAACGGCAATGCGGCGGCCGATGCCCTGGTGGACCCGGTGCTAAAGGCCGATACCAAGGTTTACCCGAGCCCGGAAATGATGGGCAAGCTGTTTGCCCTGGAAGCGATGCCGCTGAATATCGACCGGGTTCGTACACGGCTGTGGAGCAAGATCAAGACGGGCGAATGATTCGCTACAATTCCGTGATCCGCTTGTGGGAGTCCAATGCTCCCACACGTTGTTTTTGCGGCCACTTTGTACATGTATGTACAGATAGTGGCGCATGGCTACTATCATAAAGTATGAATGACATTGCGTGTATCAATAGCGAAGCACTTATTCGCAGGCTATTCATAAACTAAAATATTTTTCATTTCCCCCTGAATAAAATCCCGGCTCGTGCCGATAATCAGTTCAAGCCCACCGTCGATAAGAAGAGTGGCGCCAGCACTGTCGGTATGGCCTTTTGCTATCCGGCACGTCTCCGGCATGGAAGCTAATAGTCCTCACGTCTATAGAGAGCAGCCCATGTCCCTCCGAAATATGAATATCGCCCCTCGCGCCTTTCTCGGTTTTGCATTTATTGCATTACTGGTGATTGTGCTGGGGGTCTTTTCCCAGACCCGCATGACAGTGATTCGTCAGGCGTCCATCGACATGGAAACCAATCAACTGCCCAGCGTGGGGTATCTGGGCAATGCGCTCGAAGATGTCCTGCGTATGCGTATTCTGTCCTTTCGCGTGCTGGTCAACCGAGAGCCCGCCGCCTTGCAGGACTCCGAAACACGTATCGCGGCGCTGGTGGACAAAGTTCGCAAGGACGTGAAGAGTTACGCCGATCTGCCTGCGGATGGGGAGGAGTTGGCCAAGTACAAGGAGTTCGCCGCGACGCTCGATACCTATCTCCGGGACCAGGGCCAGATGCTGCTGCTGTCACGCCAGGACAAGGTCGAGGAGATGCGTAACCTGATCAACAACCAGATCAAGGCCGGTACGGACCTGATGGGCGTGCAGCTCAACCAGTTGGTGGAGATCAACAAGGCCGGGGCCGTGGCCGCGTCGGCGCTGGCCGGCGAGCAATACAGCAATGCCAGTTTCGGCATTATCCTGGTCTCGGTGCTGGCGGCGCTGATGACCGTGCTCTTGGCCTGGTTGTTGACCCGCAGCATCGTCGTGCCACTGAACAAGGCGGTCGAGGCGGCTGAAACCATTGCCGGCGGTAACCTGACCAAAGCCATTGTCATCGAGGGCAAGGATGAGCCGGCGCGTTTGCTCGGCGCGTTGTTGGCAATGCAAGGCAATCTGCGCAAGACCATCGAGCAAATCTCTGGTTCGGCCACCCAGTTGGCATCGGCGGCCGAAGAGCTCAGCGCGGTGACCGAAGAGGCCTCCCGTGGGCTGCAGCAACAGAACAACGAGATCGAGCAGGCGGCCACGGCGGTCAACGAAATGACCAGCGCAGTCGAAGAAGTGGCGCGCAATGCGGTGTCGACCTCCGAAGCTTCGCAACAGTCCAACCAGGCGGCACGGGAAGGGCGCGACCGGGTGGTGGAAACGGTGGGCGCGATCCAGGCCATGACCCAGGACGTACAAAACACTTCGGTATTGATCGAAGGCCTGGCGACCCAGGGCCGCGACATCGGCCAGGTGTTGGACGTGATCCGTGCCATTGCCGAACAGACCAACCTGCTGGCACTCAACGCCGCCATCGAAGCCGCGCGGGCCGGTGAGGCCGGGCGTGGTTTTGCGGTGGTGGCCGATGAAGTCCGGGCGCTGGCCCATCGCACCCAGCAGTCAACCAAGGAAATCGAGCAGATGGTTGCCGGGATCCAGAATGGCACCGGCCAGGCCGTGCAATCGATGCAGCAGAGCAACCAGCGGACCCAGAGCACCCTGGAGATGGCCCGTGCCGCCGGTGTGGCGCTGGAGCAGATCACTCAATCCATCAACCTGATCAACGAACGCAACCTGGTGATCGCCAGCGCCTCGGAAGAGCAGGCCCAGGTGTCCCGTGAAGTCGACCGCAACCTGGTGAACATCCGCGACCTGGCGTCCCAGTCGGCCTCCGGTGCCAACCAGACCAGCGCCGCCAGTCATGAACTGTCGCGTCTGGCGGTGGATTTGAATTCGATGGTCGCCAGATTCGTGATCTGATTGTTGATCGGGTGTGTCGGTGCTGTAGGCACGAGCAATTGAATGCCGCTCCTACACGCCGTTTAGATAATCGTCCGAATCACCACCACAGTGAACCGAACAGCGCCAGTCACGGCGCTACACGCCATGCCTGGCGCACAATAAAAAAGGCCCATCACCAGGATGGGCCGTTCTTTAACCGGGTGTCACATCATCCAACAGATAATCAGGTGATTACAGGAAGTTGATTGGGTAGTCGGTGATCAGGCGGAAGTCGTTGACGTTGCCTTCACTCTCGGCAGCATTGGCACGGTGCCAAGCCTGGCGTGCACGGATGGACAGGTTTTTCAGAGGACCAGACTGTACAACGTACTTGGCTTCCAGGTTGGTTTCGAAGTGATGACCGTCTGAGCCATAGCCGTTTTGGGCAGCATATACAGCGTTCATATGGGTACCGTCGATACCTTCGCCATGGGCATAACGAAGCATGAAGCTCAGGCCTGGGATGCCGTACTCGGCCATTTTGATGTCATAACGAGCCTGGAGGGATCTTTCACCCGGGGCGTTGAAGTCGGAGTACTCAATCGAGTTGCTCAGGAAGATCGACTCGGTACCGCGGTTTTTGTCACCCGCACCGATGTAGTCGAATGGCTCGTTGCCGTTGATCTTCTGGAACGCCAGAGTAACGGTGTGTGCCTTCAGGAACGAATAGGCTGCTGCCAGCGAGTAGGCGGTGTTGGAGATCTTGCCTGCTTTCGCCGCACCGGTGTCGGTGGTGCGATAGAGGTTGAAGTCGAAGTTCAGAGACTGATCGGTCGCCAACGGAAGGGTGTAGTTCGCGTTGGTGTAGTACTGATTCCACGTGTCTTGGGCCTTGGCACCGTAGAGCGATACGCTCAGGTTCTCATTGAGACCGTACTTGCCGCCCACGTAATCAATGCTTCTGATCGGAGTAACGCCGTATTGGCTAAAGAGGTTGCCTTGCAGTGTGGTGTTGTCCTCGCTGCTGCTGGCGTAGAAGTGACCGGCGTCCAGATCGAGGTCTTTGACCTCGCTGCTTTGCAGCTGGAAGCCACGGGCAGTCTGTTGGAACTGACGGGGGGTGCCGAAGGCGAATACTGGCGCCGTGTTTGGGGTGAAGTCACCGAACTTCAGCTCGGTTTTGGAGATGCGAACGGCAATGTCGGCACCGGCTTTGCCGTAGCTGTTGTCGTTTCCAGTATTGCTGCTATTGCGGGGTAGATTGAGCGAGCCACCCTCATCGTCACGACCATAGAGTTTGTAAGCCGCATCACCAAAGCCTTCAACTTTGACACCGACAGTCCCTTGAGTGTAGCCGGAGCTGAATTTTCCCCGGATGCCTTGGGTCCAGTCGATTGAGTCTTTATTACGTTTGTTAGGTTTTTGATCCTGCCGGGTCCGGTTGAAGTAGAAGTTCTCCAGAACCACGCCAGCCTTGGCTCCTTCAACAAAGCCCGGGGCATCAGCCTGAGAGGTTACAAACGGCTCAGCCATGGCCAATTGGGAACCTACTGCAGAAACAGCCAGGGCGATCATGCTCCACTTCATTACGCGCATCGTCATTTGCTCCGTTTATTTTTAGGAAGAATACTGCCGTCCCACTTGTATTTTTGTCTGGGCGGCTCTTTCTTTTTTTGAGCGTCAGCTTTCTTATTTTTGCGTCGGCGCGAACTTATATCAGGTCGGTATTTGTCGGGCAAACTTCGTTTTCGGTGTGTTGCTGAGTTTTATGGTAATTGAGATCTGTTTGCAAATTACGTGCGGTCTCTAATCTACCGTCGGTCCGTTTTACAAGGGTTCGAACATATAATATGGGGGGCGCTTGTTCAAGGCGCTTTATTGAAAGGTGTCAGAAAGGTTGGTGGTTTAAGGTAATGGGCGCAAGACCAAAATTTGCGATTTCTGCAGAGGTTAATGTTAAGGGGCTTTGTTGAAAGGTTCCAGAAAGGTGGGTGGTATATAGTAATGGATGCGAGACTAAAATCTGCGGTTTCTGCAGGGGTCAATATGATTAAGGGGCTTTATTGAAAGCTGTCAGAAAGGTTGGCGGTATATAGTGATGGGTGCATGACCAAAATCTGCGGTTTCTGCAGAGGTCAATATATTTGGCTGCGTGAAGATCTGACAAAACAATGAAAACAATAAAAGCAGTGGAGAAAAATATGAAAGCGAGTCCGTCCGAGCAGCCGCTGGTGGGCAAGGATGAAGTACCCACTAAATTCTGGCCGTACGGCTGGTGGAAAATCATGGAGATTCGCATCGGTATCATACCGTTGCCGGTGTACCTGCTGCTTCTGGTGTTGCTCGGTGGATTCGCCCTCACCGACAAGGTGCCGACTGACATTTCCGTGTCGATCGCCATTCTGGCGATAGGCGGCTATAGCTGCGCCGAGCTTGGCAAGCGCCTGCCCTTTTTCCGCAATATCGGCGCCGCCGCGATTTTCGCCACGTTCATTCCCTCGTTTCTGGCTTTCCAGCATCTGGTGCCGGATCTGGTTCTCAAGAATGTGACGGAATTTACCAAGTCGTCCAATTTCCTTTATCTGTTCATTGCCTCGATCATTGTCGGCAGTATCTTCAGCATGGATAGAACGGTGCTCATCAAGGGCTTTCTGAAGATATTCGTGCCGCTCGCTGCCGGCACCGTGGCGGCGGCCATCGTCGGCACCCTGGTCGGCACCTTGTTGGGCTTGGGCGCCTTCCACACCTTCTTCTACCTGGTCGTTCCGATCATGGCAGGCGGCGTTGGTGAAGGCGCGATCCCGTTGTCGATCGGTTATGCCGCCATCCAGCATGTGCCTCAGGGTGATGTTTTCGCGCAAGTTCTGCCGCCGGTGATGCTGGGCAGTCTGACGGCTATTCTGCTGTCCGGACTATTGAATGCCTATGGCAAGAAAAATCCGCACCTGACCGGCGAAGGCCGTCTGCAGCCGGGCGAGCACGATGACATGGAGCCGAGCAAAGAAGCCCTGCCGGGGCATATGGATATCTCCCATATCTCCGCGGCCGGCATCACCGCCATCACGTTGTACATGGTCGGGTTGATGGCCTTCAAATTGTTCGGATTTCCGGCACCGGTCGCCATGCTGTTTGTCGCGGTTGTGCTTAAGCTGTCGCGCGCGGTGTCGCCGCAATTGCAGCAAGGTTCGTTCGTCGTCTACAAGTTCTTTTCGACGGCAGTGACTTATCCGTTGCTGTTCGCGATCGGCGCTGTCATGACCCCGTGGGACAAGCTGGTCGCTGCTTTCAATTTGCCCAACCTGATCACGATCGTGGCAACGGTGGTGACCTTGATGGCGACGGGTTTTGTGGTCGGGCGCTGGATGAAAATGTATCCGATCGAGACCGCGATCGTGAACGCTTGCCATAGCGGCCAGGGCGGCACCGGAGACGTGGCGATCTTGACCGCCGCCAACCGCATGCAGATGATGCCGTTTGCGCAAATCGCCACGCGCATCGGCGGCGGTATCATGGTGACATTGGCGCTGATCGCCATCTCTCAGTTGACATAAGACGACAGAGAAAAGCCCCCCTCCAGGTCTGGAGTATTATCCAGTTTCAACAACACTCATGGATATTGCTTAATCCGTACAGCATGAGTGTCGTGTATAGGCAGGGGCGTAGCACCTATAGGGGGGCATGATCATCCAGCATCATGCCCTGGATGAAGTTTTTCAGGCGTGAGACTTCAAGCAGCTGCGCAGGTTTTTTATAGTTGATTGCCCGGAACCCGGGTATTGAATAAACGGGTGTGGAGTCTATTTTTCTGAAGACTTCAGCGTGGCGTGTTTGGGCGAAATAAAGCGTGAATGCTGATGAAAAGGCTATGTCGGATTAATGACTCCGTCAGGCTCGCCATTGATTTGGTGTGACATGTTTTGATCAAGGGTAATTAGGGAATTGTAACTCGGTCAGAATAGCGGGGCTGCAAGTAATAATATTTCCTAAAGGCGCGTAATCTGCACGTGTGAGTACATCTAATATTGACATCGTGTATGCAATTGACCGAAATTAACCAGGCGATCGAAGGTGTTAGACGTCTCGGTTGGCTAGGGGCGGCTTACTGGAAACGAATAAAAAAAATATCCGAAGAACTCTGGAGAAAACACGATATGCAGCGGAAATTGTTGGGTTGTGCAACTGCAATATGGGCCTTGAGCTTAATTGCCACTTCAGTGAGTGCTGCTGATCTGAAACAGATCGGAAAATTGGAAGTTCCAGGCGAACCTCTCAACGGGTTCGACATCACCTACGTTGATCAGGCAACCAACCTTTACTATTTGGCCGATAGATCCAACAAGTCTGTCGACGTGTTCGATGTCACCAGCGGCAAAATGGTCGACCGGCTGCTCGGCGGATTCGTAGGGCAATTGAAGAGCAGTTCTGTATCGGGTCCGAACGGTGTCGTCGTCGCTGGCGGCGATTTGTGGGCCGGCGACGGCGACAGTACTGTGAAGGTCATCGACCTCAAGACGAAAAAAGTCACTGCTACCCTTTCGACCGGCGGAAAGTCCCGGGTTGACGAGATGGCATACGATCCAGACGCCCACGTTGTGATTGTCGGCAACAATGCTGACGAGCCGCCGTTCCTGACGCTGTTCTCGACCGAGGCCGGGCATAAAGTCGTGTCCAAGATTGTTTTTGAGGATGCCACGGACGGAATCGAGCAGCCTATCTACGATGCTGTGACGAAGAAGTTCTATGTTTCGGTTCCCGAGTTGAAGAAGGATAAGGCCAAGGGCGCAGTCGCCGTCATCGACCCGAGCAGCGGCAAGCTCGAGAAACTGATGCCTGTGGATGACTGCCATCCCAATGGGCTGGTGAAAGGACCTGGCGCAAATCTGCTGTTGGGTTGCGACGCTGGGAGCAAGGACGGCGGCCTGAAGCCGGTGCTCGTGGTCATGAAAACCGACGGTTCGGTGGTCAAGGTCATTCCTGGTCTCGGTGCAGCCGACATGGTCGCCTACAATCCGAAAGTCAATCAATATTACAGCGCTTCGCGCAACATGCCGGGTGCCCCGGAACTCGGCGTCATCGACGCGAAATCCAACACCCTCGTCCAGCGCATAAAACTGTCTGGCGGTACCCCGCATTCGGTCGCTGTCAGCGAGAAGAATAACCACGTCTTCGTGCCGCTCGGCGCGAAGGGCGGTGGTTGTGATGGTTGCGTTGCCGTCTTCGAACCAGGTAACTGATTTTTCATCCTGATCGTCCAGCCTTGCGCGTCGCCAATACAGGCGGCGCGCAAGGCTGTCGGTTGTCTGTGTATCCAGAAAAAGCGCTTGATCGGTATCGTCTCGAATGCTGATGCGCAATAGCTTTTACCTTTCCTCCCATTGCCATCCTTGTCATGTACCTGACCTGTATAAATTCCAGCAGGGAATGCAACGAGATGGCCTCACTCGCGCCGGGTCTGCTTACGTTTTCCGGTGTACTCGAGTCGGCGAAGAACATCACGTCTATAAGAGAGCAGTCCATGTCCCTACGAAATATGAAAATCGCTCCTCGCGCCTTTCTCGGTTTCGCATTCATTGCATTACTGGTGATTGTGCTAGGGGTCTTTTCCCAAACTCGCATGACGGTGATTCGTCAAGCGTCCGTTGATATGTATACCCATCAACTGCCCAGCGTGAAATATCTGGACAATGTGGGCGAATACATTCTGCGTATGCGTATTGTGTTCTATCGGATTCTGATCAACCGTGAGCCCGAGTCCTTGCAGAGCGAGTATCCGCGCATCGTTGGTCTGATCGAAAAAGTTCGCAAGGACGAGAAAGCCTACGCAGATTTAACGGCTGATGGGGATGCGCTGGCCAAGTACAAGGCGTTCGCCGCGACGCTCGATACTTATATAGGGGGCCTGAACCAGGCGTTGGAGCTATCGCGCCAGAACAAGGTCGAGGAGTTGGGTAACCTGATGAAAAACCAGCTCAAGACCAATTCGGATGTGATGGAGGAGCAGCTCAAGCTGTTGGTGGAAATCAACATGAAGGGGGCCACGGACGCATCGAACAAAGCTGGCGAGCAATATAACAACGCCAGCCTCGGCATTCTTCTGGTCTCGGCTCTGGCGGCGGCGATGACCGTGCTCTTGGCCTGGTTGTTGACCCGCAGCATCGTCGTGCCGCTGAACAAGGCGGTCGAAGCGGCTGAAACCATTGCCGGCGGTAACCTGACCAAGGCCATTGCCGTTGAAGGCAAGGATGAGCCGGCCCGGTTGCTCGGCGCGTTGTTGGCAATGCAAGGCAATCTGCGCAAGACCATCGAGCAAATCTCTGGTTCGGCCACCCAGTTGGCGTCGGCGGCCGAAGAGCTCAGCGCGGTGACCGAGGAGTCGTCCCGCGGGTTGCAGCAGCAGAACAACGAGATCGAGCAGGCGGCCACGGCGGTCAACGAAATGACCAGCGCAGTCGAAGAAGTGGCGCGCAACGCAGTGTCGACCTCCGAAGCTTCGCAGCATTCCAATCAGGCGGCCCGTGATGGACGCGACCGTGTCGTCCAGACGGTGGAGGCGATCCAGGTCATGACCCAGGACGTGCAAAGCACCTCGGTGCTGATCGAAGGGTTGGCGACCCAGGGCCGCGACATCGGCCAGGTGCTGGATGTGATCCGCGCGATTGCCGAACAGACCAACCTGCTGGCCCTCAACGCCGCCATCGAAGCCGCGCGGGCAGGCGAGGCCGGGCGCGGTTTTGCGGTGGTGGCCGATGAAGTGCGGGCGCTGGCCCATCGCACCCAGCAGTCGACCAAGGAAATCGAGCAGATGGTCGCCGGGATCCAGAATGGCACCGGCCAGGCCGTGCAATCGATGCAGCAGAGCAACCAGCGGACCCAGAGCACCCTGGAGATGGCCCGTGCCGCCGGTGTGGCGCTGGAGCAGATCACTCAATCCATCAACCTGATCAACGAACGCAACCTGGTGATCGCCAGCGCCTCGGAAGAGCAGGCCCAGGTGTCCCGTGAAGTGGACCGCAACCTGGTGAACATCCGCGACCTGGCTTCCCAGTCGGTCGCCGGTGCCAACCAGACCAGCGTCGCCAGTCAGGAACTGTCGCGCCTGGCGGTGGACCTCAATACCATGGTCGCGCGCTTCGTGATCTGAGCCTCGAGCGTTGCCGCGTCCTGGCAACGCTCGCTACCCGCACTGGCGTCAGTTCGGGTAGGCCTGCGGATTGACCAGGTTCGCCGGCCGTTCTCCGGCCAGAGCCGCCAGCAGATTGTCCACCGCGCAGCGCGCCATGGCTTCGCGGGTCTCATGGGTGGCCGAGCCGATATGCGGCGTGGCCACCACATTGCTTAGGCTCAGCAAGGGCGAGTCCGGCGCCAGCGGTTCGCGATCGAATACGTCGAGGCCGGCGCCGCGGATCTGGCGGTTCTGCAAGGCCTGGATCAAGGCCTGTTCGTTCACCACCTTGCCCCGGGAAATATTGATGAAAATACTTTCCGGGCGCATCAGGGCCAACTCCCGGGCACCGATCAGTCCCTCGGTTTCAGCGGTCAGGGGCAAGGTCAGGCAGATGAAGTCGGCCTCCTGCAAGAGTGCGTGCAGCCCCAGGTAGCGCGCATTGAAACGCTGTTCCACTGCCGGCTTGGGCGAGTGACTGTGGTAGAGCACCGGCATGCCGAAACCGAAATGCCCACGCTGGGCCAGGGCTTCGCCGATCCGTCCCATGCCGATGATGCCGAGCTTCTTGCCATGTACATCGCTGCCGAAATGCAGCGGGCCGATATTTCGCGTCCACTGCTTGTTGCGCACCAGGTTCGCCAGCTCCACCACGCGCCGGGCGGTGGCCAGGATCAGGGCGAACCCGGTGTCGGCGGTGGTTTCGGTGAGGACGTCCGGGGTGTTGCTGAGCAGGATCCGCCGGCGGTTCAGGTAGTCGATATCGTAATTATCAACGCCGACCGAGACACTGGCGATGGCTTCCAGTCGCGGGGCCAGGTCGAGCAGCGCCGCGTCCAGTTTCAGGCTGGCACCGAGCAGGCCCCGTGCCTCGGGCAGGGCCGCGCGCAGTTGTGCCAGGCCGTTGTCCCCCACGTCCTCGATCAGGGTGACCTGGGTGTGCTCATGCAGGCGAGCCATCAGCGGGGGCGAGAGTTTCTTGTACAACACAACCGGTTTTTTCATCGGATTCGCTCGACAGGTTCAGGGATGGGAAAGCGCACGCCGCGTCGGCAGGCCCTTGGGGGCTGCGCGATCGCTGGCGCCGGGATGGAGGAACACGGTCAGCACCACCGACAGCAACAGGGCAGCGCTCATCAACAGGTAGGAAGCCCCTGGCGAACCGGTTTCGCTGTTCAGGTAGCCCACCAGGTAGGAGCCGCCGAAGGAGCCGAGGGCACCCATGCTGTTGATCAGTGCCATGGCGCCACCGGCGACGTTGGCCGGGAGGATTTCCGGGACAATCGCAAAGAACGGCCCGTAGGGCGCGTACATGCAGGCGCCGGCGAGCACCAGCAAGCTGTAGGACCACCAGAAATGCTCCGCGCCCAGGGCGTAGGAGGCATAGAACGCCAGCGAAGCCACCAGCAACGGCGGCCAGACAAAGCGTTTGCGCCGCTGCAGCTTGTCCGAACCCCAGGACACCGCGAGCATGGCGATCACCGCGGCCAGATAGGGCAAGGCCGACAACCAGCCGGCTTCGACCATGTCCATCTTCAGGCCGCTCTTGAGAATTGACGGCAGCCACAGCACAAAGCCATAGACGCCGATGCTCCAGCAGAAGAACTGCAGGGCGAGGATGATCACCTTGGGTTCGCGGAACGCCTGGGCATAGTTCTTCACCGCCTTGATGCCGACCTGCTCGGCGGCCAGGGCGCTGTCCAGGTCGCGCTTCTCTTGCGCGCTGAGCCAGCTCGCCCGGGCTGGGCGTTCGTCGGCCAAGCGCCACCAGATAAAGGCCCAGATCACCGCCGGCAGGCCTTCGACGATAAACATCCAGCGCCAGCTGAAGTGCTGCACCAGATAGCCCGAGGCCACCGACATCCAGAGCATGGTCACCGGGTTGCCGAGGATCAGGAAGGTATTGGCCCGTGAGCGCTCGGCGCGGGTGAACCAATGGCACAGGTACACCAGCATCGCCGGCATCACGGCGGCTTCGACCACGCCGAGCATGAAGCGGATGCCGATCAGCATATAAGCGTTGGAGACGATGCCGGTGAGGGTGGCCAGGCCGCCCCAGAGGATCAGGCTGACGAAGATCAGCTTTTTCACGCTGTGTTTCTGCGCGTAGAGGGCGCCAGGCACCTGGAAGAAGAAATAGCCGAGAAAGAACAGTGCGCCAAGCAGCGACGACAGGCCGGGGGTGATGTTGAGGTCGGCAGCCATGCCCGAGGCGGCGGCGAAGCCGTAGTTGGCGCGATCCAGGTACGCCAGGCTGTAGGTGATGAAAACGATGGGCATGATGTACCACCAGCGGCGGGTGGCGAGTTTCAGCGTATGCATGGTGTGGCTCCTGAGCTTGTTGTTTTTGTCGCAGCAGGTGGCATTCAAAAAACCTGGTCTTGCTTAATCGACTGGCGCGGGGCGGTGCGCCGCTGTCAGTTGTTCCCGGGTCGGCAGACCTTCCATGTCGCCGCGGCTCTGCACCGCCTGGGCGCCGATCCAGTTGCCGCGCGCCACGGCCTGGGCCACGCTGTGGTTCTCCAGCAGCGCACTGACCACACCGACGGCGAAAGCGTCACCGGCCCCGACCGTGTCCACCACGGTTTGCACCGGCACGGCGGCGACAAAACCCTCGTCTTGCTGGGTCCGGTAGTAGGCGCCGTCGGCCCCGAGCTTGATGGCGACGACGGCGGCGCCCTGGTCGAGGTAGAAGGCGGCGATGTCGCGGGGCTCCTGGTAGCCACTGAGTAAGCGGCCCTCGCTCAGCCCCGGCAGCACCCAATGGGCGAGAGCGGCGAGGGCGTTGATGTCCTCGATCATCTGTTTTTCGCTGGCCCACAGGCTCGGCCGCAGATTGGGATCGAAGGACACGCTGCGTCCGGCGGCCGCCATCTGCGTCATCAGTTCGAACGACAGCTCGCGGGCGCTGGCCGACAGGGCCGGCGGAATACCGGTGGCGTGCAGATGGCGGGCCTTGAGCAGTTCCGGGCGGATATCGGCCACTGACAGGTGGCTGGCCGCCGAACCGCGGCGGAAATATTCCACCTGTGGGTCCTGGCCCTGGTCTTCCCTGGACTTGAGTTGAAAACCGGTGGCACAGGTCGGGTCGATGTCTACGTGGTCACAGTGCAGGCCTTCGCCTTGCAGGGTGTCGATGACGAAACGGCCCAGGGAGTCGGCGCCGACCCGGCTCAGCCAGTTCACCTTGAAGCCCAGGCGCGCGAGGCCGATGGCGACGTTGCTGTCGGCTCCGGCGATGCGTTTGTGGAAGTGCCCGACCCGGGCCAGGTCGCCGGTCTGTTCGGCGACGAACATCGCCATGGTTTCGCCGAACGAGAGGATTTCGATCTCAGGCATGGGCCGTTTCCTCCATGGACCGGCCCAGGCGGGCGAGGGTGTGCACGTGTTCGCGGGTGACGGCCAACAGGTCGTCGCCTTGCAGCGGGTATTCCACGGCCCGGGTCAAACCTTGACTCATCTGACCGATCAAACCTTCCCACCGCTCCAGATCGATGGCGCTCGGTGGCAGGGCGACGAGCTTGCCGTCCGCGCGCTGGGCCACGGCCTTGCAGTGCAGGTAGTCGACATGCCGGCCGAGCAGGCGTGCCGCGCTGCTGGCGGATTGGTCCTGCCAGTGCCAGTTGCCGATATCGAAGGTCATTTTCACCGGCAGGCGCTGTTGCTCAACCTGATCGAAAAAGCGCTGCAAGGGTTCGATGCGCCCGCCCTGGGTGGTCTGGTCGTTCTCCACCAGCAGGTGCACCGCTGAGGCCGACAACAACCCCGCCAGGTTCGACAGGTCGCTGTTGTCACTGAAGTAGCCCAGGGAGACTTTCAGCCAGCGGGCGCCAAAGGCTTCGGCGCGCCGCAGGGTGGCCGCCAGTTGCGAGTCCGGGTGTGACTGACCGGCGGGCCACAGCTCCAGGGGTGACGAGTAGGCGCACTCCAGGCCCATGGCGGCGGTACGGCTCGCAAAGCGCTGGGGGTGTTCATCGGTCAGCAGTTCTTCGCGCACTTCGATACGACGGGCGCCGGCCTCGGCCAGCAGTTCGATAAAGCTTTCCTGGCCGCGTTCGCGGACCAGCGGCGCACCGTAGCTGGAGAGGCTGATAGAGACGGGAAACAGCTGTTCTTTCATTGTTGTTGTACCTCTGAAACCGGTTTCATTTTTTGGCGAACCTCTATAAATGGTTGCAGGCGGCGTGGAAGCTCAGGCAGAACCTGTTGCCCCGGCGCGTCGCCTTAAGAGGGATGCTCCACTTTTACTCGTCGGGTCGAGCCGCGGACGATCAGTTGGGCGGGGAAGTCGATGACTCTCGCGGCGCCCTTGTCTCCCCGTAACCGCTTGAACAGGCAGTCGAAGGCACTGACGCCGATCTGTTGCGTGGGCTGGGCGAGGGCAGTGATGCCGCTACCAACCAGCGGGAACCACTCCAGATCGTCCAGGGCGATCAGGCCAATATCGTCGAACAGCTTGCAACCCAGTTCGCGCAGGGCCTGGACGCTGGCCAGGGCGGCGATGCCGTTGGCACAGAACAGCGCCTTGGGACCGGGGCCCGGCGTGGCCAGGAAGTCTTGCAACTGATGCCGCAGTGACTCACCTGTATGGCCAATGCGACCGCTCAGCGAGCCGCGCCGGGCGATCTCACGGTTGAAGTGCTCGATCCGTTCCAGGCGCGAGCTGGTGCCGTCCAGCGGTTCGCTGACCAGCATCAGGTCGCGGTAACCCTGCTGCTCCAGGTGGTCGACGGCGCTGCGCACGGCGGCAGCGTTGTCGAGGCCGACCAGGTCGCTGTCCAACTGCTCGACCTTGCGATCCACCAACACCATTGGCATTTCCTGGTGCAGTTCCTGCAGTTCTTCGAGGTGATGGCCGAGGGTGTTGAGGATCAGGCCTTCGATGTTGTACGAGCGCAGCGCCGCCAGGTGCAGGCGCTCCTGCTGATCGTCGCGGTCGGTGTTGCACACCACCAGGCTGTAGCCGTGGGCGCGACAGGCGGTTTCCACGCCATGCATCACGGCAATCGAATAAGGGTTGCGGATATCGGCCACCAGCATGCCGATCAGGCGCGTACGGCCGCGCTTCAGACCACGGGCCATCTGGTTGGGGCGGTAGCCCAGTTCGCTGATCGCCTGTTCGATACGCAAGGCGATGGCTTCGGAGAGCAGGGCCCGATCATCGCCGATAAAGCGCGACACGCTGGCCTTGGAAACCCCGGCACGTTCGGCGACATCGAGCATGGTTACGCGGCTGCGTTGGGCAGCGGAAAAACTGTTCACGGCCTGGAACCTTTTCTTGGCGTTGTCGGCAGGCGGTTTGTACATCAGCACTGAAACCGGTTTCAGGAGAACTCAAGACCAGGGTGGTCGTCAAGTCACTTTTTGCCGGCCAGGTCGATTACAGGTCCAGGGAGCGGCGCAATGCGGCGAGGAGTTTGGCGTAGAGCAGATCCACCTCCGGCGCCAGGCCGCGGGCCCGCAGGCAGCCATGCACCAGGCCGTGACCGGGATGGAAAGCCACGGCGACACCGGCTGCTGCAAGGCGCTCGGTGTACTGCACGCCGTCATCGCGCAAGGGGTCGAATTGCGCCACGGCGATAAACGCCGGGGCCAGGTCGCGCAGATCCGTGGCCTGCAACGGCATCGCATAGGCCGCAGGCTTGGCCGAACCCGGCAGGTACAAGGCGTGATAGCCGTGCACATCGCTGGTGCTGAGCAACGGCGCGTCGGCGCATTCGCTGCGCGAGGGCAGCCGCTCGTCACCCCCCAGCCCCGGGTAGATCAGGGCTTGCAGCCGCGGCTGCGCTTGCCCGGCATCACGCAGGGCCAGGCACACGGCGGCGGCGAGATTGCCACCGGCGCTGTCGCCGGCAATCGCCATGCGTTGCGGGTCCAGTTGCCAGGTCGCGGCGTCAGCTTGCAAGCCGCGCCACACCGCCAGGCAATCGTCGAAGGCCGCCGGAAAGGGATGTTCCGGCGCGAGTCGATAGTCGACGGCGATGACCACGGCGTTGAGCAGGGACGCCAGTTCAGCGGTGATGAAATCATGGGAGTCGAGGTCGCCGACCACCCAGCCGCCACCATGCAGGTAGACCACGCTGGGCCAGCCATTGGCAGGTACTGCTGAAGTCGGGCGGTATTGGCGGATGGGCACCTGATCGATCAGTTGTTCGCTGACACTGATGTCCGCCGGGCGTGCCGGGGTGAAAGCCCTGCACATGGCGCTGTAGCCGACGCGCAGACCGTTGATGCTGGTATCCGGATAGCTGAAATCGAGGGTCCTGGCGACAAAGGCGCTGAGTTCGGGAGAGAGCGGGTAATCGGTCATGCGCAGTCTCAGCTGTGTTCTGGATGGCAGGAAAACCGGTAGGAGCGTTATTGGTCTGGAGATAGGTGCTTTATTGTGGGAGCGGAGCTTGCCCGCGAAGAGGCCCGTGAGGACGCTAAAAGCTTCGCGGGCAAGCACCGCTCCCACCCAAACACCGCAGCTGCGCGCCTACAATTAGCGCTATTTCAAACTGGCCTGCACGGTTGCCACGCCGTCCTTGCCGTCAACACTGGTCACGCCGCTCAGCCATTTCTGCAGATCTTCCGGGTGATCGCGCAGCCATTTTTTCGCCACGTCCTGGGGTGTCTGGCGCTCCATGATCGGTACCATCAGTTGGCTTTCCTGGGCGGCGCTGAACGTCAGGTTTTCCAGCAGCTTGTTGACGTTCGGGCAACGCTGGGCGTAATCCGGGGCGGTGACGGTGGATACGGTGGCCGCGCCTTCGTTAGGCCCGTAGACATCTTCGCTGCCGGTCAGGTAGGCGATTTTCATATTGATGTTCATCGGGTGCGGGGTCCAGCCGACGAAGACCACGAACTCCTTGCGGTTGACCGCCCGCTGTACCGCCGCGAGCATCCCGGCTTCCCCGGACTCCACCAGGTTGAAACCCTTGAGGCCGAAGTGGTCGGTATCGATCATGGTCTTGATGGTGGTGTTGGCGCCGCTGCCGGGCTCGATGCCATAGATCTTGCCGCCGAGCTTGTCCTTGAACTTGGCGATATCGGCGAAGGTCTTCAGGCCCGCGTCAGCCACGTATTGCGGCACGGCGAGGGTGGCCTGGGCGTCGGACAGGCTGGGCTGGGCCAGGACCTTGACCTGGTTGGCGGCGATAAAAGGCGCGATGTTCTTGTCCATCGCCGGTTTCCAGTAGCCGAGGAAGATATCCAGGCGTTTGTCACGGATCCCGGCAAAGATGATCTGCTGCACGGCGCTGGTCTGCTTGCTTTCATAGCCCAGTCCATTGAGCAGCACGTCAGCCATGCCACTGGTGGCGATGACGTCGGTCCAGTTGACCACGCCCATGCGCACGGTCTTGCAGGAAGCGTCTTCGGAGGCCAGTACGCTGGTGCTCAGGAGGGCGGTACCGCAGAGGAACAGACAGCTGTTGAACAGTCTTTTCATGATACGCAGGTCTCGCGGCAGGTCGTTTATTGTGGAGTTCGGTGTCTTCATGCACCGTCCGGCCACGTTACGCAGCCGGCTGCTGGCAAAAGCGCACCAGTGCGACCGGCTTTTGCACTGCGGCGACTCCCGCCCCGTTATACCAGCACGCTCAGCCAGGTCGAAACCAGCAGCAACAACGCCATGCAGCGATTGAACCGCTGCATCGCCAGGGGCGAGCGAAACAACCGCGCGGAGCCGACCCCGAGCACCGCCCACAGGCTCATGCACGGCAGCGACACCAGGAAGAACACCAGGGACAGCGACAGCACGTGGGCCTGGCGCTCGGCGCCGCTGCCGGCGAACACGCCGACCACCGCCAGGGCCATCATCCAGACCTTCGGGTTGATCAGTTGCAGGCTGGCCGCGCCCAGCAGGCCGAGGCGTTTGACCGGGGCCGCATCGGGGTCGATGGCGTGGGCCGGGGCGCTGAAGATCTGCCAGGCCAGGTAGCTCAGCCAGGCGATGCCGAGCCATTGCATGCCCGTCCGCACCTGGGGCAGTCGTGCCAGTGATTCACCGACACCGCTGCCCACCAGCAGGACGATCAGTGCGGCGCCAGCACCGGCGCCGAGGATGATCGGCAGCGCTGCCGCCAAACCATGGCGGGCACTGTTACTCAGCACCAGGATGTTGTTCGGCCCGGGAGTGACGGAGGCGACGATGGCGAAGAGCACAAAGGGCAGGAGGCTGGAAAGACTGGACAACATGGCGGCGGGCTCCGGGGAAAGATCGATGCAGCGATCTTCCCGTGTGCCGCTTCAGGCGTCTGGAAGATTTGAGCAGCGCTTGCGGTAGGCGGCGGGCGTCAGCCCATAGGCGCGCACGAACCAGCGGCCCAGGTGGCTCTGGTCGGCAAAGCCCAGGGTCACGGCGACGTTCGCCGGGGTTTCGCCCCGGGACAGCAGTTGCCGGGCCTTGGCCACCCGTAATTGCACCAGGTAGGCATGGGGCGGCAGGCCGTAGGCGGCCTTGAAAGCGCGGGTCAGGCGGAAGCGGTCGACACCGCAGACGGCGGCGACCTCATCCAGGCTCAGGTCGTGTTGCAGATGGGCGTGCAGGTACTCGCGGGCGACCTGCGCGACCCGCGGCAGGCGCGGGTCGTCGCGGTAGCGGGCGCGCCAGTGCAGATGGTCGGTGAGGCTGGCGAACATCTGGTCGAGGGCGCTTTGCCGGACAATGCGCAATTCCTGGGTGTGAATGGCCTGGAACGCGGCACTGGTGGCCTGGGCCAGGCGGGTGTCGGTGGCCAGGGTGTTGGCAAAACTCAATTGGCTACCCGCTGGGGCCTCCTCGAACAGCGCGCTCAGTTCCCGTTCCAGCCAGTGCGGGTCGAGATAGATCGTTCGGTAGGTGAAACCGCCTTCAGTGGGGGCGTCGCCGTCGTGGATCTCGCCGGGTTCGAGCAGAAATACGTTGCCCGCCAGGCTCTGGTAGCGGGTGCGACGGCAATTGAACTGCTGCACGCCTTGCTCGGTGACTCCCACCAGGTAGCTGTCGTGCCAGTGGGCATCATAGGCATGGGTATGGCCTTGGAAACGCGCGCGCAGCGTTTCAATGCCGGTGTCCCGGTCCTGGTTCAGGTCGACCCAGTGGTTGGCGGTGCTGGACATGGGGTTCCCGGAGTCGTGGTCAATCGTGCAGTGGTTCAGTTAATGCCTGCGGTCGGGTATCCGTCTAGAAGATCCGTGCAAGGGCTCGACACTACCCCGATAGGGGAATTGGCGGGCAGGTGACGAGCGCCTAGAGTGGCGGCACATTTCAAATACGCAGACAGAGAGGGATTATGCGCGCGCGCGAATGGGGAATCACCCTGGGCCTGGGAACACCGGGTCCACTCAATGCCATCACCGATGTGCCGGGGGTACGGGTCGGTCACAGTACGCTGAAGAGCGAAATCGACGGCAAGCAGGTACGCACCGGGGTGACGCTGATCCAGCCACGAGCCGGGGTGGCGCGGGCGCAACCCTGTTTTGCCGGTTGCCATGTGCTCAACGGCAATGGCGATGCCACGGGGCTGGAGTGGATTCGCGAAGCCGGGCTGCTGACCACGCCGGTGGCGATCACCAATACCCATAGTGTGGGTGTGGTGCGCGATGCGCTGATCGCCGACGAGCGTGACAGCCTGGCGGACCCGGCAGTGTACTGGTGCATGCCGGTGGTCATGGAGACCTATGACGGGGTGCTCAACGATATCTGGGGCCAGCATGTCGGCCCCACGCAGGTCCGTGAAGCGTTGGCCGATGCCAAGCCCGGGCCGGTAACTGAAGGCGCGGTGGGGGGCGGTACCGGGATGATCTGCCACGAGTTCAAAGGGGGTATCGGCACTTCGTCACGGCGTTTGCCGGCAGCGCAGGGCGGCTGGATCGTCGGTGCATTGGTCCAGGCTAACCATGGCAAACGCCAGGAGCTGCGGGTGGATGGCTATCCGGTCGGTCGCCAGTTGCTGGACATCCCGTCGCCTTTCGCCCGCCGCGGCAGTCCGGGGATGGGCTCGATCGTGGTAGTCCTCGCCACCGATGCACCGTTGCTGCCTCATCAATGCCAGCGCCTGGCGCAACGGGCCTCTATCGGTATCGCCCGTACCGGTGGTGGCACCGAGGACTCCAGCGGCGATATCTTCCTGGCCTTCGCCACCGGCAACGAGCAAATACCGACGGCCGATTACGGGCGCAAGGACCGGCCTTTCAGCAGCCCACTGACGATGGTCAACAATGACCATATTTCCCCGCTGTTCCTGGCGGCCGCCGAAGCGGTGGAGGAGGCGATCATCAATGCTCTGCTGGCCGGCGAGGACATGACCAGCGCCGATGGAACAGCGGTGCCGGCGTTAAAGGGCGAAGTTGTCCTGAATGCACTCAGGACATGCGGGTGGCCGGGAAATGTATAAGTAAGGAAATGACTACTCGGTCATTTATTGATGCACTTCGCATGTGTATTCTTGTGGCTTGAAGTTTTCCGAAAGTCTGCTTGCTGGAGTCGGTCGTTATTGTCATAAAAAACTTTCACGACATAGACCAATGTTTGTAGGCGTTTTCCTTGTTTTGGCGATTTGCTATCAAAAAAACGCTGGACGTTTGATTTCAGATTGTGTCAGTTTCTCGCTGCCTTCAAAAAGGGCGAGTGATAGGATGATCTCGCCAAGGGATTGTCGCTATCTGACAAAAACTGTTTCACTTGCAAACAAGGAAGTGTGTTTATGTCGAAAGTCAAAACCAAAGCTATTGTTTCCCCGGAGGCGGCACTGGCGGCCAACGGTACAAGTTCCGCCTTTAACCAGATCGATAGCTTCAGCCATCAATACGACCGTGGCGGCAACCTCACGGTCAATGGCAAACCCTCCTACTCCGTCGATCAAGCCGCCACGCAACTGTTGCGTGACGGTGCCGCCTGGCACGATCTGGACGGCAGCGGCAAGATCGAACTGACCTACAGCTTTCTGACTTCCCAGACCTCGAATTTCAGCGGTCTGGGCGTCACCGGGTTCAGTCAGTTCAGCGCGTTGCAGAAGTCGCAGGCCGTTCTGTCCATGCAATCCTGGGCGGACGTGGCCAACGTGACCTTCACGGAGGCCGCGAAAGGTGGCGATGGTCATATGACCTTCGGTAACTACAGTGGCGGACAGGAAGGCGCGGCCGCATTCGCCTTTCTGCCGGGAACCGAGCCTGGCTACGACGGCCAGTCCTGGTACCTGACCGGCAGCGGCTACAACGTCAACAAGACGCCTGGCCTGAACAACTACGGTCGCCAGACCCTGACCCATGAGATCGGCCATACCCTCGGCCTGGCTCATCCCGGTGACTACAACGCCGGCGAAGGCAACCCGACCTACAATGACGCGTCCTATGCTCAGGACACCCGCGGCTACAGCGTCATGAGTTACTGGAGCGAGAGCAACACCAGCCAGAACTTCAGCAAAGGCGGGGTCGAGGCTTATTCCTCGGGCCCGCTGATGGATGATATCGCGGCGATCCAGAAACTCTACGGCGCCAACTACAGCACCCGTGCCGGTGATACCACCTATGGGTTCAACTCCAATGCCGGTCGCGACTACCTGAGCGCCACCTCGTCTTCGGACAAGCTGGTGTTCTCGGTCTGGGACGGTGGCGGCAATGACACCCTGGACTTCTCCGGGTTCACCCAGAACCAGAAGATCAACCTGCATGACGGCTCGTTTTCCGACGTTGGCGGCATGGTGGGCAATATCTCCATTTCCCAGGGTGTCACGATCGAGAACGCCATCGGCGGTTCGGGCAACGACCTGCTGATCGGCAACGACGTGGCCAACGAACTGCGCGGCGGTGCCGGCAACGACATCCTCTACGGGGCTGGCGGTGCCGACAAACTCTGGGGTGGTTCGGGCAGCGATACCTTTGTGTTCGCCGCCGTTTCCGACTCGGCGCCGAATGCCGCCGACCGGATCATGGATTTCACCAGTGGCCAGGACAAGATCGATTTGTCCGGGATCACCCATGGTTCGGGCCTGACCTTCGTCAACGCATTCACCGGCCATGCCGGCGATGCTCTGCTGACGTATGCCTCGGGCAGCAACCTGGGTACCCTGGCGGTGGACTTCTCCGGACACGGCGTCGCCGATTTCCTGGTGACCACCGTGGGTCAGGCAGCGGTCACGGATATCGTGGCTTGAGTTGATGCGGTACGGGCAGCGCTGCAGCGCTGCCCTCTGGCCCGGTAGTCGATACCCATGATCAAGACCTGTGTCCGCAGTATCTATTCGACGTGGCTGATGGCTGCGTTTCTGACGTTTTTTGGAGCAGTCACCATGGCGAGAAGCCTGATCCTGACCCCACCCGAGGCCCTTGCCGGTCAGTGGCGGATGTACCCCGAAGGTGAACAAGCCAAGGCCTGCGAGCTTGACTTGGTGCTGCAATCACCACGCCTGGCTGGCGACCTGGCGTGCATCGCCGGCTGGTTGGGCGAGCGCCCGGCCAATTGGGAGCCGACGCCCGATGGCCTGTGGCTGTATGGCGCCGAAGGCTCCGGAATCGTGCACTTCAATCGGCAGAGGGCGGACCGTTATGAAGTGCGCTTGAAGAGTGGCAGCGTTCTGGTGCTGGTGCGCGGTACGTCCTGAGTATTCAGAGGCAAATCGATTAAACGGTCACTGGATGTCCAGTGTCTGTTAGTTGTTTTCTTGTTCAGTCTTTAATGAGTCGCGAAAGAACGGCTCCTGTTGGAAGTACCTATATTCCCGAGCGGCTCGCCGGCCATCGAATAAAGGTACGTATCCGGCTGTCCGTAAACTTCAAGGAAGAGAGATGAGCCCGCCGAAAATGATGTCCGGGACACCTTTGATCCGTGTGCTCGGCGATTATAAAAGTGTCCTGCTCAGCGTCGGTTGTTTCACCGCGCTGATCAATCTGTTGATGCTGGTGCCTTCGATTTACATGCTCCAGGTCTATGACCGGGTATTGACCTCACAGAATGAAACCACCCTGGTGATGTTGACCCTGATGGTGGTGGGGTTCTTTGCCTTTATCGGGCTGCTGGAAGTGCTCCGCAGTTTTATCGTGATCCGCATCGGCAGTGCCCTGGAGCGGCGCCTGAACCTGCGGGTCTATCAGGCGGCCTTCGAGCGCAACCTGTTGCGCGGCGAGGGACACGCCGGCCAGTCCCTCGGCGACCTGACCCAGATTCGCCAGTTCCTTACCGGGCCGGCGCTGTTCGCCTTTTTCGACGCCCCCTGGTTTCCCATCTATCTGCTGGTGATCTTCCTGTTCAATCCCTGGCTGGGGGTCTTCGCCAGTGTCGGCGTCTTGCTGCTGATTGCCCTGGCCTGCCTTAACGAGTCGATGACCAAAAAGCCCCTGAGCGAAGCCAGCGGTTATTCGCAGCGCTCGACTCAGTTGGCCACCAGTCACCTGCATCACGCCGAAACTATCCAGGCCATGGGCATGCTCGGCGCGCTGCGCACGCGCTGGTTCCAGGTGCACTCGAGATTTCTCGCGCGGCAGAACCGCGCCAGCGATACCGGGGCGGTGCTTACTTCCCTGAGCAAGATGTTGCGCCTGTGCCTGCAATCGCTGGTGTTGGGCCTGGGCGCGCTGTTGGTGATCAAGGGTGAGATGAGCGCCGGGATGATGATCGCCGGCTCCATCCTGATGGGGCGGGTGCTCAGCCCCATCGACCAGTTGATTGCGGTGTGGAAACAGTGGAGCACGGCCAAGCTCGCCTACCAGCGCCTGGACAGTCTGTTGCGCGACTTCCCAGAAGTAGAAGGGCAGATGAGCCTGCCCGCGCCCCAGGGCCAGGTGGCCTTTGAACAGGTCAGCGCCGGACCGCCGGGCAAGCGTATCGCGACCCTGCACCAGGTGAGTTTCAGCCTGGCCCCCGGTGAAGTGCTGGGGGTGCTCGGCTCCTCCGGCTCGGGCAAGTCGACTCTGGCCCGGGTGCTGGTGGGCGTCTGGCCGACCCTGGGCGGCACCGTGCGCCTGGACGGTGCCGACCTGCACCGCTGGGACCGCGACGATCTCGGTCCACATATCGGTTACCTGCCCCAGGACATCGAGTTGTTCAGCGGCACCATTGCCGAAAACATCGCCCGGTTTGCCGAGGTCGATTCAGCGAAGGTGGTCGAGGCGGCGCGCCAGGCCGCTGTGCACGAATTGATCCTGCGTCTGCCTCAGGGCTACGACACCTTGCTCGGCGAAGACGGTAGCGGCCTGTCCGGCGGACAGAAGCAGCGCGTGGCGCTGGCCCGTGCGTTGTATGGCGGCCCGCGCCTGGTGGTGCTGGACGAGCCCAACTCCAATCTCGACGTGGTTGGTGAAACCGCCTTGACCCAGGCGATTGCCCAGCTCAAGACACGGGGCTGCACGGTGGTTCTGGTGACCCACCGTTCCACCTCCCTGACCCAGGCGGACAAGTTGCTGGTGCTCAACGAAGGTCGCTTGCAAGCCTTCGGCAGCAGCGCCGATGTGCTCAAGGCACTCTCGGCCGGCGTGGCACCACCACCCCAATCAACCCGCGAGACCGCGACTCCGGCCGGCGTCAGCCTGAGCCGACAGTATCCGGCGCCGACGCGCAGCAGCGGCGCATGAGCAAGGACAGCACGATGCAGATCAGTACCCCTGTTGAATACCACGATGCCCGGTTCTTTGCCCGTCTGGGCTGGTGGTTGGCGCTGGTGGGCGCTGGCAGCTTCTTTCTCTGGGCGGCCCTGGCGCCGCTGGACCAGGGCATTGCGGTGCAAGGCAGCGTGGTGGTGTCCGGCAAGCGCAAGGCGGTGCAATCCCTGGGCGGCGGCGTGGTCAGCCGGATCCTGGTGCGCGAAGGGCAAGTGGTGCATCAGGGCCAACCGCTGTTTCGTCTCGACCAGACCCAGCTGTCGGCCGATGTGCAATCACTGCAGGCCCAGTACCGCATGGCCTGGGCCAGTCAGGCACGCTGGCAGAGCGAGCGCGATAGCCTGCCGCGGGTGGTGTTTCCCGCCGAGTTGAGCAGCGATCCCGACCCACGCCTGGCGCTGGTGCTCGAAGGCCAGCGGCAGTTGTTCAGCAGCCGTCGCGAAGCCTTTTCCCGCGAGCAGGCCGGTATCCGCGCCAGTATCGATGGCGCCGCTTCGCAACTGGCCGGTATGCGCCGGGCGCGTAGCGACATGCTGGCCCGCGCCGACTCCCTGCACAGTCAGCTGGATAACCTCAAACCCCTGGCGGACAGCGGCTATATCCCGCGCAACCGCCTGCTCGACTACCAGCGCCAGTTGTCCCAGGTGCAACAGGACCTGGCACAGAACAATGGCGAAAGCGGGCGGGTCGAGCAGGGCATTGTCGAGTCGCGGCTCAAGCTCTCCCAGCACGGTGAGGAATATCAGAAGGAGGTCCGCGGCCAACTGGCCGAGGCCCAGCTCAAGACCCTGACCTTGGAGCAGCAACTGCGTTCGGCGGGTTTCGATCTGCAACACAGCGAGATCAGTGCGCCAGCGGAGGGCATCGCGGTCAACCTGAGCGTACACACCGAAGGCGCGGTGATCCGCGCCGGGGAAACCCTGCTGGAGATCGTGCCCCAGGGCGAGCGCCTGGAAGTCGAGGGACACCTGCCGGTCAACCTGGTGGACAAGGTAGGCAGCCATCTGCCGGTGGATATCCTGTTCACCGCCTTCAACCAGAGTCGCACGCCACGGGTGCCTGGCGAAGTCAGCCTGATCTCCGCCGACCAGCTGCTCGATGAAAAGACCGGCGCACCGTATTACCTGCTGCGCACTTCGGTGAGCGACATGGCCCTGGGAAAACTCAACGGGTTGGTGATCAAGCCGGGCATGCCCGCCGAGATGTTTGTGCGTACCGGCGAGCGCTCACTGCTCAACTATCTGTTCAAACCGCTGCTGGACCGCGCGGGTTCCGCGCTGACCGAGCAATAGGATGTTCCACCGAATGAAGACACTGTCGATGATCGCGGCAACGCTGTCCCTGTTGGTCAGCACCGGCAGCCAGGCCATGGGGCCGTTCCAGGTTTATGAGCAGGCGCTGCGCAATGACCCGGTATTCCTCGGCGCGCTCAAGGAGCGCGATGCCGGCCAGGAAAATCGCGTCATTGGCCGCGCCGGCCTGCTGCCGAAGATTTCCTACAACTACAACCAGGGCCGCAACGATTCACGGGCCACCTACCTCAGCGAACGCGGCAACGCCCATGAGGATCGCCACTACACCAGCTCCGGTTCCACGCTGATGCTGCAACAACCGCTGATCGACTACGAGGCCTATGCCAATTACCGCAAGGGCGTGGCGCAAGCGTTGTTCGCCGATGAAACCTTTCGCGGCAAGAGCCAGGAGCTGCTGGTACGGGTCCTGACCCATTACACCCAGGCGCTGTTTGCCCAGGACCAGATCGAGATCGCCCAGGCCCGCAAGAAAGCCTATGAAGAGCAGTTCCAGCAGAACGAGCAGTTGTTCCGCCAGGGCGAGGGCACGCGCACCGATATTCTCGAGGCGGAGTCGCGTTTCGAGTTGGCCACTGCCGAGGAGATCGAGGCGCGCAACGAACAGGACGCCGCCTTGCGCAAGCTGGGGGCGCTGATTGGCGTACCGTCGGTGGACGTTTCCGAACTGGCGCCGCTGGCCCAGGCTTTTCAGTCGTTTCCCCTGGAACCGGCCAATTTTGATACCTGGCACGCCATGGCCCTGGAGAACAACCCGACCCTGGCCTCCCAGCGCCAGGCCCTCGAAGTGGCCCGCTATGAAGTGGAGCGCAACCGCGCCGGGCATCTGCCCAAGCTCAATGCCTATGTCAGCGTGCGCAAGAGCGAGTCCGACAGCAGCAACACCTACAACCAGCGCTACGACACCAACACCATCGGTTTCGAGGTGAACGTGCCGTTGTTCGCTGGCGGCGGGGTCTCGGCGTCAGTACGCCAGGCCAGCGCCAACCTGGAGCAGGCCGAGTACGAACTGGACGGCAAGACCCGCGAAACCCTGATCGAGCTACGGCGCCAGTTCAGTGCCTGCCTGTCGGGCGTGAGCAAATTGCGCGCCTATCAGAAGGCCTTGAATTCGGCTGAAGCCCTGGTGCTGTCGACGAAGCAGAGCATCCTCGGCGGCGAGCGGGTCAACCTCGATGCGCTGAACGCCGAGCAGCAGCTCTACAGCACCCGGCGCGACTTGGCCCAGGCGCGCTACGACTACCTGATGGCCTGGACCAAATTGCATTACTACGCGGGCACCTTGCGCGAAACCGACCTGGCCAGGGTCGATGAGGCCTTTGTGCGTCAATAATTCCAACCAGCAAGGAGGCAATACCATGGGTGTGTTTGACTATAAAAACCTAGGGACCGAGGCTTCAAAAGCGCTGTATTCCGATGCGCTGGCGATCACCTTGTATTCCTACCACAACCTCGATAACGGCTTTGCCGTGGGCTACCAGCAGAATGGCTTCGGCCTCGGCCTGCCGGCGACCCTGGTCAAGGCCCTGCTCGGTGGCACGGATGCCCAGGGGGTCATCCCCGGTATACCGTGGAACCCGGATTCGGAGAAAGCCGCGCTGGTGGCGGTGAATGCGGCTGGCTGGACACCCATCAGCGCCGCGCAACTGGGCTACGGCGGCAAGACCGACGCCCGCGGCACCTTCTATGGCGAGACGGCCGGCTACACCACGGCGCAGGCGGAAATCCTCGGCAAGTACGACGCCAGCGGACACCTGAGCGAGATCGGTGTGTCCTTCCGTGGTACCAGCGGGCCGCGGGAAAGCGAGATCAGCGACAGCATCGGCGATGCGATCAACGACTTGCTGGCAGCCATCGGACCCAAGGATTACGCGAAGAACTACAGCGCCAACGCCTTCGAAGGCTTGCTCAAGAGCGTGGCGAGCTTTGCCGCGGCCAACGGTCTTTCCGGCAAGGACGTGCTGGTCAGCGGCCACAGCCTGGGCGGGCTGGCAGTCAACAGTGTGGCCGACCTGAGCCAGGACCATTGGGGCGGTTTCTACAAGGACGCCAACTATATCGCCTTCGCTTCGCCGACCCAGAGCGGCGCGGGCCCCCAGGTGCTGAATATCGGTTATGAAAACGACCCGGTGTTCCGCGCCCTCGATGGCTCCAGCCTGACCCTGGCAACCCTGGGCGTGCACGATGCGAACAAGGCATCGGCGACCAACAATATCGTCAGCTTCAACGACCATTACGCGTCCGATGCCTGGAACCTGCTGCCGTTTTCCATCGGTAATGTCGCCACCTGGATTTCCCACCTGCCGACGGCTTATGGCGATGGCCTGAACCGGGTGCTGGGGTCGCAGTTCTATGACCTGACCAGTAAGGACTCGACCATCATCGTCGCTAACCTGTCGGACCCGGCGCGGGACAAGACCTGGGTGCAAGACCTCAATCGCAACGCCGAAACCCATAGCGGCAGCACCTTTATCATCGGCAGCGAGGCCAATGATCTGCTCAAGGGTGGCCGTGGCAACGATTACATCGAAGGGCGTGGCGGCGACGATACTTTCCGGGACGACGGTGGCTATAACATCATCCTCGGCGGCAAGGGCAACAACACCTTCGACCTGCAGAAATCCCTGGGCAGCTTCGATATCGCCAATGATGGCCACGGCACCTTGTATATCCGCGATGCCGTGGGCGGTATCACCATCGCCCAGAATATCGGCACGCTGGTCAGCAAGGAGTCGAGCCTGGTGTTCTTCAACAAGGACGTGGCCCATGTGGTGGGCAACCAGAGCTTGTCCGAGGGGAGCTACGTCAACTCGCAGGTGGGCAGCGATGGGACCGATACACTGATCGCGAAGTCTTCGGGGGAGTGGCTGCTGGGTAATGGCGGGGACGATCATCTGGTCGGTGCGGTCAAGGGCGGCAACCTGTTTATCGGTGGCGCGGGGAATGACCTGATGGACGCGAAGGGCGGCGGTAATACCTTTCTGTTCAACGGCTTCAATGGCGCGTTCGGCCAGGACAAGATCACCGGCTTCCAGGCGTCCGACAAACTGGTGTTCATGGGTTATGCCGATTCCCAGGGACACACTATCCAGGAGCACGCCAGGGTGGTGGGGCACGATACCGTGCTGACTTTCGGGGCGGATTCGGTGACGCTGGTGGGGGTAGGGCTGGATGTGCTGAAGGGGGCGAGTGTAGTTATCGCCTAACGCGGTGAATGGGATATCGCAATCGCTGCGGTGCGGCGTCCCGACAACCATAGAATCTCCCACAGTTCGGTGTTGAACACCGATGCTATGTCCGACAGAAATCCTGTGGGAGCCGGCTTGCCGGCGATTGCGGCCTCAAGACCGCCAAAAGCTTCGCTGGCAAGCCATGCTCCTACAGGTTTTATGGCAGCTTCAACAACACATAATCGTTCTTGTCGAAGCGCTGGCTGAGCACCGGGACCAGATCGCCGATGGCCGTGCCTTTCAGTGCTTCGTAATGGTCCTTGTCCATCATCACCCAGGCCGGTCGCGCCACGCCCTGAAGTTGCTCGGGGGTTTCGCTGAAGATCGGCTGCAGATCGCTCTCGGCATTGACCATGAACTTGATTGCCCGTCCATCCTTGCCCACCGCATGCATGACCAGCGGGGCCGGGTCCTTCTGCATCAACTGCTGGGTGGCCTGGGTAAAGCCGCGAGTGTCATAGGCCACGCGCTCAGTCGGTTCGACAATCAGGATATAGCTGCTCCACAGCGCCAGGACCGCACAGCCGGCCAGCCCGAGTGCACGCCAGCGGGCGTTGAACAGCGCCAGCACGGCGATCACCTGCAAGGCCCCGACCAGATAAGGTGCGACGCCCAAGGTCGGCAGTTCCTCGGGAAAGCGCCGATGCAACATGAACATCCCGGCGATCAGCAGGCCCGGGAGGATCAGCCAGAGCCCCTGCATCAGCCCACGCAACCAGGCGAACAGACGGCCCTTGGCAACCTGGAACGGATAGGCGGCGACGATCGCCGCCATCGGCACCATCGGCAGGATATAACGGGCTTTTTTCGCCTGGGGCACGGACAAACCGAGCATCACGATCAAGCCGGCCGCGACCGCATAGAGGGTCAGTTGCAAGGCCGGTCCACGATGTTGGCGACCGGTTGCGAGGATGGCCACCAGCACCAGTACCGCCAATGGATAAGCCAGGGCGTAATTACCAAAGGCACTACTGAAGTAATACAGCGTTCCGCTGGAACCCGCCGAGCCATCCATGCGGCCGGTGAACTGCATGCGGATCACTTCCTGGAGGAAGGCTGGACCGCCGTCCAGCGAGGCCAGCCACAACAGCAGGCCGATGCAGGCCGCCAGCAGGAACAGGGCCTGGAAGCCGAACACCAACAGCCGGCGCCATTGACCGCTGAGCAGGTAGAAGCTGCAGAGCATGCCGGTGGGGATCACCAGGCCCATCGGGCCGCGAATGGCAAAGCCCAGTACCAGCAGCGCCAGGAGCAGCACGCTGCGTTTCGGCGCGGCGTAGTATCTGGCGGCATAACCCAGGTAGAACACCGCCAGGGACACGGCGGCGAGCATCTGGTCCAGGGATACGGCACGGGTTTCAATCAGGAAGTTGTTGGTCAACAACAGCAGGGCGATGCTCAGCAGCGCCCAGCGTGGCGAATGCGGGGCCACCAGCCGGTACATCAGCACCACGATCCAGGCCGAAGCCAGAGCGCTCGGCAGCCAGGCGGCGAGGGCGTTGACCGTGCCGAACGGCAGCGCAAGCAACCAGATCAACAGGGTGGAAAACGCCGAATAATCCGGATACGGCTCGCCATAGGTGGTTGGGAAGAAACTTGGGCCATGGCGCAGCATTTCCTCGGCGAACAGCACGAAGCGCGAGTCAAAGCCGATGGCGGCTTGCTGATAGACGCCGGCGATAAACAACAGCAGGGCTACCAGACCCAGGCCGAGGGATTGGCGGTTCAGGGTATTGCGGGATGGGGACGTCAATGTCACGGCCGTGAACCTGAAAAAAACGGGCGAGCCCGTTAGGAACGAAAACGCGGTCATTTTTTGGAAATGACCGCGTCGTTTGTTTATCTGGGCCAAGCCCGATGCACTGGCCTGAACCCAGACCTTGAGAACACCCCGGAACCTGTAGGAGCCTGGCTTGTCGGGACGCCGCACCGCAGCGAAGGGGGCCCTGAGACCGCCAAAAGCTTCGCGGGCCAGCGCCGCTCCCACAAGTCAGCCTGGGCCAACCATCAGGATGTCACTCCAGACCGTGACGGGTCACCGGCAGGTCCAGCGAAGCACCGCGACCGATCGCAAAGTAGGTGAAACCTTTGCGCTGCATACGATTGGCGTCGAACAGGTTGCGGCCGTCGAAGACCACCGGCGCTTTCAGGCGCTGCTTGATCAGCTCGAAGTCCGGCGCCTTGAACTGTTGCCATTCGGTGCAGATGATCAGCGCGTCGGCACCGACCAGTGCCGATTCCGGCGTGCCCATCAGTGACAGACCTGGCTCATCCGGGTAGATGCGCTGGGTTTCCTGCATGGCTTCCGGATCGAACGCACGAACCTGTGCGCCGGCCGCCCACAGGGCTTCCATCAGCACACGGCTTGGAGCGTCGCGCATATCGTCGGTGTTCGGTTTGAACGCCAGGCCCCAGAGAGCGAAGGTCTTGCCTTTCAGATCGCCCTTGTAGAACGCGTTCAGACGGTCGAACAGCTTGTGCTTCTGGCGCTCGTTGATCGCCTCGACGGCTTGCAGCAGGTCGCTCGAACAGTTGGCCGCCTGGGCGCTGTGGATCAGGGCGCGCATGTCTTTGGGGAAGCACGAGCCGCCGTAGCCGCAGCCCGGGTAGATAAAGTGGTAACCGATGCGCTGGTCGGCGCCGATGCCCATGCGCACGGCTTCGATGTCCGCGCCCAGGTGTTCGGCCAGTTCGGCGATCTGGTTGATAAAGCTGATCTTGGTCGCCAGCATGCAGTTGGCGGCGTACTTGGTCAGCTCGGCGCTGCGCAGGTCCATGAACATGATGCGGTCATGGTTGCGGTTGAACGGGGCGTAGAGGTCGCGCATCACTTCGCGCACTTCTTCGCGCTCGCAGCCGATGACGATACGGTCTGGACGACGGCAGTCTTCCACCGCCGAACCTTCCTTGAGGAATTCCGGGTTGGAGACAATATCGAATTCCAGGCTGCGGCCGACTTTGTCCAGGGCGGCCTGGATATGCGCGCGCAGGGTGTCGCCGGTGCCGACCGGAACGGTGGACTTTTCCACCAGGATTAGCGGCTCGACGCGGTGACGGACCACGGCATCGCCCACCGAGAGGACGTACTTGAGGTCAGCCGAACCGTCTTCGTCCGACGGCGTGCCGACGGCGATAAACAGCACCTGGCCATGCTCGATCGCCAGCTTCTCATCGCTGGTGAAGTGCAGGCGGCCGCTTTCCAGGTTGCTCTTGACCATGGTCTCCAGCCCTGGTTCGAAGATGGGGATGTGGCCTTTACGCAGCAAGTCGATCTTGTTCTGGTCGACGTCCATGCACACGACATCATGACCGACTTCGGCCAGCACAGTCGCCTGTACCAGACCGACATAACCGCTACCAATTACGCTGATTTTCATACGGAGTCCCTAGGACGGGGTATACGTGGAGAGTTGATCGTTAACACGCCGAGAATGACCAGGGCCACTCCCAGCGATTTCGAAAGACTGAAGCTTTCATTGAAAAACGGCAGGCCGGCGGCCAACAGGTAGACCAGCGCGTAACTCACGCTGAGCAACGAGTAGGCCCGGCCCAATGGCAGGTCGCGCAAGGCGGCCAGCCAGCAAAGCATGGACAGGGCGTAGGCGAGGATCGATGCAGCCACTACACCCAAGGCGAGTAACGATACGTCCTGAGTCATCAGGGCGTCCAGCCATTGCGCCGGTTCCGGCAGGCGGGTCATGCTCCAGCGCATGCCCAGCTGGGCTCCGCTGACCAGCAGCACGCTGCCGGTGGCCAGGGTAAAACCGCGTGCCTGGCTCATACGTGACGCCCCAACAGGACCACACCGGCGATGATCAACGCCACGCCCAACCAATGGCGGGTGTCGATCGACTCCTTGAACAGGTAGTGCGCCACCAGGGTGATCAGGACAAAGTTCAGGCTGAGCATCGGATAAGCAATGCCGACCTCCAGCCGTTGCAGGACCAGCAGCCAGACCAGCAGGCCGAAACCGAGGCTGGCCAGCGCCAGCCACAACCAGGGCGAGCGCAGTTTATGCAGAATGCCCAGGGAAGGGCCGCGCCAGCTTTCAACGGCAAACTTCTGGGCGACTTGGCCCAGGCATGTCAGCAGGCAGGCGCTGAGCAACAACATCAGGGTCATGGCGTGGTCTTCGAGAAAATCAGGATAACCATGTTGCCTTCTTCATAGCGAACATGATCCTTGGGCAGCAGGTCGATCTCATGCAGTTCGTCCTGATCCTTGACGCGCATTACCACTCCGACCTGGCCTTCACGGCGGGCGTTGTCCATCCAGGCCTGGATCTGGCTCAGGTCCTGGGCGCGACCGGCGGTTTCCGGATAACCCAGGCCGTACTGCAGCTCACCCTGGGTGTTGTAGAGGGTGATATCGCTGCGCTTCATGCGCCAGGCCAGTGCGGAAGCGGCACCCAGGTCGTTGCTCAGGAAGTGCCGGCTCTGGCTCAGTTCGTCGGCATGGTGGGCGATGAACTGGTCGGGCATCTTGTTGTGCACGATGACGTTCGGCATCGCCGCCGGCAGCAACAGCACCAGCATGCCCATGCCCAGCGCCGGGGTGGCCCAGAAGGTCAGCGGCTTGAGCAGGGGCAGGATATTGACCAGGATCCAGCTACCGATGAAGACGCAGAGCAGGGTCAGGTGCAACGGCTCGTTATCGTAGAACGGCTGCTTGATCTGGAAATACACCAGCGCCGCCAGTCCCGCCAGGCCCAGTACCAGGTTGAGCAGACCGTTGAGACGGGGGACCTGACCTTGCGCAAGCTTGATGCGCTCCATCAGCGAATGCCCCATCAGCAACGCCAGGGGCATCAGGCACGGCATGATGTAGGTCGGCAGCTTGCCGCGGCTGAGGCTGAAGAACGCCAGTGGCAGCAACAACCAGAGCAGCAGGAACACGCTGATGCGTTGGCCCTTGGTGCGCCAGGCATCCTTCAGGGTCACCGGCAACAGCAGCGCCCACGGCAGGCTGGAAACCACGATCATTGGCAGGTAGAACCACCACGGCCGGGTGTGCTGCGCGTCTTCGGCGGCAAAACGACGGATATGCTCGTGCCAGAAGAAGAAACGCCAGTAGTCCGGCTCCTGGAGGTGAACCGCGAGGACCCAGGGCAGGCTGATCAGCGCGGCCACGGCCACGGCCACCAGGCCATAACCCACCAGTTCGCGAAAACGCTTCTGCCAGATCATGTAGGGCAGGGCGATCAGCACCGGCAGCATCAGGGCGAGGAAGCCCTTGGTCATGAAACCCATGCCACAGGCCAGGCCCAGGGCCACCCACGACCACAGCCGAGCCCGCGGGGTGCTGCCGTCGATGGCGAACCACAGGGCGACGAAGCTCAGGTTGACCCAGAAGGTGAACTGCGGATCGAGGTTGGCATAACCGGCTTGCCCGGCGATCAGGCCGAAGCTCATGTACAGCGCGGCGCAGGCAAACTGCTTGCGTTCGTCGTTCCACAGGCGTCCGGCGATCAGATAGACCAGCAGCACGCTCAACCCGGTGCTCAGGGCCGACGCGAAACGCACGCCGAAAAAGTTCTCACCGAAAATGGCCTGACCGATGGCGATCATCCAGTATCCGGCGATGGGTTTTTCGAAGTAACGCAGTTCCATGAAATGCGGCGACGCCCAGTGGCCGTGCCGGAGCATTTCCTGGCCGATCTGGGCGTAGCGGGTTTCGTCCGGAATCCACATGCCATGGGTGACCAGTGGCAGGAGGTAGAACAGCAGAAAAGCGAGAAACAGCAACGGCAAAGCCCAGCGCCTGGTCATCCCTGCTGTACCCCGAGCCAGCCTTCACGGCCGCCGAGGGTGCCACGGACCAATTGCCCTGCGGGCAGGCGGTCCAGTTGGGCTGGCAATAGATTGACCAGGGGTTGGAACTCGATGTCACGCGCCTTGGCCTGGGCCAAGAGCTGGCGAAACTCGTTTGCCATCAGAATCCCTTCTACTTCCGCGTGAATGGTGTAGACATTCAGACGCGCCGGACTGAACCGGTCGAGAATGAACGCATTGAAATCTTTCGCGGCCAGATCCGCACCCACGACTTCGTCGAAAGTGGGCAGGTCCACGGGAATTTGCGGGGTCCCCAGGCTGCCATCCGCCAACCGTGGCAGAAACAGACCGTGCCCGCGGCAATCGCTGTTATAGCGAAAACCGAAATGCTCCTTGGCTTGCACGACACGTTCGTCCGCCCGCCAACCGGCGGTGGCCGAACATTCGACGGCTTGCCCGGTGATATCGCTCAGGCAATCGACGCCGCGACGGATCTGTTCGATCAGTTCGGCTTCGCTCCAGCGCCCGGCATTGGCCTGCCAACCGTGGTGATCCCAGGCGTGCAGGCCGACCTCATGGCCGGCGGCCAGGGTCTGGCGCATCAGATGCCCCAGATCCCGACCGATCGGCTTGCCTGGCCAGGCAGTGCCGGCCAGCAAGATGTCCCAGCCATAAAGACTGGCAGCCTTGGAACGCAACATCTTCAGGAGGAACTGGGGTTTGATGAGGCGCCACAGGTGGCGCCCCATGTTGTCCGGTCCAACGCTGAAGAAGAACGTTGCCTTGACCTGGGCCTCGTCGAGCAGTTCCAGCAACCGCGGTACCCCTTCACGGGTGCCGCGATAGGTGTCCACATCGATGCGAAGTCCAGCCTGCATCAGCGCTTGTCCGCGATTTCGAGCATGGCTTCTTTGAGGAAGAAGTCCAGGGTGTTACCGATGGTTTCGCTCATCTCGACGGTAGGCTCCCAGTTCAGCAGGCGCTTGGCGTTTTCGACGCTTGGTTTGCGGTGCGACACGTCCTGGTAGCCAGTACCGTAGAACGCCTTGCTTTCCACGTCGCGGAAGCCGGCGAACGGAGGGAAGTTGCTACGCAGCGGGTGAGCTTCGAACTGACGCAGCAGTTCTTCGCCCAGCTGACGGATGCTGGCTTCGTTGTCCGGGCTACCGATGTTGATGACCTGGCCGTTGCAGCAGTCGTTCTCGTTGTCGACGATACGGGCCAGGGCCTCGATGCCGTCGGCGATGTCGGTGAAGCAGCGCTTCTGCTCGCCGCCGTCGAACAGACGGATCGGGGTACCTTCGACCAGGTTCAGGATCAGCTGGGTGATGGCACGGGAGCTGCCGATACGCGCCGAATCCAGACGGTCCAGACGTGGACCCATCCAGTTGAACGGACGGAACAGGGTGAAGTTCAAGCCCTTGGCGCCGTAAGCCCAGATCACGCGGTCCAGCAACTGCTTGGACACCGAGTAGATCCAGCGCTGCTTGTTGATCGGGCCAACGATCAGGTTCGAGGTGTCTTCGTCGAAGTTCTCGTCCTGGCACATGCCGTAGACTTCGGAGGTCGACGGGAAGATCACGCGCTTGTTGTACTTGACGCAGTAGCGAACCAGTTTCAGGTTCTCTTCGAAGTCCAGTTCGAATACGCGCAGCGGGTTGCGGGTGTATTCGATCGGGGTGGCGATGGCCACCAGCGGCAGGACCACGTCGCACTTCTTGATGTGATATTCGATCCACTCGGAGTGGATGCTGATATCGCCTTCGACGAAGTGGAAGTTCGGGTGGCTGCGCAGGCGTTCGATGGCGTCGGAGCCGATGTCCAGACCGTAGACGTCGTACTTGTCGTCACGCAGCAGGCGCTCGGACAGGTGGTTACCGATGAAGCCGTTGACGCCCAGGATCAGTACGCGGGTACGACGTGGCTTGCGGCCCGACTCGGCGCCGCGCAGGAAGGAACCGTCCACCAGGCCCAGTTCGTTGGCCAGTTGCGGGCCGCTGAGGAACAGGCCGTTGTCGTTGCGCTGGCCGGCGTTGATCACCAGGGAGTCTTCACCGCAAGCGATGCGCAGTGGGTCGACGCTGATCACACGGCCAGGGGCCTGACCTTCGTTGCCCTTGACGACGTCGGCGCTCCAGACGATCAGCTTGTGCTCGCCCACGGCGCAGAAGGCGCCCGGGTAAGGTTGGGTCACGGCGCGAACCAGGTTGAACAGCTCTTCGGCAGGCTTTTTCCAGACCAGTTTGCCGTCAGCCGGGGTGCGGCGACCGAAGTAAGTGGCCTTCGACTCGTCCTGGGCGGTTTCGCTCAGTTTGCCGGCAGCCAGTTGTGGCAGGGCTTCGCTCAGCAGGGCGGCAGCGCTGTCACGCAGCTTGGTGTGCAGGGTCAGGGCGGTGTCGGCACGTTCGATGGCGACGCGGTTCTGCGCCAGGATGCCGCCGGCATCGGCACGCTTGACCATGCGGTGCAGGGTCACGCCGGTTTCGCTTTCGCCGTTGACCAGCACCCAGTTGGCCGGTGCGCGACCGCGGTAGCGTGGCAGCAGGGAACCGTGCAGGTTGAACGCGCCGTTCTTGGCGGTGGCCAGCAGCTCTTCGCTCAACAGGTTGCGGTAGTAGAACGAGAAGATGTAGTCCGGGTTCAGCTTGGCAATGCGCTCGATCCACAAAGGATGGTTGGCATCTTCCGGTGCGTGCACGGTAATGCCCTTGCGAGCACAGAGTTGCGCTACGGAACCGTAGAAGGCGTTCTCCTTCGGGTCGTCGGCATGGGTGAACACTGCGGCGATGTCGTAACCTGCGGCGAGCAGGGACTCGATGCCGGTGCAACCAATATCGTGATAGGCGAAGACGACAACTTTCGGATTCATGGTGCGACCTGATTGGAGGTAGTAGTAGAAGGGGTATCACCAGCAGCGCTGGCAGGAGACGGCTGGCTACGCAGCACTTTCTCGATGAAGAAGCGCGGACGTGCACGCACGTCACTGTACATGCGACCCAGGTATTCACCCAGAAGCCCCATGCCGATGAACTGACCGCCGGTAAAGACGAACAGGATAGCAAACAGCACGAACGAACCGTCACCGGCCCAGGCGGCGCCGAAGATCAGGCGCAGCACCACCAGCAGGATGGCGAAGAGCGCGCCGAGGCCGGCCATGGTGAAACCGATGATGCTCAACAGCCGCAGGGGCGTGGTGGTCATGCAGGTGACCAGGTCGAACATCAGGTTGATCAGGCGCATCGGGCTGTATTTCGAGTCGCCGTGTTCGCGCTCGGCGTGCTGCACCAGCACTTCGGTGGTGTGCCGGGCAAAGCTGTTGGCCAGGATCGGAATGAAGGTGCTGCGCTCGCGGCAGGCCAGCATCGCGTCGACGATGGTCCGGCGATAGGCGCGCAACATGCAGCCGTAGTCGCTCATGGCGACGCCGGTGGAGCGTTGCACGGCCATGTTGATCAGGCGCGACGGCCAGCGGCGCAAGGCCGAGTCCTGGCGATTGTTGCGCACGGTGCCGACCACATCGAAGCCCAGCGCGGCCTGTTCCACCAGACGCGGGATTTCTTCCGGCGGGTTCTGCAGGTCGGCGTCCAGGGTGATGACCACATCGCCGGTGGATTGCTCGAAGCCCGCCATGATCGCGGCGTGCTGACCGTAGTTACGGTTCAGGATCACGGCGATGACCGGGCTGCCTTCACGCTCGGCGGCTTCCTGAAGAATGTCGGCGGAGCGATCACGGCTGCCGTCGTCGACCAGGATGATTTCGACATCCTGGGTCAACTGCGCACAGGCCGCTTCGGTACGGCGCAACAGTTCAGGCAGGCTCTGTTCTTCGTTATAGACCGGGATAACGATCGACACGCGCTGAATTGGATAAGGTTTCAAAGGCTTCTTTCCAGAATGGTTTCAATGGTGCGGCGATGCTTCAAGCCAGCCGATAGCATGCCGGACTCAACGCTCAGGCACAATGAACGATGCCTTTTATGCGGGCAAGCATAGAGGCATGACCGTGGGATGATACAGGGGTAATAAAAGACATGCGGCGATTAAAGCCTAAAAAAATGAAATGTCAAAGCTGCATAACAGCGTTATCTTCATGATTTTTATCAGTTCCCTGGTTCGGAGCGCGGGCGGGATTCTACGGTAAACGCCCAAATGTGAAAAGCCTATGAAGAAGAGATGAACGACCTGTTGTTTTTGCTCAATAGACAGCGGTGATTCAGGTAATCTGTGCTGCCGCGCAAAAGAGTCGCCTTCCAGTGTTTGGAGCCGGGCCCCGATGAACCATTATGCGCCGCACGACTGGCAGCCCCACGAGCGCCCCAGCCTGCCCGGATCGCCGTCGACGCCGTTGCATTCCACGCCGAAACGCTGGGCCTACGCGATGGTCGGGCTGCTGGTGGCCCTGACTGGCGGGCTCGGCAACGCGCTGGTGATCGCCAACCTGCCGTACCTGCAAGGCGCCCTGGGCTCGACCACGGCGGAAATCGCCTGGCTGCCGGCGGCCTATGTGATGACCAACGTCTCGATGAACCTGTTGCTGGTGAAGTTTCGCCAGCAATTCGGCCTGCGGGCGTTCACCGAGGTGTTCCTGGTGCTCTATGCGCTGGTGACCTTCGGCCATCTGTTCGTCAATGACCTGAGTTCGGCGATTGCCGTGCGCGCGGCCCACGGCATGGTTGGCGCGGCCCTGAGCTCCCTGGGGCTGTATTACATGATCCAGGCCTTCCCGGCGAAGTGGCGGCTCAAGGCCCTGGTGCTGGGCCTGGGTACCTCGCAGTTGGCGCTGCCGCTGGCCCGGCTGTTTTCCGAAGACCTGCTGCAGATCGCCGAATGGCGTGGCCTGTATCTGTTCGAGCTGGGACTGGCCCTGGCGGCCCTGGGCTGCGTGTTCCTGCTCAAGCTGCCGCCGGGCGATCGCTTCAAGACCTTTGAGAAACTCGACTTCCTGACCTTCGCCATTCTCGCCAGCGGCGTGGCGTTGCTCTGTGCGGTGCTGTCCCTGGGGCGGATCGACTGGTGGCTGGAGGCACCCTGGATCGGCCTGGCCTCGGCCGCGTCGATCGTGCTGATCCTCGCGGGACTGGCGATTGAGCACAACCGCAGCAACCCGATGCTGATGACTCGCTGGCTCGGTAGCGGGGCGATGATCCGCCTGGGCTTGGCGGTGATCCTGATCCGCATGGTCTTGTCCGAGCAGTCCACCGGTGCCGTGGGCTTTCTCCAGGCCTTGAACATGGGCAGCGAGCAGATGCGCAGCCTCTATGGGGTGATGTTGCTGGGCAGCATCGCCGGGTTGGCGGTCAGTGCCCTGACCATTGATCCCGAGCACCTGCTCATGCCGCTGATCATTTCCCTGGCGCTGATCGCGCTCGGTTCGTCCATGGACAGCTTCTCCAGCAACCTGACGCGCCCGGCCAACATGTACGCCAGTCAATTCCTGCTGGCCTTCGGCGGGACCTTTTTCCTCGGCCCGACCATGGCCCTGGGCACTCGCAACGTGGTGACCAACCCGCGCAACCTGGTGAGCTTTTCAGTGTTGTTCGGGATCTGCAACAATCTCGGCGGGCTGATCGGTTCCGCGTTGCTGGGCACCTTCCAGGTGGTGCGGGAGAAATTCCACTCCAGCAGCATCGTCGAACACCTGACGCTGATCGATCCGCAGGTCGCCGCCCGCCTGCAAAGCAGCAGCGCGGCCTACGCTGGGGTGATTTTCGATCCGTCGGCGCGCACCACCCAGGGGATGCAGGCACTGGCCGCGTCCGCGACCCGCGAGGCGAATATCCTGGCTTATAACGATGTATTCATGCTGATTGCGGTGATCGCGCTATTGACCATGCTGTGGATTTTCGCCCGTAGCTTGTGGTTGCTCAGCATGAACAAGAAGATTGCCCGCAACGCCCCGTCTTCCACTCTCACCAGCGGTGCCCCTTCACGATGAGCGAACCTGCGACCACGACCAATGCCATTGCCGCCACCCCCGAAGGGGTCACTCCAGCCGGCGTCTCGTCCACCGAGCCGAGATCCCTGGGCGTGCGCATCGTTTCTTCGCTGGGCTTTGCCGCGATCGCCATCACCGGCGTGTTGATCGTGTTGTATGCCTGGCAACTGCCGCCGTTCGGCAGCGCCATCGAAAGCACCGAGAATGCCCTGGTCCGCGGGCAAGTGACGCTGATCGGTCCACAGCTCAGCGGCTATGTGTTCGAAGTGCCGGTGCAGGATTTCCAGTTCGTCAAGGCCGGTGACCTGCTGGTGCGCCTCGATGACCGTATCTATAAGCAGCGGCTGGACCAGGCGCTGGCCCAGTTGGAGGTGCAGAAGGCCGCCCTGGCCAACAACCTGCAGCAGCGTCGCAGCGCCGAGGCGACCATCGCCCAGCGCCAGGCGGCGCTCGACAACAGTCGGGCCCAGGTGCTCAAGAGCAGCGCCGACCTCAAGCGCAATGAGGCGCTGATCGCCGATGGTTCGGTGTCGCGCCGTGAGCTCGACGTGACCCGTGCCGACCATGCGCAGACGGGCGCGGCGGTGGAGCAGGCGCGGGCGGCGCTGGATATTTCCCGTCAGGACCTGCAAACCGTGCTGGTCAACCGCGGTTCGCTGGAAGCCGCCGTGAGCAACGCCGAGGCGGCGGTGGAGCTGGCAAGGATCGATCTTTCCAATACCCGTATCACCGCGCCCCGGGATGGCCAACTGGGGCAGATCGGAGTGCGGCTGGGAGCCTATGTGAACTCCGGCGCGCAGTTGATGGCCCTGGTCCCGGACCGGCACTGGGTGATTGCCAATATGAAGGAAACCCAGATGGCGGCGGTGCGCGTGGGACAGGCGGCAAGCTTTACCGTCGATGCCCTCAACCATCGCCGCTTTACCGGCCGGGTGCAGCGCATTGCCCCGGCGACCGGCTCCGAGTTCAGTCTGTTGCAGGCCGATAACGCCACCGGCAACTTCGTCAAGATCGCCCAGCGGGTGCCGGTTCGGATCATCGTCGATCCGGGGCAGGAGGAGCTCGACCGGCTGCGCCCGGGGCTGTCGGTGGTGGTGAGTATCGATACCGCCAGCCAGATCCAAGCGCTGGAACCGGACTGACCTGGCAAGCCAGCTGCCACAGGTTATGTGGCGTTTTCACAATCCCAGTTCATTAACTGGATGGCATTAGAGCAAGGCTGCGCAGTCAGGAGCGCTGGTTATCCATCGCCTCGACCAGGGCATCGATACGTTGCAGATGCTCGCGGTTGTCATGGTCCCAGGGATGGAAATCCGGCTTGAAGTAGTCCAGCCAGGGCCTGGCGATGCGTGGGAATATGCCGTGGCGGCCGAACAGGTACTTCAGCATGCTCCAGCCACCTTTCAGGTGATGACCGGCCTTGCGGTCGGCGATCAGCAGGCGCAGATGAAAGTCGAACACCACCAGCCAGAACATCAGCGTGGTGCTCAGCATGCTGCCGATACGGATCAGGTAGCGCCCCAGCCCCGGCTTGAGCGCGGTATTCCATACATCGAAGGCCACCGACTTGTGTTCGGTCTCCTCCAGCGCATGCCACATCCACATCTGTCGATAACCTTCGACCGAGTCGCCGAAACGGCTCGGGTCGCGCAGCATCAGGTCGGCGAGCATCGCCGTGTAATGCTCCAGGGCAATGGTGATGCCCAGGTTGAAGGCGGGAGGGAAGTGCTTTTTCTGGAAGTCGAGAATCATCCGCAGCCGTCGATCGAGCTTGTGCGCCGGCAGGCCGGCGGCTTGCAGCATGTCGTTGTAGCGCAGGTGCTCGCGGCTGTGCATGGCTTCCTGGCCAATAAAACCCTGGATCTGGCGCTTGAGTTCGGGGTCGTGCACCCGATCCCGGTAATGGCGCACGCTGTCCATGAAGAACAGTTCGCCGGAGGGAAACAGCAAGGACAGGGCATTGAAGAAATGCGTGACCCACGGCCCCTGGGCATGCCAGTCCTTGGCACGTTCGGCGGGCAGGTCGACATGGACATCACGGCGCACGGGCAACATGGCAGATACTCCTTTCAATTGAGGCCGCCCGGGTCCTTGGCGTCTTGGGCGCCAGGCCGAGTCTTGCGTTTACCCAGGGGCGACATCCGCCGGGTGACGAACACCACCAGGGCCTGATAGGCGCCGGGCAGCAGGCGCACCAGCCAGTCCAGGGCATGGGCGTCGCGGCCGATCAGCACCCGCCGGCGGTTTTTCCGCACGCCGTGGAGGACCGTCCGGGCCGCCTGGTCGGCATCGGTGATGAAGAGTTTTTCGAAATCCGCCCGGGCCTGTTCTTCGTTGTCGATCAGCAGGCCCTTGACGTTGTCGCGGATCCTGCTGGAACGGGCGATATCGGTCTTTATCCCGCCAGGGTGCACGCAGGTGGCCGAGACACCGATGTCCATCAGGTCGAGTTCCTGGCGCAACGACTCGGTAAAGCCGCGCACGGCGAACTTGGTGGCGTTGTAGGCACTCATCCCGGGCTGGGCAAACAGCCCGAAGACGCTGGAGGTATTGATGATATGGCCGTTGCCGGACTGCTTGAGGTAGGGCAGGAAGGCCTGGGTGCCATGGACCACGCCCCAGAAGTTGATCCCGACGATCCAGTCGAGGTCTTCCTGGCTCATGCCTTCGATGGTACTCGACAACGCCACTCCGGCATTGTTGAACACCAGGTTGACGCCGCCATGTTCGGCGGCCGTGGCGGCGGCCCAGTCGAACAGGGCCTGGCGTTCGGCGACATCGAGCACCTGGGTGGTCATGCGCAGTGGCAGCAACGTGGCGGCCCGGGCCAGTTCCAGGGTGCGGGCCAGGCCTTGGGGATTCTTGTCCGCCAGGGCCAGGTGGCAACCTTCGCGGGCCAGGGCAATGGCCAGGGCGCGGCCCATGCCGGCCCCGGCCCCGGTAATCGCCGCCACCTTGCCGTTGAATGTATTCATGGGCGGCCTCGTGGGGCGTGTGCTTGGGCGGGGGCCGGTTCCGGGCACGGGGATAACCGGATGGAAACCCGATAGTCGCTGAGCTGGAAATGGCCTGTGACCTGCCTGAACCGCCAGGTCGAACCGGGCCAGAGCGTGGTGTTTTTGCCGGTGCGCGGGTCCAGGTACCAGCTGCGACAGCCGCCGGTTGACCAGATCGCGCGCTGCAGTTGCTGCTGGAGTCGCTCGTTGTAGCGGCGCTCCACTTCAGGCCTGACCTCCAGGGTCTCGATCCGCTGGTCGCGCATCTGCTCCAGGGCCTGAAGGATGTAGGTGACCTGGGCCTCGATCATCAGGATCATCGAGTTGTGCCCCAGCCCGGTGTTCGGGCCGATGATCATGAAGAGGTTCGGGTAGCCCGGCAGGCAGGTGCCCAGGTAGGCGTGGGCGCCATCGGCCCAGGCATCGAGGACGTCGACGCCGTCGCGCCCGCTGATCAGGCCCCGGGGCAAGGGCTCGGAGGCCTGGAAACCGGTACCGAAGATCAGGCAGTCGACCGGATGACGTAGGCCATCGGCGGTGACCACGGCATCGGCCTCGATCCGCGTCACCGGCTGGCTGACCACTTTTACATGGCTGCGGGCCAGGGCCGGATAGTAATCGTTGGAGATCAGGATGCGCTTGCAACCGATGGTGTAGTCGGGCGTCAAGGTCTTGCGCAGCGTCGGTGCGGCGACCTGCCGGTACAGATGGCGCACCGCGACTTTCTGCACCAGCTTCATCAGCTTCGGATAGCGGGCGAAGGCAATCACCCGGCTTTCCAGGGCCCAGTAAATAGCCGAGCGGGCCAGGCGCTGGGTAACGGGCAGGTGCTTGAACAGCCAGCGTTCAGCCGTCGACAGCTGACGGTCCGGCTTGGGCAGGATCCACGGCGGGGTGCGCTGGAACAGGCTCAGGTGCGCGACTTTCGGGGCGATCTGCGGCACGAACTGGATGGCGCTGGCCCCGGTGCCGATCACCGCGACCCGTTTGCCTTCCAGTTCATAGTCGTGATCCCAGTGCTGGGAATGGAAGCTTTTGCCCTGGAAGCCCGCCAGCCCCGGAATATCCGGCAGCGCAGGGCGCGAGAGTCCGCCCATGCCGGAAATCAGCATCCGTGCCGATACCTGGCGCCCATCGGCAAAGCTCAACGCCCAGCGCTGGCGACTTTCGTCGAACACCGCGGCGCTCAGGGCCATGCTGAAACGCAGGTGCGAACCGATGCCGAAATCCTCCGCGCAACGTTCCAGATAGGCACGGATTTCCGCCTGGGGCGCAAATTGCCGGCTCCAGTACGGATTGGGCGCGAAAGAAAAGGAATAGACATGCGACTGCACATCGCAGGCGCAGCCCGGATAGTGGTTGTCGCGCCAGGTGCCGCCCAGGCTGTTGGCCCGTTCGGCGACGAAAAAATCGCGGGTGCCGGCCTGCTTCAGGCGGATGGCCATGCACAGCCCGGCAAAACCGGCGCCAATGATCGCGATATCAACGGCTTCGCCATCTGGCGGGGGTGACGAGTACGCATTCATGCTGTGTACCTCAAGTGTGGCAACGTCCGCCGGTGAGCGGCAGCGCTGGATGAACCATCAGCATTGCATAATTAAATTAAATGTTTTAAAAAATAATTTAAATAACTTACCTGAAAATATCGCCTACGCTAGTGTTCTGCCGAACCCTGGCGACTCATCCGACCGATGGGCCGGTTCATGAGGTGTAGGCGATTCTCGAGGTGGTAGCCAATCCCGGCTCCGCGCCTGGAGGCAGGGGTGCGAGGACCAGGCAATGGGATGGGGCGTCGGGATTGGAGTTTTTGCGGCGGCGAATGCCGTGCTGTGGGCCATCGGTTCGCGGATCAATCGGAGTATCGAAACCACGGTGCCACCCGAGGGGCGTTTTATCGAGGTGGGCGGCGAGTGGATTCATTATGTGGACGAGGGCAGCGGTCCGGCCCTGGTGATGATCCACGGGCTGTCCGGCTGTGGACGCAACCTGACCTATGCCTTGTCGCCGCGTTTGCGCGAGCAGTTCCGGGTGATCACCCTGGATCGCCCCGGCTCTGGCTACTCCTCCCGCCGTCCGGGCGCCGGGGTCGATATTCCCGCCCAGGCCAGCCTGATCGCCGAGTTCATTCGCACCTTGAGCCTGGATCGACCCCTGGTACTCGGGCATTCGCTTGGCGGTGCACTGGCCTTGTCCCTGGCGCTTGATCATCCGCAGGCGGTTTCCGGGCTGGTGCTGGTGGCGCCCTTGACTCAGCCCCAGCGCATCCTGCCCCCGGTGTTTCTGTCACTGGGGGTGCGGCCCGCGTGGTTGCGGCGCTGGTTCGCGGGAGTCCTCGCCGCGCCCATTGGCATGCTCGGACGCAAGGCCCTGATCAAGGCAGTGTTCGCCCCCGAATCGCCGCCCCATGACTTTGCCCGGCGCGGTGGCGGATTGCTGGGTTTGCGTAGCAACAACTTCTATTGCGCCTCCAGCGAGATCGCCACGGTCAACCAGCACCTGCCGGACATGGTCCGGCGCTATCCACAACTGATGCTGCCGGTGGGCCTGGTCTATGGCTCCCGGGATCACGTGCTGAATTACCGCAAGCACGGTGAGTCGATGCTCGGCAAGCTGCCAGGCCTGCGTCTGGAGATTATCCAGGGAGGCGGGCACATGTTGCCGGTCACCGCCGTGGAGCCAGTGGTCGAACTGGTCCAGGATATCGCCCTGCGCGCGCAACCCACTCAACATCCCGCCACTAGCCCGGTAACCGCGGTGCAGGGCGCTTCCTGATCGAGTGGTTTGCAGCCTGGTCGGCGATTCTGTGAACGGCGTTGAGAATTCCCCAAGAAAATAGTTGACGAGCTATCGAAATCGGGCTAAATATTTAAAAAAATGTTTTGAATGTTTTTTTTAAAAGTGCATTTGAGCGATTAAAATAATGAAAATAACGCTTTCTGACGCATTTGCTTTTTCCCTGCCTGCCCTTCAGTGGGCTGTGCGTTCGTGTTCCGTTGTGATCCCGCGGAGGCTGCCATGAATGCTTCCCTGGCGGCACCTGGAACCTGGACTGACGGCAAGCGGCATCTGTGGTGGCTCGTTGCTTTGCCGATGGCCACGCCGCTATTGTCCGGCGTGTTCGCCCTCGCCACGGGCATCCAGGCCTTGTGGTGGAGCGGGGTGCTGGTGATCTTCGGGCTGATCCCGATGATTGACGGCCTGCTCGGCGAAGACCGCAGCAACCCACCGGAAACCGTGGTTCCGGATCTTGAAAAACAAACCGACTACCGCTGGATCATCATTGCCCATGAACTGGGACACAAGACCCGGCCGCTGGAACAGTTCCTGGCAAAGTTGTCCCTGGCGCCGACCTTCTATGGCCACTTCTTCGTCGAGCACAATCGTGGTCACCACGTGCGTGTTGCCACCCCGGAAGATCCGGCCAGTTCGCGCCTTGGGGAAAGTTTCTGGAGTTTCCTGCCGCGCTCGGTGCACCACAGCCTGCGTTCGGCCTGGCGCCTGGAGCGCGAGCGGCTGGGCAAACTGGGGTTGCCGGCCGTGCACTGGAAAAACACCGTGCTCGGGGCCTGGCTGTTCAGCGTGGTGATGTGGAGTGGCCTGATCCTCTGGTTGGGCAGCGCGGTGATTCCCTTCTTGCTGATCCAGGGGATCTACGGGTTCTCGTTGCTGGAAGTAGTGAACTATGTCGAACACTACGGACTGTTGCGCCAGACGCTACCCAGCGGTCGTTACGAGCGCTGTTCGCCACGGCACTCCTGGAACAGTAATCGGGTTGTCACCAATATCTTCCTCTTTCAACTTCAGCGACACTCCGATCACCATGCCTATCCGACGCGTAGTTATCAGGCCTTGCGACACTTCGATGAGTCACCGCAACTGCCTTACGGATACGCGAGCATGATGGTCTGGGCTTATGTACCGTTTCTTTGGCGACGCCTGATGGATCATCGGGTCCTGGCCCACTACGAAGGGAATATAAGACTGGCCAACTTGCAGTCGTCCAAACGCGTGGAGTTATTGGAGCGCTACGGTACCCGCCACACCTATTGAATGGAACCGTCAAACAACATGCCCACCCTTGAAAGTGCGCATGGCGGGAAAACTCACGCCGCGATTGGCGGAGGGCGCCCGAGGAAAAAATGAAGTTGGCCCATAAAAACAACAATAAGTACCAGGAAGGACCTCAACCATGCAAAGAGTTCGATTAGCTGTTCGGGTACTTGCGGTACTGCTGGGGTTGTCGGCCGTGGCGCCGGCATTTGCCGCCGCGCGGATGGAACCGGCCAATAGCGAGTTCAGCGCCAAGGGTCCGATCAGTTTTGCCAAGAGCATCATCAATGCCGACTGCACCATTGAAGTCAGCGGCCGGATCAGCGCTGACGGCAGCTATGCCAGTGTCGAGAAGGTCGGTTTCGACGGCGGTTTGAAATGCGGCCAGGTCGAGGCCACGCACCTGCCCTGGAAGCTGGTGGCCAAGGATGAAGGCAGTGGCTCGATGTCCGGCATCCAGGTCACGGTGCATGCGCCGTTTGTCGGTGGCGATTGTGGACCGACCACGGCGCACGGCTCCTGGAGCAACAGCAGCGGAAAACTCCAGGCAGCCGATGTGGCGCTGGACGGTGGTTGCACTATCAAGACGGTGTCGATCCAGATGCCGGCGAACTTTCGGGTCGTACCCTGAATTGACTGACCCGGCGTTTGTCGGGTGTTGAAAAGTTACATTGCGGACTTTGAAAATTTGGCTGGAAAAGGAAGCTCGGTCGCTGTTGCTGTCGTGGTACTCCGTGTTGTCCGTTAACGGCCATTACTCCCCGGCGAAATGAATCGCCATAACATGTGAGGAATAACAACAATGAAAGGCATCAAGACTTTTGTATCGTTCACTGCCATTGCTGTCTGCTTAGGCGCGGCATCCATGGTCAACGCTGCTACCATTACTCCGGTCAATACCAACTTCAGCGCACCCGGCACCATTACGGTGAAATCCCCGGCGTCGTTCAACCTGCCCGTGACCTGCAACATCACGTTCACGGGCAAGACCGCTGTTGACGGCTCCTCGGCGTCGATTACCGCGGCCACTGTCAGTGGTTCCAACTCCCTGTGCAGTGTACCAGTGATGCAAAACCTGCCCTGGACGCTGACGCCGACCAGCACCAGCACCGCAACGGTGTCCGGCGTCAGCTTCAGTGTTATTTCAAACTGTGGCACTGCCAATATCAGCACCAACTATGGTGGCGGCGCGTTGACCGTTCCAAGTGCCCAGGCCGTGGGCAGTTGCAGCATCACCGCACTCAGCGTCGCACCTAATCCGACCTTTGTCATCACCAACCCTTGAGGTTGGGTTGAGAGCAACGTGCTGATCACTCGTTGATAAGACCGGCGCCTCCCCGGAGGCGTCTGTTGAGTGCTGGTTAGCCGGGATGACCTGTTGCGGTTGATAATAATAAGGAGTGGGGCATGAATAATAAGAAACAACAATTGCACGTCGCTGTCGCACTGGCTGTTCTGGGCGGGTTGGTGAGTGCAGGGCCTGTCGAGGCCGGCGGCTTTTCGACACCCACCTACGGTGCACCTGGCTGGGGGCGTGCTTTCGGGGGCGGTTCGCTGTTCAAGAACGACCCCAGTGCTGCCTATAACAACCCGGCGGCAATGGCCTTTATTGATCAGAGTGTGGGTCAGTTCACGGTCGACTATGCGCGTATCAAACTGAAGTATACGGGGACCGCCACCGACTATCAGGGCAATCCTGCCTCGCGGACCCCCGTGGATGCCAATGGCATTCCCGGCGACGCTGTGCCCCTGACAGGCGATGGTGGCCAAGGCGGTTTTACGGCCTGGGTTCCAACCGGGTTTCTGGTCATACCGATCAATGATCGTTTTGCTTTTGGCCTTAGCCAGGTAGTTCCGCAGGGGATGCGCAGTACCTGGGACGAAGACTGGAAAGGTCGTGACTTTGCCGTGGATACCAAGATCGAGACCGTGGGGCTCACGGGCTCGCTGTCGTTCAAGGTCAACGATGCCTTTTCGGTGGGCGGTGGTGTTATCGTGCAACACACCAATGGGTTCGTCAGCCAGAACCTCAACCTGACTGGCGCGGCGGCCTTGTCCCCGGGGCTGGGGGGCATTCCCTTCCCATCGGGCGTCGGCTCGAACCTGATGCGGGTCAAGGTGGACAATACCTCGGTCGGTTGGTTTACCGGGGTGGTCTGGAAACCGACCGATCGGGACACCCTCGGGCTGAACTATCACGCCAAGATCAAGAACAAGCTGGAGGGTAAATACAATATCTACGCCGATGCGCTCGGCAGGCAGTACACCACCCAGCCGTTGGGGCCCAATGGTGAGACGCTGGTGGGGCTGGCCTATCCTGGGCTCAGTCTTAATCCGGACGGTGCCAACGCCAGTACCCAGTTGGATATCCCCGCCACGGCCGGCCTGGACTGGGTGCATGTGTTCAGCGACCGTTTCACCCTGGGCGTCAGTGCAACCTGGACCCAGTGGTCTTCCTTCAAGGATCTGACGCTGAAGTCCGACGGCAATGTCATTGTGGCCATTCCCTATAACTACAAGGATTCCATGATGTACTCGCTGGGGGGGGACTATAAGTTCACCGATCGCCTGACGCTGCGCGCCGGTGTGGCCTTCGACCAGACGCCAACCCGTAACTCGACCCGCGACCCTCGTATTCCGGACAACGACCGCTGGTTTACTTCCCTGGGCTTCGGTTATGAAATCAAGGAAATACCGGGGTTGAGCATCGATGGCGCATATTCACGGCAGTTCGTGAAAGAGTCCCCGATCCATACCCAGAACGTGGATCGGCTCGGTGGCTCGACACTCGATGGCAAGGTAGAGGCCTCCGGCGAAGTGGTCAGTCTGTCGACGACTTACAAGTTCTGATAGCAACTTCTGTCATTGCGCTGTGCTCAGGTGCGGCGAAATTTGTAGGAGCCGGCTGGCCGGCTCCTACAGGGGCGTGCTGTGCCTTGCGGAAAGACGCTTCCAAAGAACCGACTCGATCGGTTTTTTTGTTCGGCATAAAATATAAATTTTTATTTAAAAAATAATTTTAAAACGATTCTATTCTTTGTAAGGTAGAAGCCTGCGAGTCGTCGTGTCGATGGCTGCCCCTAGCGCCATTCGCCCTCGTCGCCGGTGGTTTTTCCTGAATGTTCAAAGAGGTGTGCTCATGACTTTCTGGCTGTTGTTGGCAGTGGCGGGGGCCTTGGCCCTCGGGTATCGGCAGGCGTCCGCCCGCCTGTGGTTGGCGGGCGTGCTGGTCTGGCTGGGAAGCGGTTATCTGTTCGGTGTGGTCGGGCCACTAGGCATTGCCATCGGCGGGCTGTTGACCCTGGTCCCGGCCGTGGTGCTGGCGGTCAGACCCTTGCGTCGGGCCCTGTTTTCACGCAAGGCCTTGGTCCTGTTTCGCCGGATCATGCCGGCCATGTCCGACACCGAGCGCGCCGCGATCGAGGCCGGGACCGTCTGGTGGGACGCCGAGCTGTTCAGCGGCCAACCGCGCTGGGAGCGCCTGCTGACAGCCGCGCCGGCAAGCTTGAGCGAAGAAGAACAGGCCTTTCTCGACAACGAGGTGGAAACCCTCTGCGACATGGCCAACGACTGGGAAACCACCCAGGTCTGGCAGGACCTTTCACCCCAGGCCTGGCAGTACACCAAGGAGGCTGGCTTTCTCGGCATGATCATTCCCCGTCAATACGGCGGAAAGGGCTTCTCCCACTATGCCCATTCCCAAGTGGTGATGAAACTCTCGACCCGCTGTTCGGCGGCGGCGATCTCAGTGATGGTGCCCAACTCCCTGGGGCCGGCCGAACTGCTCCTGCATTACGGTACCGAGGCCCAGCGCCAGTACTATCTGCCTCGTCTGGCCCGGGGCGAAGACATTCCCTGTTTTGCCCTCACCAGTCCCTACGCCGGTTCCGACGCTGGGGCGATTCCCGATCTCGGGGTGGTCTGCAAGGGCACTTTCGAAGGTGAGGAAGTGCTGGGCTTCAGCGTCACCTGGGACAAGCGCTATATCACCCTGGGCCCGATCGCCACGGTGCTGGGCCTGGCGTTCCGCGCCGAAGACCCCGACGGCCTGTTGGGCAGCCCGGGCAGCCTGGGGATCACCTGCGCGTTGATCCCCACCTCCCATCCGGGGGTGCGACACGGTCGTCGACACTGGCCGCTCAACGCGGTGTTCCAGAACGGTCCGACCCAGGGCAAGCAGGTCTTTATTCCCCTGGGGTGGGTGATCGGCGGTCGCGAGCAGGTCGGTAATGGCTGGCTCATGCTGATGGAATGCCTGGCCGCCGGCCGGGTGATTTCCCTGCCTTCGGCCAATGTCGGCCTAGGCAAGGTCGCCGTGCGCGGCATCACGGCCTATGCCGCGATGCGCAAGCAGTTCGGCTTGCCCATCGGCAAGTTCGAAGGGGTACAGGCGCCGCTGGCGCGCATGGCCGGGCATCTGTATGCCTGCGATGCGGTGCGCAAGGTCTCGGTGGCCGCCCTGGATGCCGGCGAGAAACCCTCGGTGATCTCCGCCATCGCCAAGTACCACGTGACCGAGCGGGCCCGGGCCATTGTCAACGACGGCATGGACATCGCCGCCGGCAAGGGTATCTGCATGGGGCCGAACAACTTCCTGGCCCGGGCCTACCAGCAAAGCCCGATTGCCATCACGGTGGAGGGCGCGAATATCATGACCCGCTGCCTGATCATCTATGGCCAGGGGCTGATCCGCTGTCATCCCTACGTATTGCGTGAAATGGAGGCGGCCCGTCGCCAGGGGCCCGAGGGGCTGGAAGCTTTCGACCAGGCGATGTTCGGCCATATCGGTTTTGTCCTGGCCAACACGGTCCGGGCCGCGGTGCACGGGCTGACGGCCGGCCGGCTACTCAAGGCGCCGGCGCAAAGCGATCCGGCACTGGCTCCTTATTATCGGCAGATCGAGCGCCTGTCGGTGGTGCTGGCGCTGGCCTCGGATATTTCCATGGGCGTGCTGGGCGGGGCCCTCAAGCGCAAGGAAAGTATCACCGGGCGGCTTGGCGATATCCTCTCGCAGCTCTACATCCTGTCTTGTGTCCTCAAGCGCTTCGATGACGACGGCCGGTCACGTGCGGACCTGCCGCTGGTGCACTGGGCGGCCCAGGACGCCCTGTGGCGCGCCCATGAAGCCTTGAGCGAAACCCTCGATAATTATCCTTCGAAAGCGGCCAGCCGGATCATTCGCGGCCTGGCGTTTCCGTTCGGCATAGCCCGGGGCAAACCTTCCGATCGGCTGCTGGCCGAAGTCGCCGAACTGGTGCAAACCCCGGGCGAGAGTCGCGACCGGTTGCTGGCCGACTCCTATATCCCGCAGCCGGATATCGACAAGCTGGCCTACGGCGAGCTGGCGTTCCGCTTGCTGCCCCAGGTGGAACTGATTGACGCGCGCCTGAAACCGGCCGTTCGCCAGGGGCTGGTGGCGCCGTTGCCGATTTCCCGCGAGGCCTTCGGCCCTTGGCGGGCCTTGGCTCTGGACTTGCAACTGATCAGTGGTGAAGAGGACGAGCTGCTTGGGCGCTATGTTGAATATGCCGACCATGCGATCCAGGTGGATGATTTTCCCCAGGACTTTGGTCTGTTGGAGGCGTTGCAGCGGCGCCAGGCGTATCTCGACCAGGCCGACAAAAACCTGGGCAAGCGTCGGGTAGCCGCGGGCAACCCGGTTTAATGATTTTTCTCGGGTTTATCGGAATCTAATCATGGCTGATGGTTACCTTTCGTTCGTCAATACCCCCTGGGGCCGCTGGCTCGCCCGTACCCTGGGCTTACCGCAACCCTTGCCGTTGCGACGTTATCGTCAAGGCCAGTCAGGCAACTTGCTCAACCCGGTGGTGCTGGCTGCCGGGCCGCAGGGCCGCCTGCTGGGCGAGCTGCAACGGATCTTCGCCGCTACCGAGACCGTGGCTGCGGTCCCGGCGAGCATTGATGCGCCGTCCACGGTCAAGGTCCAGGGGCTGGTCTTCGATGCCAGCGGCCTGGCTGAAGTGCAGCAACTGGACGAGTTGTACCGGTTCTTCCACGCCAATGTCCGGCGCCTGAATGCCCATGGCCGGGTGCTGGTCCTCGGCACGCCGCCGGAACTGTGCGCGACACTGGCCCAGACCGTGGCGCAACGGGCCCTGGAGGGTTTTGTGCGTTCCCTGGGCAAGGAGCTGCGGCGGGCGATCACTGCGCAACTGTTGTACGTCGAGCCTGGTGCCGAGACGGAAATGGACAGCAGCCTGCGTTTCTTCCTGTCCCGGCGCTCGGCGTTTGTCTGCGGTCAGGTGGTGCGGATCACCGAGTCGGTGGATGTGCCCGGGGATATTCTCTGGGACAAGCCGCTTACCGGGAAACGTGCCCTAGTGACCGGGGCCTGTCGCGGCATCGGCCTGGCCATCGCCCAGGCACTGACCGGTGAGGGCGCCCAGGTTATTTGCCTGGATATTCCAGCGGTGGAAGCCGAGTTGCAAGGCGTGGCGGCATCCCTCGGGGGAACCGCGCTGGCCCTGGATATTACCGCGCCCCAGGCGGTCGAGCGGCTGCTGACATGCGCTGGCGAGCAGGGTGCTTTCGATATCGTCGTGCACAACGCCGGCATCACCCAGGACAAGACCCTGGCGAAAATGACCGAAGCCGCCTGGCGCAAGGTCATGGCGGTGAATCTGGAGGCACCGTTGCGGTTGAGCACGGCCCTGCTGGAGGGGCAGGCGATCAATCCTGGCGGGCGGATTATCGGCGTGTCGTCGATTTCCGGCATCGCCGGCAACCTGGGGCAAAGCAACTACGCCGCGTCCAAGGCCGGGGTGATCGGATTGGTCCAGGGGCTGGCGGCATTGGCCGCGCGCCAGCAGGTGACGGTCAATGCGGTGGCACCGGGGTTTATCGAAACCCAGATGACCGCGAAGATTCCCTGGCTGATCCGTGAGGCAGGACGGCGGATGAATTCATTGGCCCAGGGCGGGCAACCCGAGGACGTCGCGCAAACCATTGCCTGGCTGGCGCATCCGGCTTCCGGCGGGATCAATGGACAGGTGGTCCGCGTCTGCGGGCAAAGCCTGCTGGGGGCCTGAATGATGAAAGCCGACTCCTCGATTCGTCTCATCGACCCGCCGCCTTCCGGCGCCCGCCTGCTCTGGCTCGGCCTGCGCAGCTTGCGTAAACCCAAGCTCGACGGGCCGCCGCGCTTGCCCGATGAACGACTGGTCCGGCCGGCGGTGGAGTTGCTGGACGCGGACATTAGCCGTTACGCCCGGGCCTGTAGCTTTCGCCCTGAACATGGGGTGCCGTTGCCGTTTCCCCATAACCTGGCCCTGCCTCTGCACTTGCTGTTGCTGACCAGCCCGACCTTTCCCTGGCCGGCCAGCGGCATGGTCCACCTGGCCAATCGCATTCGCCAGTATCAGCGCCTGGAGATCGGGCAGGCCTTGCGCCTGGAGGTGCATTGCGAGCGCTGGGTGGCACACCCCAAGGGCCAGGCGGTGCAGATCGTCACCCGGGCCAAAGGCGGTGGCGGCCTGGTCTGGGAAAGTGAAAGCCTGTATCTGCGCCGTGGCGTGGTCACGCCCCAGGGCGAGCCCTGGCAGGGCGCATTGGACCTGGACGAAACGGCCCTGGTGTGGACCCAGCGCTGGTCGTTGCCGGCGGACCTGGGGCGGCGTTTTGCCCGGGTGTCCGGCGATCACAATCCGATCCATACCTCCTGGCTGGGGGCGCGCCTGTTCGGTTTTCCGCGGGCCATTGCCCATGGCATGTGGACCCTGGGTCGGGCGCTGGCGGCGCAACAACCGCCGTATCCGCTGGCGGCCGCCGAGCTGACTTGCGAGTTCAAACTGCCGATCTTCCTGCCCGGCGGTGCCACGCTGTGGAATGTGCCGCCGACCGGCACGCGCCATGAGTTCGAAGTGCGCAACAGGGCGGGGGACAAACCGCATATGCGCGGGCTTTTTATCCGGGGAGATCGGTCATGAGTCACTACAGTTTCAATCCGGCGCCGGTGCGTCGGGTCGCCATCCTCGGTGGCAATCGGGTTCCGTTTGCCCGTTCCAACACCGTCTACGCCCAGGACAGTAACCAGGATCTGCTGGTAGCCGCCTTGCAGGGCTTGATCGATCGTTACGGCCTGGAGGGCAAGCGCCTGGGGGAGTTCGCCGCCGGGGCGGTGATCAAGCACTCGCGGGATTTCAACCTGGCCCGCGAGTCCCTGCTGTCCACCACCCTGTCGCCGCAGACCCCGGCCTACGATGTGCAGCAAGCCTGCGGCACCGGTCTTGAGGCAGCGTTGCTGGTGGCCAACAAGATTGCCCTGGGGCAGATCGAGGTGGGAATCGCCGGCGGTGCCGATACCACCTCGGATGCGCCCATCGCGATCAACGAAGCCCTGCGTCAGATCCTGCTGCGGGCCAACCGGGCCAAGGGCCTGGGCGACAAGCTGCGCAGCCTGCTCGGGGTCCGTCCGGGGATGTTCTTCAACCCGCTGTTGCCGCGCAACGGCGAACCGCGTACCGGCTTGTCCATGGGCGAGCATTGCGAGCAAATGGCCAAGCGCTGGCAGATCCGCCGACTGGCCCAGGACGAACTGGCCCTGGCCAGTCACCAACACCTTGATGTCGCCTACAAGCGCGGTTTCCTCGATGACCTGATCAGCCCTTATCGCGGGCTGAAACGCGATAACAACCTGCGCGCCGATAGCAGCCTGGAGAAGCTCGCCGGTCTGGGGCCGGCTTACGACAAACGCAACGGCACCCTGACCGCCGGCAACTCGACGCCGTTGACCGATGGGGCCTCGGTGGTCCTGCTGGCGAGCGAGGAATGGGCCCGGGCGAACAACCAGCGGGTGCTGGCTTATCTGCGTACCGGCGAAACCGCGGCGGTGAATTTCGTCGATGGTACCGAGGGCTTGCTGATGGCACCGGCCTATGCCGTGCCGCGAATGCTCGCCCGCGAAAGCCTGACGCTGCAGGACTTCGACTTCTACGAGATCCACGAAGCCTTTGCCGCCCAGGTGCTTTGCACCCTGAAGGCCTGGGAGGACCCCGACTATTGTCGTGAACGCCTCGGCCTGGACGCCGCGTTGGGCTCGATCGACCGTGACAAGCTCAACGTCAATGGCGGCTCCCTGGCCTGCGGGCATCCATTTGCCGCCACCGGCGGGCGCCTGCTGGCGACCTTGGCCAAGGCCATCGACGAGCGTGGTCAGGGACGCGGACTGATCTCCGTGTGTGCCGCCGGCGGGCTGGGCGTGACCGCCATCGTCGAAAAATAAAACAACAACAAGGAGACTGCCATGAGTGTCGCAAGCCTGCACAGCATTGATCAGCGCATCTGGTTGAACGCCTACCAGCCGGGGGTTCCCGCCGATATCGAAACCGAAATCGACCGTTATCCATCGTTGCGCGAGGTGTTTCTCGAACATATGGAGAAATATCGCGAGCGCGTTGCGTACGTCAGCATCGGGACCGAGATGGGCTACCTCGAATGGGAGCGGCGCGCCTTTGCCTTTGCCGCCTGGCTGCAGTCCCGGGGGGTGAAGAAGGGCGATCGTGTAGCCCTGATGATGCCCAACTGCCTGCAATACCCGATCTGTCTGTTCGGGACCCTGCTGGTGGGGGCCGTGGTGGTCAACGTCAATCCGCTGTACACCGCCCATGAGCTCAGGCACTTGCTCAAGGACAGCGGTGCCGAGACCGTGGTGATCTTCGAGAACTTCGCCCACACCCTGGAGCAGGCGCTGCCCGGCAGTGCGCTGAAAAACATCGTGGTGGCGGCAATCGGCGATCTGGTGGGGACGTTCAAGGGCGCGGCCTTGAACTTTGTGCTGCGACATGTCCAGAAACAGGTGCCGCGCTTCCATCTGCCGGGGGCGATCCGTTTTCCACGGCTGATGAAGCAGGCCGCGAGGTTGCAGGCCAGGAAGGTCAAGCTGGCCCACGATGACATTGCCTTCCTGCAATACACCGGCGGCACCACGGGCGATGCCAAGGGGGCGATGCTCACCCATCGTAATATCCTCGCCAATCTGATGCAGGCCAAGGCCTGGGTTGGCAACCAGCTGGATGAGCGCCAGCAGGAAACCAATGTCACCCTGCTGCCGCTGTATCACGTGCTGTCGCTGACGGTGAACTGCCTGATGTTCATGTGCCTGGGCGGGCGCAATATCCTGATCGCCAACCCCCGTGATGTGAAGCGGGTGCAGATGATCCTGCGCAAGGAGAAGTTCAGCGGCATCGTCGGGGTCAATACCCTGTTCAACGGGCTGCTGGAAAGCGCGGACTTCCGTGCTCGCGACTTTTCCGATCTGAAGCTGGCGATTGCCGGCGGCATGGCCACCCATACCGCCGTGGCCCGGCGTTGGAAGGAGGTGACCGGGGTGCCGATCATCGAAGGCTACGGGCTGACTGAGTGTTCGCCGGTGGTCAGTATCAGCCCGATCGATATCGCGCGGATGCGCGAGGGCGACTTCAGCGGGACCATTGGCGTGCCATTGCCGTCGACCTGGGTGCGGTTCATGCGCGAAGACGGCGAGTTGGCCGAGCTTGGCGAAGAGGGCGAGTTGCAGGTCCGTGGCCCGCAGGTAATGAAAGGCTACTGGCAGCGCCCGGAGGAGACCGCCCAAGTGCTGGACCGGGCTGGGTGGCTGTCGACCGGCGACATCGGGGTGATGAATGGACAGGGTTTCATTCGCCTGGTGGATCGTAAGAAGGACATGATCCTGGTCTCAGGTTTCAACGTGTACCCCAACGAGATCGAGGATGTGGTCGCCCTGCACCCCGGTGTCGCGGAAGTGGCGGCCATCGGTGTGGCCGATCAGGTGACCGGGGAGCGGGTGAAGATCTTCGTGGTGCGCAAGGATCCGGCCTTGAGCGAGGCCCAACTGTTGGCGCATTGCCGGGAGTATCTGACGGGGTACAAGGTGCCGCGGATTGTCGAGTTTCGCACCGAGGAGCTGCCCAAGACCACCGTGGGCAAAGTGCTACGCCGCGCGCTGCGTGACCATTTGTCTCCTTAACAGGCGCTTTGCGGCGAATTTCTTGTTATAAACACACTCCGATACGTCTCCACGGGACGGGCGCCAGAGCGCCTGTGTGGGCGTATCGGAGGTTTTTGCTGTCATTTCAGTTGCTGACTCGATAACTCGGCCTTAGACTGCCGCCCCTCGTAAATTGAGTGCCGGGTGGCGCTTGGAATGGACGGCGCCTTTCTGTGCATCCCCTCAGGTGTGCAGAACGCTCCCTAATTCGCCTTAATGCACGTATTTTCTATAGAGAAATCAATGACAAAGGAAAAGTTGCTGGCCATGCCGGCGGACGACTACATGAACGCCGAGCAACTGGCTTTCTTTACCGAGCTGTTGCAAGCGATGAAAGTCGAAACCCACGAGCGTATCGAGCAGAACCGTATTGCCATCGAGAGTCTCGATACCCCGGCTGATCCGGCTGACGCCGCTTCCGTTGAAGAAGAACGTACCTGGCTGGTGAACGCCATCGACCGCGACCAGCGTATGCTGCCGCAGCTGGAACAGGCGCTGCTGCGCATCAACGACGACTCCTTCGGCTGGTGCGACGACAGTGGCGAGGCGATCGGCCTCAAGCGCCTGCTGATCAGCCCGACCACCAAGTACTGCATCGAAGCCCAGGAACGTCACGAGCAGATCGACAAGCACCAGCGCCAAGCTTGATCTGCCCTCGGTAGCCGGCTTGCCGGCGATCCGGAACGATGCGCTGTTTCTGTCAATCCGCGCATCGTTCATCGCCAGCAAGCCCGGCTCCATACTTGACCCACAGCAACTATTGTTGATTCAAGCGCCCTACAACTAACGGACCATAGCTAATGGCCCTATAGTGGCGTTTAATGGAAAAAAACAATTAGACGCTCACGGTGGGTAAGTACATGTCTGGAGAAGGAATTCTGCCTGGGGTCGGGTCGCATGTGGCCGCGCAATCGAAACCGGCGCGGCGCTGGCTGACACCTTTGATACAGAGTGTGGGGCTGGCGTTATTGTTGTCCGCCATGGCCTTTGCCGGTTGGCCCTTGGGCGTTTGTCTGCCCCTGGCGCTGTTGCTGGTCTGGCTGCCGCGCCTGCGGATGCGCAAGGCCCCGGTGTTATCGGTCCAGAGCAGCGACGATGCCCTGGCGCAATTGACCCGTGACCTTTCCCGTACCACCAGTCATAACGCTCTGTCCGCCGCCGGCGTGGCCTTTTCGGTCAAGCAACTGGCCGGCAAGGTGCAGTCGCAACTCAGCGCCGCTGCGCAGATTGTCGCCAGCGCCGAACAGGTCATTGACACCGAGCAGGCCACCTCGCAATTGAGCCAGCAGGCCCTGGGTTCAGCCAGCGAGGCCCGCAGCAGCAGCGCCGAAGGGCATACGGTGCTATCGGAGTCCATCGGTCGCATGCACCGACTCAGCCAGCAGGCCAACGCCAGCCGCGAGTTGATCGAGGCCTTGAGCCTGCGCAGCGAGGAAATCCAGCGGGTGACCCTGGTGATCCAGGCGATCGCCAGTCAGACCAACCTGCTGGCCCTCAACGCCGCCATCGAAGCGGCGCGCGCCGGCGAGCATGGTCGCGGCTTTGCCGTGGTGGCCGACGAAGTCCGTGGGTTGGCCGGGCGCACCGCCACGGCGACCGATGAGGTTGGGGTCATGGTGGCCGATATCCAGCAACGCACCACCCAGGTCGTCGGACAGATTCGCCAACTGGCCGAGGACCTGGACGGTGGCGTGGAGCAGGTCGAGAATACCGGTCGGCATCTGGAAAATATCGCCGGTCTGGCCGCCAGTGTCGAAGCCCAGGTCGGCGAGATCGCCCGCGGCGCCCAGAGCAACCGCGAGCAACTGGAGAGTTTGTTCACGGCGGTGGAGCAGATGCGCGGTGATCTGGCTGTCAGCGACCAGCAGACCCGCCATCTGACCCAGGCGGCGATCCAGATGGAAGGGCAGGCCGAGACCATCAGCCAACGCCTCGCCGAGGTCGGCCTGGATGACTACCACCAGCGGGTCTACGACCTGGCCCGGGAAGGGGCCGGACAGATTGCCGCGCGTTTCGAGGCGGATATCGAGCAGAGCCGCATCAGTCTCGATGACCTGTTCGACCGCACTTACCAGCCGATTGCCAATACTTCACCGGCCAAATACCAGACGCGTTTCGACCGTTACACCGATCAGGTCCTGCCGGCAATCCAGGAGCCTTTGCTGGCCCGCCATGAAGGCCTGGTGTTCGCCATTGCCTGTACGCCCCAGGGCTATGTGCCGACCCATAACCAGGCGTTTTGCCGGCCGCTGAGCGGCGACCCGCAGCAGGATGCGCTGCACAATCGGACCAAGCGCAAGTTCGATGACCGTACGGGGATCCGCTGTGGCAGCCACCAGCAGCCGCTGCTGTTGCAGACCTACACTCGTGATACCGGTGAGTTGATGCATGACCTGTCGGTGCCGATCATGGTCAAAGGCCGCCATTGGGGCGGATTGCGCCTGGGCTACAAGCCGGAAAAATAAGGCTGTGAGCGACACTGAACGGTAGCCGCCGGCTTGCTGGCGATGGCGTCGGTTCAAGCGCCGCAAGATCGTGGGGAGTTACTCAGGCCGAGGTGTCGATCATCCCGGCCATCAGCTTTTCCGCCATGAACAATGCGCTACTGGTGCCATTCAATGCGCTGCCAATAGCGGCAACTTGCGCTTTGGCCGGTTGGACCGCGGCTTCGCGAGCGGCTTCGTCGAGGTGACGGGCGCTTTTGGTCGCCGCCAGCTGCGCATTGGCCTTGCGCAGTTTTTGCTGAAGCTGCTCGATCTGTGCCCTGAGCTTCTTGACCCGATCCTTCGCCGCCTTTGCATTGGCCGCGAGACTGTCGCCCGGCAGATTCGACCCACGCTCTTCGCCCGCCAGCGGGCCGGACGACAGACGGCTGCTGGAGCTGCCAGTCTCTTCGAGTGGCGACAGCAGGAACGCGGACGGGGTCAGGGATGGATTCAAGTTGATCATCGGTGATCCTCATGGAATGACGCTTGCCAGCTTATCGACCGCAGGGCGTCGGTCTGTAGGGGCGAAGAGGGTTTTGACAAGGTATTTGCGACAGACTGGACACAATCGAGTACTTTTTGTCTTGTAAGAGGCTACCCACGGGTAGTTTGATTGGCCCGAATGGCCTGACGTGTTCTAGAATCACTCTCTGTGCCAGGGGACTGATTTCATCCAGGGCATTTTTTGCAATCTGCATGTCGGAAATTACTTTTTTTCAAGAAGGCCTTCCCTCGCAAATTCAGTTGCCGGTTTCCCGTGATCGGTGCAATGCGGTGTTTTCCTTCAAGCGCTGATGACGCTTCGCAGAAGTCATGGGACCTTGTATCCATTAGGCTTTCTGCGCACCGGTGGCCATCGCCAGGCCACCGGGGCAAACACCAGGGCTTTCTATTCAGTAACCGGCGGCAGTGACCGATCGTTTTGTGTTGCCTGACACTTGCCGGGCGGCTTCATTTTTCGAGTTTGAGGACTTTTCGTTGGCAGTCAGTAATCTGGATATGCATGCACTGTTTGTACTGGGTGATCTTCGGGCCAAGCTGGTCAAACAGTTTCAATCACGTTTTGTCTATATCACCGAACAAACCGCCGAAGGCATCTACATTGCCGAGATCGACACCGAAACTTCCCTGGTGGTCGATGACAAGCCGCGCCTGGAACTGAAAGTGGGCGACCATTTTCGCGCCGCGGTATTGCCCAGTCGCGAAGGCGGCAAGTTCGACATCAAGTTTCGCGAGATCAAACTGACGGTCTATGGCCTGGGCGACTATGCCTATGTCAGCGTGCCGGAAGGCCATGGCATTGTATTCAAGGAAGGGCATACCGTCGTGATGGTGTTTGCCGCCCACGAACAGTTGCAGGGTACCTTGAGCAAGACGCTCAAGGACGTGACCAAGAAGGCTGCCCGCTGGCGCAAGGGTGAACTGACCTTCAAGGCCAGCGAACAATGAGTTTGACCTGATCGCTGGCGCGGCAATCCGGGAACCTCGACTACAGTTCAAGTGACTGAAGATTTCTGGGCTTTCGGACTTTTCGCCGAGAGACGACCTGCGATTGAGGTAATTCCATGAAAGGATTTCGCGCGCTGTTCGCCAGCGCCCTGACGGTACTCTGTGTCAGCACCATGCCGCTTGCGGTTCGGGCCGCTCCCCAGCCGATCCACTTTGCCGACCTGAACTGGGAAAGTGGCAGCCTGATTACCGATATCCTGCGATATATCGTCGAAAAAGGTTACGGCCTGCCAACCGATATGCTGCCCGGCACTACCGTGACCCTGGAAACGGCCCTGGCCAAGAATGATATCCAGGTGATCGGCGAGGAGTGGGCCGGACGCAGCCCGGTGTGGGTCAAGGCTGAAGCGGCGGGTGAGGTCGCGGCCATTGGCGATACCGTCAAGGGTGCGACGGAGGGTTGGTGGGTGCCCGAGTACGTGATCAAGGGTGATCCGGAGCGCGGTATCAAGCCCCTGGCGCCGGATCTGCGCGGGGTCGCGGACCTGGCCCGTTACAAGGATGTCTTCCGCGATCCGGAGTCCCCGGATAAGGGCCGCTTTCTCAACAGCCCGATCGGCTGGACATCGGAAATCGTCAACCAGCAGAAGCTCAAGGCCTATGGCCTGACCGACAGTTATGTGAACTTTCGCAGTGGTTCCGGGGCGGCACTGGATGCGGAGATCACCTCGTCGATTCGTCGTGGCAAGCCGATCCTGTTCTACTACTGGTCGCCGACGCCGCTGTTGGGCAAGTTCAAGCTGGTCCAGTTGGAGGAACCGGCCTTTGATGCGCAAGCCTGGAAAACCCTGACGGACGCGAATAATCCCGACCCCAAGCCGAGCCGTTCGCTGGCCTCGAAGTTGAGCATTGGCGTCTCGGCGCCGTTCAGGAAGCAATATCCGCAGGTGGTGGCGTTTTTCAGCAAGGTCGACCTGCCGATCGGTGTGTTGAACCAGGCGCTGGCGAAGATGAGCGAGGAGCGCCTGCCGCCACGTCAGGTGGCAGAGGCTTTCCTCAAGGAACATCCGGAGATCTGGAAGGCCTGGTTGCCCGGGGATGTGGCCAACAAGGTTGCCGCCAGTCTCAAATAGCATTCAATTTGAAAAGTGCAGATAGTCTGTGGGGGTGGAGTTTTTACAGGGGGCTTGGGTGGGATGGAGCTTTAGTGAAGTAGAGCCGTTGTGGGGGGGGGGGGGGGGGGGGGGGGGGGGGGGGGGGGGGGGGGGGGGGGGGGGGGGGGGGGGGGGGGGGGGAGGGGGGGGGGGGGGGGGAGGGGGGGGGGGGGGGGGGGGGGGGGG